>CACYHX010000004.1 GCA_902774365.1 uncultured Bacteroidia bacterium | reverse complement strand
GAAGCGGATGCCAACGCCCACGTCACCATAAGGTCCCCAGTTTTTCTGGGCGTGATAGCCACCAGCCCTGACTCTTACTACAGGACTTACAATTTTGGTTGGCAAAATCACATAGCGAAACGAACCGTAAAATGGTATGAGTTTAGGAGTGTTGAAGATGCCGATTTCATATCCGACACCAAGACCGGCGAAGAACTTGTCATTGAAATGATAGCCGTGCGTTGTTGATATCTTGTAAAGATAGCCATCGACTCCATATTGAGTCCAAACGCCACCAAGGCCTGTTTCCAAAAATCCTGTGTATCCGCTCGGGACGCGAATTGATGTTTCTTTGTTTTCTTGTGCAAATGACGTAATCGTCATCAACACGATGGCAAGGACCACAATAGTCTTTTTCATAACAATAGTATTTATTGGTTACGAAAAGAAAATTCACAAAAATTGTACCAAAAAACTTTCTTAGTTCAACGGCTCGTATAGTCCTGTCAAGACGGGGCTTTTCTTCGTGGTGTAGTAGCTTATCTTTTCCAGCACCATCTGGTCGTGGCCTTGGTTCCAGAGGTAGGTCTTGATGGTCTTGCCTTGGGGCCGCAACGCCTCGTCGAAGTTGAAGGCGTCGGCCAACACGTGCTCGCCAGCAGCATAACGTCCTTCCGCGATAGGGGTGCTGTGCCACAACACGAGCGAATCGGTCTCGGTGTCGTGTATCTCGATGACCACCACGCAGTTGTGAAGGCTGTCCAGCGAATTCACATGGGCCACGATGCCTAAGGCCTCCACGTCGTCGGGCAACGAGTCGCAGCAAAGGAAACAGGCCTTGCCCCACTCCTGGCCATAGAAAGGATAAGGCTCGTCGGAGAGCGTGGTGAGTAGGCTCTGGCTGCCTTCGACGGGTGTCTTGCTGAGGGTGAGGTAACGCGAGGTGAACCAGTCTTTCTTCTCGATGAGATATGGATAGTTGCCCACGGCGGTCACCTCCCAGATGGGGTGCATGTAGTCGGTCCAGCCAAAGCCGAGCATGGTGGCTTCCCGGTGCGTGTCGAGCCATTGGTGGAAGTCATCCAAGCCACTGTAACGGTTGAAGACGATGCGGTTGTCGACATCGGTCTTCGCCTGATAGAACTCTGCGGCCTCACCGATTTCTGTCCTTGTGGCAAACTGGATCTGGTCGCCGTATTGTTGTTTGTCTTGCTGCATCTCAACGGCAATCTGGTCAAAGCCTTGGTGGTACATCAGGTCGTAATGCCTGCGTTCCATCACCAAAGAGGCAGTGCCGATGAAGAGGATGGCGGCCACCACTACGATGGTCTGCCAGGGCGACAAGGTGCGTGTGCCAAACAACGAGAAGGCCACGATGATGATGAAAGGATAGCTGAATATCAGTGTGCTATGCTGGAGGATAGGCTCACGGAGCAGGGAGTAGACGAAGGCGATGGCGAAGATGACGACAAACCAGGCGAGGCCGGCCCAACGCAAAGGCTGACGACGCTTGCTGCGCTTGCCTAGGATGAGGGGCAGGAGGATGACGATGCCTACGGCAAACATGAACAGCATGGAGTAGTTCATCGTGTATTGGATGAAGTCGGTGAGGAAGGTGGCTTTGGGCGCACTTAACCAACCACCGATGCTGCCGCTCACGAAGAGCTGCTGCCAGAAGATGGGCAGGGTGGGAGCAAACAACACCACGGCCGCTATGCCGCTGAGCCAGTAGGCCTTGCGACGTTCCTTGGGCAGGAAAAACAAGCCTGTTAGGAAGATGAGTCCCGCCTGCGCGATGGAGAAATACTGCATCAGCGAACAGGCCCATGCCGAGAGTGCTAAGCCGACATAGGTCCCCTTGGTCGGCGTTTTCGGCTCAAAGACGACCTTGTGCCAAAACACCGTCATCAGCAACACGAAAAACAAGCCCGCCGAATAAGGTCTCGCCAGCTGGCTATAAAACACCGTGAACTGGCTGACGGCAAAGAAGGCTGCCGAAAACAGACCCACCTTGCGGTTGAACCACTGCCGCCCTATAATATAAATAAGGTATATAGAGCCGATGCCCATCAGCACGAAGGGCAGCTTCACCCACAGCTCGCTCCAGCCGAAGAGCCTCACCCAGCCCCAGAGGAACAGCTGCACCCCGATGGGATGGCTGTCGGGCATCACACCCTGTTGGATGAAGTCGTGGAAGTTGTCGAAGCGGGTGCGCAACAAGGCGCTGAACTCGTCGTGCATGAAAGGCACCTGGCCCAGCTTCCATAGCCTCAGCACCGCCGCCACCACCATGATGACGCCCAAGAGGATGTAATCCAGCCTCTTGTTCGGCACGTTGTGGGTCTTACGCAGATGGTTTTTGCGGGTCCTCATTTGGTGACCAAGGTTCCGATGTTCTCGCCGCGCAACACCTTCATCAGGTTGCCGCGCGTATTCATGTCAAAGACATACATCGGCATGTCGTTTTCCTTGCACATGGTGAAAGCCGTCATGTCCATCACCTTCAGGTTGCGCTGGTAGGCCTCGTCATAGGTGATGTGCTCGAACTTGGTCGCCGTGGGGTCTTTCTCGGGGTCGGCGGTGTAGATGCCGTCCACGCGGGTGCCTTTCAGGATGATGTCGGCCTTGATCTCAACGGCGCGGAGGGCCGAGCCGGTGTCGGTGGTGAAGAAGGGGTTGCCGGTGCCGGCACCCATCACCACGATGTGGCCTTCCTCAAGCAGACGGATGGCCTTGGCGCTGCTCATCGTGCCGGCGATGCGGTCGATGTAGAGACCAGAGAGCAGGGTGGCTTTCTGTCCCTTGCCTTGCAGGGTCGACTGCATGGCCATCGAGTTGATGACGGTGGCGAGCATGCCCATATAGTCGCCTTGGATGCGGTCCATGCCCTTCGAGGCACCTTGCAGGCCGCGATAGATGTTGCCGCCGCCGATGACGATGCCGATTTGTACGCCGGCCTTCGCCGCTTCGATGATTTCGTCGGCATATTCGTTCAGACGTTGCGGGTCGATGCCGTATTGCTGGCTGCCCATGAGGGCCTCGCCGCTGAGTTTTAATAATACTCTGTTGTATTTCATGGTGTTTTTGTTTTTATGGATTACTCTGCAGCCTCCATGCGTCCGTGGCAGTTCTTGTATTTCTTGCCGCTACCGCAGGGGCAGGGGTCGTTACGGCCCACCTTCACTTCCTTGCGGATGGGCTGAGTGACGGTTCGCTGCTGCGTGTCGCTGTGCGACTGCGCCAGCAGGTCTTGACGCTGCTCGCGGATCTTCGAGCGGTCGATGCCCTGGGCACGCGACTCGCGCACGGTGTTCGGGTCTTGCGTCGGGATGTCGGCACGCATCAGGAACGAGATGACGTCTTCGTTGATGTTCTCCAACATGGCCTTGAAGAGGTTGAACGATTCGAGCTTGTAGATGACCAACGGGTCTTTCTGCTCGTAGGAGGCGTTTTGCACCGACTCCTTCAGATCGTCCAGCTCGCGGAGGTGCTCCTTCCAGGCGTTGTCGATGAGGCCGAGGGTGATGCTCTTCTCGATGCAGAGGTTCACCTCGCGGGCGCCGTTCTCGACAGCCTTCTTCAGGTTGACGATGACGTTCATGCCGCGCTTACCGTCGGTGATCGGGATGGCGATGTTCTCGAAGTGGGTTTGGTTCTCGTACACGTTCTTGATGACGGGCAAGGTCTTCTCGCCGATGATGCGGGCCTTCTCGCGGTAGTGCTCGAGGGCGGCGTTAAACAGTTTGTCGGCCAGCTCCTTGGTCTTCAGCCTGTCGAATTCTTCCTCGTCGAAGGGCGGCTCGATACCCATGGTGGAGAGCAGGTCCATCTTGAAGCCTTCGTAGTCCTTGGCTTCCTGGTAGCCTTCGATGAGTTTCTCGCCGAAGTCATACATCATGTTGTTGAGGTCGATGGAGAGACGCTCGCCAAACAAGGCGTGACGGCGTTTCTTGTAGATGACCTCGCGCTGGGCGTTCATCACGTCATCGTATTCGAGCAAGTGCTTACGTACGCCGAAGTGGTTCTCTTCGACCTTCTTCTGTGCCTTCTCAATCTGCTTGGTGATCATCGGGTGTTGGATGACTTCGCCTTCCTCAAGGCCCATGCGGTCCATGATGCCAGCGATACGCTCGGAGCCGAACATACGCATCAGGTTGTCTTCCAATGAGACGTAGAACTGTGAGCTACCCGGGTCGCCTTGACGGCCGGAACGACCGCGCAGCTGACGGTCGACACGGCGACTCTCGTGACGCTCGGTGCCGATGATGGCCAGACCGCCGGCTTCCTTCACGCCAGGGCCGAGCTTGATGTCGGTACCACGACCTGCCATGTTGGTGGCGATGGTCACGGTGCCCGCTTGACCGGCTTCCTTGACGATCTGTGCTTCCTTGAAGTGCAGCTTGGCGTTCAACACGTTGTGCGGGATGCCCTTACGCGTCAGCATGCGGCTGAGCAACTCGGAGACCTCCACTGAGGTGGTACCCACCAGCACGGGACGGCCTGCCTTGACCAGATTCTGGATCTCGTCGATGACGGCGTTGTATTTCTCGCGTTTGGTCTTGTAGATCATGTCCTCCTGGTCGATACGGGCGATGGGGCGGTTGGTCGGGATGACGACGACGTCGAGTTTGTAGATGTCCCAGAACTCGCCCGCCTCCGTCTCAGCGGTACCGGTCATACCGGCCAGCTTGTGGTACATACGGAAGTAGTTCTGCAAGGTGATGGTGGCGTAGGTTTGCGTGGCGGCTTCCACCTTCACGTTTTCCTTGGCCTCCACGGCTTGGTGCAGACCGTCGCTCCAACGGCGGCCTTCCATGATACGGCCCGTCTGCTCGTCCACGATCTTCACCTTGTTATCGATGATGACGTAGTCGACGTCCTTCTCAAACAAGGTGTAGGCCTTCAGCAGCTGCTGCACGGTGTGCAGACGCTCCGACTTCTCGGCGAAGTTACGCATCAGCTCGGCCTTGCGCAGCACCTTCTCGTCGTTGCTGAGGTCGGAGTGCTCCAAGTCGGCGACTTCGGCACCCACGTCAGGGATGATGAAGAACGACGGGTCGTTGTAGGCTTGTGCCAGCTGCTCACTGCCCTTGTCTGTGAGGACGACGGTATTCAGTTTCTCGTCGATGACGAAATACAGTTCGTCGTCGATGATGTGCATGTTCTCGTTACGGTTCTGCATATAGAAGCCCTCGGTCTTCTGCATCAGGCTCTTCATGCCTTCCTCGCTGAGGAACTTGATGAGGGCGTTGTTCTTGGGCAAGCCACGGTAGGCGCGGAAGAGCTGGTCGGCGCCGTGTTTCTTCTCGTCTTCGGTGGCGTTGGGGTCGGTGAGGATGCGTTTGGCTTCGGCCAGAATCGTGGTCACATAACGCTTTTGGGCTTCATACAGCTTCACGACGTCAGGCTTCAGCTGGTCAAACTCCTGCTGGTCGCCGCGCGGCGTGGGACCGCTGATGATCAAAGGCGTACGGGCATCGTCGATCAACACGGAGTCGACCTCGTCGACGATGGCGTAGTGGTGTTTGCGTTGCACCAGTTCTTCGGGGTTGCCTGTCATGTTGTCACGCAGGTAGTCGAAGCCGAACTCGTTGTTGGTACCGTAGGTGATGTCGCAGTTGTAGGCGCGGCGACGTGCGGCCGAGTTGGGCTCGTGCTTGTCGATGCAGTCGACGGTGAGGCCGAGGAACTCATACATCGCGCCCATCCACTCCGAGTCACGCTTGGCCAGGTAGTCGTTCACGGTGACCACATGCACGCCTTTGCCGGCGAGGGCGTTGAGGTAGACGGGCAGCGTAGCCACGAGGGTCTTACCTTCACCGGTTGCCATCTCAGCGATCTTGCCTTGGTGCAGCACGATACCGCCGATAATCTGGCAGTTGTAGTGCACCATGTCCCAAGTGACCATGTTACCACCAGCCATCCAGCTGTTCTTGTAGTAGGCCTTGTCGCCCACGATGGTGACGTGCTCGTATTTGGCAGCCAACTCGCGGTCGAGGTCGGTGGCAGTCACCTCCACGGTCTCGTGTTCGCAGAAGTATTTGGCGGCGGCTTTCACCACCGAGAACGCCTCTGGCAGGATCTCGTTCAGCGCCTCTTCGATGTGGTCAAGCTCCAGCTTTTCCAGCTTGTCGATTTGGTTGTAGAGTTTCTCCTTCTCGTCGGGCTCCATGTCGGGGTTGGCTTCGGCCTTGGCTTTCAGCTCGGCGATTTCGGCCACCTCGGCAGCGGTCTTGTTCTTGATGTATTCCTTGAATTCTACGGTCTTATGACGCAGGCTGTCGATGTCGAGTTTCACGATTTCGTCGTAAGCCTTGAGCGTCTTTTGGAGTATAGGTTCCAGGGCCTTGTTGTCGCGTGAGGCCTTGTCGCCAAAGAGTTTCTTGAAAAATCCCATTTATGTGTAATTGATAATTTAGAATTGATAATTGACAATTAGATAGTTTGCGGTTTTCGCAAAATTCGTGCAAAGGTAGGGTTTTTCCGTGAATTGTCGGAAAAATGTGCCAAAAAGGCAGTGGAAAGTTGCTATTTTGCATGACTTTAAGATGACGATAGTTCAAATCATCGTGCGAAAACATCCGATTTTATGCAATAAATGTTCTGTACTGCATAAAAAAGTATGTTTTTTGTGCAATAGGATGAATAAAATGAATAAAAAGTTGTATTTTTGTCAGCGAAATAAGAAGAAAGAATATGAAGACCATCCTTCAGAATCAACGAAAAGAGCGTGATGAACTGCTTTCGCGTCCTTATCTGGAACGTCGGAGCAACCAAGATATGGATTTGTTGCTGAACAGCCACCTTATCAAGTTGATAACAGGGCCTCGTCGTGTGGGCAAATCTACGCAGGCTCTGCTGATGTTGCGAAACAGGAATTTTGCCTATTTGAACTTTGATAGTCAGCAGCTGTTGGATGCTTGGGATGCCGACTTGGTTATGCGGATGCTGGATGACGTGTACCCGGGTTACGAGTACCTCTTGCTTGATGAGGTTCAGAATCTTGACGCGTGGGATTTGTGGGTCAGCGAGCTTTACAGGTTGGGGAAAAACCTTGTCATTACGGGAAGCAATGCCAAGATGCTATCAAGTGAGATGGCTACGGCGCTGACGGGGAAGTACCTGAAAGTTGAAATGTTGCCTTTCAGCCTTGAGGAGTTTTTCGACTGGAATAAACTGGACCTCAGTAAGTTGAATCATGAACAACAAGCAGACGCCTCTGCGCTGATGGACGACTATCTGAGGAATGGCGGCTATCCTGAGGTGGTGGCATCGCGCCAGTTGACACGTACCTACCTTGATACCTTGTTTGATTCCATCGTGTGGAAAGATGTGGCAAAACGCCATAGTGTCAGAAACGTCACGGACTTAAATGATTTGGCTTTGTATTTGGTCTCCAATTTCTGCAATCCCGTAAGTGCCAATGAACTGACTGAGGAATTAGGCTTCTCCAGCGTCAACACGACCAAAAAGTTCATGGACTATTTGCATGAGCCTTACCTGTTCTATTATCTGCCGCGTTATAACAACAAGCTGAAGTTGATGAAAAAGGCGCCTCGTAAAGTCTATGTAGTTGACAATGGTTTTGTTGCTGCCAAAGCCTTCTCTTTGAGTGACAACCTTGGACGTTTGCTCGAAAACCAGGTATTCGTCGAGCTGCTGAGGCAAGGGTATGACACCGATAAGACCATGTTTTATTATCGTTCGCGCAACGACAAAGAAGTGGATTTCGTCTTGCGCAAAGGCACGCACATAGAACAGCTAGTGCAGGTTTGCTATGATATGAGCAATGCCAAGACAGAAAAGCGGGAGGTGGACAGCCTTGCCGAATGTGCAGAAGAGCTGAATTGCAGCCATCTTGTTATTGTGACGAACAACGAGGAACGCTGCATTGAGAAAGATGGTTATAGGATAGATGTTGTGCCTGTGGCGAAGTGGAACGTACCTTTGGCGTAAGTATGATTTTGGTAGACATAAGCGAAACAAACCGTTCTTTCATTTTAAGAAAAAGTTGTATTTTTGTTGCCATTAAAAACAGACGACCATGCAAAATGATTCAAAACAAGGTTATGTGTATATCTTGACGAACCCTAGTTTCAAGGAAGACTGGGTTAAGATTGGAAAGAGTTCGCGACCTGTTGATGTACGATCCAAGGAATTGGATAACACGGCGGTTCCATTGCCGTTTGAGATTTTTGCGACCATGAAAACCTGCAAATATAATGAGGTTGAGAAATTGGTCCATAAAACCATCGATCGTCTTACGGATTTGCGCATTCGTCAAAATCGCGAGTTCTTTAACGTTGCTCCTCAAATAGCTCTTGATATTTTTAATGATATTGCTTCAACAATCGATGATGCCGAAGTAATTCTCTATAAGGACAATCAGCCTATTCAAAAGCGTGAAGAGACAAAGGATGAGGGGGAACCTCACAAGAAAGCGAGACCGCGTTTTAAGTTCAGCATGGTAAACATTCCAATTGGTGCAGTTTTGACTTTTATTCCTACAGGCATTAAAGTGAAAGTGGCAAGTGATGACCAAATTGAGTATGAAGGCAGGATATATAAATTGTCTCCTTTCGTCGGAACATTTATGCCAGAAGAAAAACGTAACACATCAGGAGCGTATCAAGGTCCAAAGTTTTTCAGTTACAACGGCAAAATACTGGATGATCTAAGGACGGAGATGGAAGGTTTGTCAATAGATTGATAATCATCAATATATAGTTTCATTCCTGCAACAAAAAGGGACTTTTTCCGAAATTTTTTGCCTAAAAAAGGGACTTTTTCCATAATTTTATAGGTCAAAAAGGGGACTTTTTCCGAAAATTTCAGCCTAAAAAAGGGAATTATTCTATGATTTTAAGGGGTGAAAAAGGGACTTTTTCCGTTTTTGGAGATTTACTTGCCGTACATTTTCGTCACCCGTTCCCCTAAATACCTCTCTGGGCTTGGTGCCGGCGCCTCGCCAATCTTGTTGTTGCGCTTGATAAGGATGTACTCGGGGAAGGTGCGGACATTGTAGGCTTCCAAAAGCAGAATGTTGTCGCCGAGGTCGAGGAGGGGCCAGCTCTGCCGCTTTTCGGAGAATAGTTGCTTGTAGAATCCCATCTTGTCGTGCGTGGCGATGGTGAGGATTTGCACCGAGTCTTGCCACTGGTAATGGAGGTTCCGCAATTCCGCAAACTGGTGCTCGCCGATGGGCGACATGCCGTCAACGAACTGCAACAGCACCAAGCCGTCTTTGTAGTCGGAGAGGTTGACGTCGTTGCCGTCGCTGTCTTTCAAGGTGAATGTAGGGGCGTCGGTGCCAGGGGCGAGGCGCTCCAGCTTCGCGAAGATGTTGCTGATGATGGTCTTGTGCTCGGCATATTTGGTCTGCGCCTTGATGTGGCTCAAGTGTTCCTTGGCGAGGCGGCTTGTGTTGCGGTCGCCATGGCAGAGTTTCTGTAAATTGTAAATGGTGATGAGCTCTCCCAAGCGTGGGTTGTTCGCCATCAGCGGGTCGGTGGCAAGGTGTTTCTTGAGTGCCACAGGGCCTTCCGTGAAGGCCTCGTTGACCAGGTGACTGTCGAATGATGCGCTGTTGAAGTAGCCTTCAAACAACTCCTTGAACAGGTCGATGTAGGCACTCTGGGTGTAGAGCACGGGCTGCCCATCAAAGTACTCCTTGATGATGCGCTTGCCGCCGTCGCTGCTGATACCCAACTTGATAGCGGCTATCTTATATCGGTTGTGGTTTTTCACATAGTCGTTTTTGATGTCGGGCACCTCGCGGCTGATGGCGTTTTGGATGGAGTCGATGTATCGCACCTGACGGCCACGGTAGATCTGGCTGAAGTGCTCCATCATGTAGGCGTTGATGATCTCCTCGGAATAGATGATCTGCCGGTAGATGCCTTTGTCGGTGGCGCGCTTCACACGGATGGTGGGCAGTTCTTTTTCAAAATAGGAGACGTTTTCCTTTTGCTCGGGTACGATGATCTCAATGTCGTAGCTGGCATTGGGCGTAAGGACGAGGTCGACATACTCCAGGCCGACATAGATGCGGGCGGGAAGTATCTCCTTCACCTGACCTTCGAGGATGAAATGCCCCTTGGCGTCGGTCTGTCTTTGGTCGACGAGAATGCCTTCCTCATTGACGAGGTCTTCGTATGCGAAGAGCCTAATCAAGGCGTTGGTTTTGTTGCTCCTTCCGGTAATCGTCACATTTTGGGCGGTTGCCGTAATGAAGAGCAGAGATAAGAATATAGTGATAATCCTTCGCTTCATGTGATTAGAACGAAAAAACAAAGTGATTATTGCTGAGGTAGTCTTTTTTGAAGGCATAGATACACTCACTCTGCAGCCTATGTCATACCGACCGACGAAGGAGGGAGTGTATCTATAGACTGCTCCGTTCGGTATGACAAGCCTTCAAAAAAGCTGCTTTATCTCTCTGGCAATATGACTTCCGCGGGCAGGAACTTGGAAGTGTCGCCGCCGTTCTTGTAGATGTCGCGCACGACGCTCGACGACACACCCACCAACTCGCTCTCGGTGAGCAAAAAGATGGTTTCCAGCTCGGGGTGCAGGCGCTTGTTGGCGTGGCCGATCATGTTCTCGTACTCGAAGTCGCTACCGCAGCGCAGGCCACGGATGATGGTGTTGGCGCCCACTTTCTTGCAGAAGTCGGCAGTGAGGCCTTCGTAGCTCTCCACCTTCACGTTAGGGTAGTCGGCAAAGACGGCTTCGCACCACTTGATGCGGTCTTGCAAGTCAAAGGTGGAACGCTTTTCCATGTTGATGCCGACGGCGACATAGATCTCGTCGAACATGGGGAGGGCTCTTAAAACGATGCTGCGGTGACCCAAGGTGATGGGGTCGAAGGAACCGGGGAATACGGCTATTCTTTTCATTGTGTAGTGTTTTCAGCCTGCAAAAGTATTACTTTGTCACAACTTGACGCAATTCTTGGGCTAAAATTTCACTTATCGATCGGAAAGTGTTTTTCAAGAAATTCTCAACCTCTTCATTCCCAATAAGTTTTATCTCCGTGATGCCTTCCTCAGTCTGCGGTGTGGCTTGAAGGACCTCGGTGGTGCTCATCAGATACCAGTAGGTGCGCTTCAAAGTCCACTGTCCATGTTCCAGGTAGCAATGCCAAGTGGAAGGCAAATCCTTGATAATCTTTATGCTGGCGATTCCTGTCTCTTCCTCTACCTCGCGTATGGCGGCTACTTCGGGCGTCTCACCCTGCTCGATATGTCCCTTGGGGAGGTCGGGGATGCCGTGGCGCACGATGCTGACGAACTTGCCGTTTGTGACTACGATACCTCCTGCCGCCGGTGCCATCTTGAAGGTCTCTTTTAAGGCCAAAGCCACGGCGTTTTCGCCCACTTCATGGATGAAAGTGTCGCCTGGGTCGTGGTCGTCGAGCCATTCGGGCAAAAATTCGCATAAAAGTTCTGCATTGTATCTATCAGATTCTAGGGGAGTTGCATCGAATTTCAAAGCGTTGCCCTCGATTTTTGGAAAAATCAAGGCTTTGTTTTCGTGAAAAATCTTGTACATTTGTAGCCTGTTTTTGAGAAACATTGTTTAGGCGACAAAGATACGATTATTTCGATAAAGCTCAACAACCATGAAATACGAAGACTCAGCATTGACATTGGCCCAGCATCTGCTCAGGATCAAGGCCGTGAAACTCAGCCCTAACGCCCCCTTCACCTGGGCCTCGGGACTGAAAAGCCCTATCTATTGCGACAACCGCGTCACGCTTTCCTATCCTGCCGTGCGTACCTACATCCGCCAGCAGTTTGTGGAGAAGCTGGTGCAAAACTTTGGCAAACCTGATGTCATCGCAGGCGTGGCCACAGGGGGCATCGCTCAAGGCGCCTTGGTGGCGCAGGAACTGGGACTGCCCTTCGTGTATGTGCGCTCCGAGAAGAAGTCGCACGGCATGCAGAACCAAATAGAGGGCGTCATCAACGCGGGCCAGTCGGTGGTAGTTATCGAGGACTTGGTCTCCACAGGCAAGTCGAGCCTTATGGCAGTGGACGCCTTGCGTGAGGTCGGTGCTGAGGTGAAAGGTATGTTGGCCATCTTCACCTACCAGATGGACCTCGCCAAGAAGAACTTCGAGGAGAAGAACTGCCAGTTGGTCACCTTGTCGAACTACGAGACACTGATTCACAAGGCCGTTGAAGAGAAATACGTCACCGAAGAGGATGTGCAGTCGCTGAAGGAATGGCGTAAGGACCAACAGGCCTGGAGCGACAGGTGGAGTTAAGGGAAACCGATCTGAAACCAATCTGTCACAAATCGTTTCATCGCAATACAAAAACAGCCGACTCATCGTCGGCTGTTCTTTTTGTAGAGACGCGATTTATCGCGTCTCTTTTATAAAGGAAAACATTCTTAAATAATGAATTTAATTTCCTTAATGTCAAAACAATAGGAATTGTTTCCTTCGTCAGTCATCATCAGCCGCCCGAATGCGTCTATCCCTGTCATAAACAGCCGCATAACTTTCCCGTTCACCTCGTAATCCGCCCAAGTACGGTAGCGGAACAATCGTTTTAGGTATTCTTGCTCGATGATACTCGGGTCGGACTTCAGTTGTTCCACCTTTATTATAATGCGTTCCGCGATTCGTTCCAAAAGCGGCTGCAAATCATGATCTTTGCCCGTTATCATCTTGAGTGAAATTGGGTGTGTCGGCCAGCCTTGAAACTTCATTTGGTTGACATTCAGTCCGATGCCGATGATGGAGACGTCCATCATGTTGGATTTTATCGTGCTGTTGATGAGGATGCCAGCGAGCTTGTGGTTTCCGTAATAAATGTCGTTGGGCCACTTGATGCTGAATCTTGAAGGCATAGATACACTCGCCCTGCTGTCCATGTCATACCGACCGACGGAAGGAGGGAGCGTATCTATGGGCAGCAGGCCTCGGTATGACATGCCTTCAAAATATTCGTCCAGCACCTCCACAATCCCCAAGGGCACGGCCTCGGAGAGCAGGAACTGTCGCTCGGCAGGCAGAAAACCCATGTCCAAAGCCAAAGAGAAAGTGAGGTTCTTTCCAACCTCACTTTCCCATCTGTTGCTCCCCATGCCTTTGCCAGCGGTTTGCTCGTCGGCACTCACCACCCAGTTGCGGATGTCGGCCTCCGACTGCTTCCGTTGCAGGTAGGCGTTGGTTGAGTCAATCTGTTCTAAATGAACGTGTTTGAGCATTATTTCACCACGATTTTCTGTATCGTGTCGCCCACCTGGATGGCATAGATGCCAGTGCCGTAGGCCTTCATGTCGATTTGTAGGTGACCATTGCTCACGCCTTCGAAGACGCGCTGACCGACAATATTATATATGGTGACGTTTTGCTCGCCTTTGCTGACGATGTTAACCACACCCGAAGTGGGGTTGGGGTAGATGCTCGTCGTGACGTTGTGGACCTCCTCGGTGCCTGCCACCACTTCGTAGCCGAACTCGTTGCTTTCGCTAGAGCCAAATCTCTTTCCAGAGAAAAGGGTAATGTTGCCTGCTCTCAGACCGTAAACGCCACTGCCCGATAAGCCATCACCTCCTGCGTCAAAGATGGTGAAGTCGAAGCATCCGTCTTCTGTCACGATAAGGGTCTCGTCATATTTGTGGTTAGGTGTGTCGTAAGGGCCGCCTTCGAGAATCACTTCGCCAGTGGCCAGGTTGGTCACACGCCATGTGGTTTCCTGTGGATTGGTGTCGGTGCGGATAGTGAGTTTCAGCTCTCTGCCCGCAATGTCGGGAGCACCTTCGAAGTCATAGGAAGCGATGTTGTTGGCTGGGATGTCGTCATCGCTGCCGTTGACGCTGGCGACTCTCACTTCGAGGGTGTTTTCGTCTTCAAAGGAGAAGCTGATTTCGCCCAATTCGACGACTTCCGAGGCAAGGGTGGGAAGGTTGCCGGTCCAGGTCATGGTCTTCATCGTTTCACCGTTGATGACCACTTCCAGCTCGGCTGAGGTCAAGGTGTTGCTGCCGTTGTTGGTCAGTAAGAACTCAGGATGTGCCACACCGCTGCAGTTGACGCTCTTCATGTTACTGATATCGCTTGCGCAGGCTTCGTTGGCATAGAAAGGCACAAAGGTCTGGCTCGACTTGCAGGCTTGGTACACTTCCTTCGTGGTGGTGTTCTGCACCCAGGCGATGGCGTCCAACTGGTCCATGTTGTAGATGTTGGCCAGCTCCCAGCTGAAGGTATAGGCGAAATAGTCGTCGGCTGCCAATGTGCCAAGCAAGGTGCCGCTTGAACTGGGTAACATTTTCTTCATCACACTATAGAAGTCACGCTCGCCATTGGGGCCGGGTGCCGAGGTGAAGTGGATCTCCTTCTCGATGACGCCCACATACAACTTGCAGCTTGCATTGATGTCGGTGGTGACACGTCCCATCACATGCACGGTGATGGTATTTGCAGTGGCGTCCACCTCGTAGGACAAGCATAGCTCCATGGGCGATGTTATGGCGACCAATTGGTTGATGGTGCTTTGGTTTATCGAACCTGGTGAACCATTGAAACGGTTGCCGTCAATGACGACATGAGGCACGGAATTCACGCCATAGTAGCTTGTCCTAGCGCCATTCTCCGCTGTGTTGTGCAGGTACATGGGGTCGGTGGCAGAAGGCCAGTTCACGTGGTACTTGATGGCCGCAATCTTGTCGGCATTGTTAGCGATGAGCGCGTCCATGGCAGGATTGTAGGCTGCGCAGGGACCACAGCCCGTGTTGGTAAAGCTCTCGAGCAGCAGAATACGTTGGTTCTGTGCGTTGGCTTGCAAGGAGAGCAGCATCAATAAAGATGCAATGATGATGGTAAATCTTTTCATGTGCGTATGGTTTTGTCTCTTTTTTTCTGCACAAAAATAGATATTTTTCAAAAAATGGCAATGTTTTTGTTGCAAGATTGGGAAAAGTTTTGCATTTTTGCAGGTTGAATTAGGAATAAATGAACAATTAAAATTATACGCTATGATGAAAAAATCTATTTTTACCCTTGCTTTTTTGGTTTTAGTAGCCTTTGCGTCAGCACAGACCTTGCAGTTTGAGTTGGATGGACGAGTCTTCGCCAACAATGAGGTCTATATCTGCCCTTCTGAACCTAATATGACAGGTGAATTGGCGCAGGAAATGCAACTCAGGAATCTAACCAACCAAACGCTTTCGGTGGTGGTCATGAAGGAAGAAATCCAAATGGTTCCTGGCACAGAGAATTCTTTCTGCTGGGGCAGTTGCTACGACCCGACGGTGACCATCAGCCGTCCCAACGAGTTGGAAGGTAATTCGGTTTCGTTGGCAGGCCTATTGTCTTTCCATCATCAAATCGACCCCACGTATTCGGGAGACCCTGCAAACTTCCTTGTCGGCACTTCCATTGTACGTTACTATGCCTATCCTTCGGATGACCCCGACAATGCCATCTGCCTTGAAATGTGGTTCGCCTATGGCGCTGAGGGCATTGATGAGAACCAGGTGGTTTTGGGCCATGCCTATCCTAATCCCGCTTCGTCGGTGGTACGGTTCAACTATGAACTGCCCAGCGCTGTCAACGCCTCCGTTTCGGTCTACAACCTGCTGGGCCAAGAGGTGATGAGCCAGGATCTGAACAGTTTACAAGGTCAAGCCGTCTTGTCGGTGGCTGACCTTACCGAAGGCATTTATTTCTGCAACCTTAAGGTTGATGGTCGCACCGTAAGGACCGAGAAGTTCATCGTGAGGAAGTAAGACCTAATTGAAATAATGTTTTGTTTTTCATAGTCATTGGCCGTTCTTCGGAACGGCCTTTTTTATGTCATTTGCGAGGTTGCAAGGTTACAACCCACACGAAAGCATGACAATTTGGAAGAAAATGGCGTTATTTGCACAATGTTTGATAATGTGACTTCGGTTCAATTGTTAAACAACAAAAAACAAGACAACGATGGAAAAGAAACTTCAAAGAGACACCCAACACAAAGTGATTGGCGGCGTTTGCGCCGGATTGGCTAATTATTTCGGCATGGATGCCACGCTGTTGCGACTCCTGTTGGCTTTTATGATCCTGTTTGCCGGCACTGGACTCTGGCTCTACATCATCCTCTGGATTGTGATGCCCGCAGGCCGCTTTGAGCCATCGTCCGATGGCGTTGAGACTTTCGTTTCAGAGACATCCCAAGCGCCAAAGAAGAACAGCGGTAGCATGGTAATTGGCTTGACGTTCATCGGATTGGGCGCGCTGGGATTGCTACACCGCTTTGTGCCTGAATTCAATTGGCAGATGATATGGCCCATCGCCCTGATCGTTCTCGGACTTATCTTAATCCTCCCTAAAGCTAAGCAATCATGAAAAGCAGGAATTTGTTTACAGGAATCATCCTCCTTTTTATTGGAGTGGTCGCCCTTCTGGCCGCTTGCAACGTCTTTGAGTTCAGTTGGACCCTTTTGTGGCGTCTTTGGCCCATGATGCTCATCCTCATCGGAGTTATGGTGCTGCCTGTAAAGGATTGGATAAAAGCCATCCTGTTGGTCCTTACCTTGTGCGGCAGTGTCCTCTTGTATCACTATGAGGCCACCCACAGCTGGTTTCACAGCTTTTTCTCCCATTTCTTTTAACTTGCCCTGATGCGTTTGTGAAATAGGGTAATAAGTTGGATAAAGACGAATTTTTCTCATTTCAAGCGTTTTTTTTACTATTTTGAGCGGTTGTTTGAAATAATTTGTATTTTTGCAATTCAATACTAGGTTTGCATAAGTATAAATTATCTGATATCGCTATGAGTAATCGTTATTTCTCCAAACTGCTTCTCACGACTTTATTTCTTCTTGTGGGGACACTTACCCTTTGGGCACAAGACAATACCATCAAAGGCTTCGTGTATGAGGAATCCACGGGCGAGCCGATGATGTTCACCAATGTCTATTTGAAAGGTACTACCTATGGCGGCTCAACCAACGAGAACGGCTATTTCAACATTAACCGTATTCCCGACGGACATTATACGTTGCTGATTACCAGTGTGGGTTATGACACCATTTCTGAGAACTTCTCGTTGTCGAAAGGCCAAACCTTCAGCCGCAAGTATTACCTGAAAGAGACGAGCCAGCAGCTGGAAACGGTGACGATTACAGCTGACAAGATCGAGGCTCGCACGGAGACGAAGACTTCGGTCATCACGGTGACGCCCAAAACCATCACCAAGATACCGAGCGTGGGTGGACAGGCCGACTTTGCCCAATACCTTCAAGTGGTGCCCGGTGTCGTCTTCACGGGTGACCAAGGTGGTCAGCTCTACATCCGTGGCGGCTCGCCTATCCAAAACAAGGTGATTCTCGATGGCATGGTGGTTTACAACCCCTTCCATTCCATCGGGCTGTTCTCGGTGTTCGATACTGACATTATCCGCAATGCCGATGTCTACACGGGCGGCTTTGGTGCCGAATATAGTGGACGTATCTCATCCGTCATGGACATCTCCACCCGCGATGGTAACAAGAAACGCATCTCGGGTAAAGTTGGTGGTAACACCTTTGGTGCTAGGGTGCTGCTGGAAGGTCCCCTGAAGAAAGCCAAGACGCCCGATGATGTCTCGGTGTCGTTTATCCTCTCTGCCAAAAACTCCTATCTGGAGCAGACCAGCCGAGCCATTTATAAACCTATGTTTGCTGCGTTTATGGGCCATCGGAACGACACGGTCTTTCAGCCAAACGATACGATCATCAGGCCTGCTTACGACACTGTCCTGCCTTTTAACTTCCAGGATGTGTACGGCAAGATTTCTATCAACGCCCCCAATGGCAGTAAGGTGAATTTCTTTGGCTTTTATTTCCGTGACCGCGTGAATAATTACAAGGCTTTGTCGGACTTCGGCTGGAATTCCTATGGTGCCGGCGCCAATTTCTTGGTGATACCCGGCAAAGCGCCTGTGATGATTGAAGGTAACATTGCCTATTCCTCCTATTCTTCTTGGATGATCGATGAGAGCAGCCCGGCCCGTAAAAGCAATATCAGCGGCTTTAATGCAGGATTCGACTTCACGCAGTTCTTTGGAAAGAGCACGCTGAAGTATGGTATTGAGATGTTGGGTTATACTACGAACTACGAAACCTATAGCGTCTATGGCCATCAAAAGATTGGAGGTGAGGACGAGAACTCAACGGAGTTGGGCGTCTATGTGAAGTATAAGGCCTCCTTGGGCAAGTTCTTGATCGAGCCTAGCTTCCGTTTGCAATATTATCCTTCTGTTAGCCTCGGTGGATTGTCTCCGGAGCCTCGTCTGGCTCTCAAATATAACGCCACCGATTGGCTTCGTATTAAAGCGGCAGCAGGCATGTATTCGCAAAACTTCGTGGCCGCCACCAGCGACCGCGATGTGGTCAACCTGTTCTATGGCTTCCTTTCTGGCGTCGACAACATGCCTAATACCTTTAATGGGAAGCCTATCAAGAGCTACCTTCAAAAGGCCAATCATTTTATCCTGGGCGCCGAATTTGATGTGAATAAAAACATCACTGTGAATGTGGAAGGCTACTGGAAAGACTTCGTACAGCTGACCAACATCAACAGAAATAAGATTTACGCTGAAACGGAGCAAAACTCCCACATCCCCGACCTGTTGAAGAAAGACTTCATCAAGGAAACGGGAGATGCCTATGGCTGCGATATTTCGTTGAAGTTTGAAAACCAGCATTGGTATTTGTGGGCCGTCTATGCGTTGGGCTTTGTGACCAGAGAATATGAAAAGGCCGTGGAAGGTGGCGTGGAGATGGTGCAATATGCCCCTCACTTCGACCGCCGTCACAACATCAACATCTTGTTGACCTACACCGCAGGCTCAAAGCGCCAGTGGGAGTTCAGCGGACGATGGAACTTCGGCACAGGCTTCCCGTTCACCCAGGTGCAAGGCTTCTATGAGTACTATTCCTTCCAGAATGGCATCAACTTCGACTATACCACCACCAACGGCGAACTGGGCGTGCTCTATGGCGAACTGAACCAAGGCCGTCTGCCCACCTACCATCGCTTCGACATCGACGTGAAGCGTAAGTTCTTCTTCACGGAGCACGTCATGCTGGAGGTCGACCTCAGTGTGACCAACGTCTACAACCGTAACAACGTGTTTTACGTCAACTTGATCACCAGCGATGTGGCACGGCAACTGCCTGTCCTTCCGTCACTCGGGCTTACATTGTCGTTCTGATGAAAAAAACAAATGAAATGAAAAGACTTGC
This sequence comes from uncultured Bacteroidia bacterium, assembly GCA_902774365.1. Classification (GTDB taxonomy): domain Bacteria; phylum Bacteroidota; class Bacteroidia; order Bacteroidales; family F082; genus Limimorpha. The sequence continues at coordinate 73,859 of CACYHX010000004.1, read as the reverse complement.
ATTGATATTGGCCGCACTCATGATAGGGTTTGGCGGCTTTGCACAAAAGCAAAAGTTTACGGTGGAAGACGCCAAGCAGTTTTATCGCACTATGCAGGGCGACTACACGGTCATTGTGAACGACTCGACCACGGCGTCGGCCCACTTCACCCCGATATGGGAAAACACGGGCAATCCTTATCATTGGCTCTATGTCGAGGTTGCCCTGGACGAAAAAGTCATCCTTCAAAAAGTGCTTGAGGTGAAGCCGAAGAACGACAAAATGTTTGTTGTGAAAGCCTACAGCTTGAAGGACCCTGCGCAGTTTGTCGGGAAATGGGGCAATAGCAACTATTTCGACGGCTTCAACACCGCCATCCTCAGGAATGGAAAGAAGATCACCTTCTTGAAAACACAAGACTTCTCTTATCAATCGTATTGGTATCGCTATGGGGTCATTGATTGCTTCCCGCAAGGTGATTTGTTGCATTTCAAGTTCGTGCAGCAAGACGAACGCTTCTATGTCAAGCGGATGCCGACGGGCACCAGCCGTATCCTTGGCTATCAAGGTATTAAGGAGTAGGAATTGGAAAAGCGGCATCGCCGCTTTTTTCATTTCATCTTGAACACCCAAGCCGCTGTGCTCTTCAAGTCACTGTACTTCAGTTGGCTTGTGTGGATGATGAGTTGACCATCCTTATATTCCCATGGTAAAGCTTTATCGCAACCCAACAACGTAACTTTCATATCATTATCTGGTCTGTCAAGGACCAAAACCAGTTGCTCCTCAGGATAATCAAGCGCGATGGCGTAAAGCGCGTCCTTGCCTTGTGTATAGCAAACGCAGGGCTGCTCGCAGGTGTAAGTGGCTTTCAAGCCTTGTGCAGGTAGCATAGCACCCATGCGGAAGTCGTGCATCACTTGTTTTTCCATCTTTTTTGACGACCAATATAGCGCAATGGTGGCTTCGAGTTCGTCCTCTTCGTAAAAGACTTCGATGCTGTGTTGGCCTTGCGTGAGTTTCGTCTTGCCCGAATTGCTCTTTCGCGTGTCTTCGATGAGGGTCTTTCCATCAATGACCAACTTGGCCTTGTTGTCGGTTTGGATTTCAAAGGTGTAGGTGTCGGCAGGGCAGGAGAACACGCCTTGCCAATGCGCCTGGAAATGGTCGCAGCTGATGGCGGGGCCGGGCGAGTTGCGCTTCCAGTCGAAGTCGATTTGCTCGTCGGTGCGCGATATGGTGACGGGCTTCATCTCATAGAATTTCTTGTAAGGGCGTGTGCCGTAGATGGCTTCTCCGTTGATGTCGAGCCATTTGCCGAGGTCAAGTAGGCGTTCTTGCTGCAACAATGGTATCTTGCCATCGGCGGCGGGACCTACGTTGAGTGTCATGCCACCGCCTGCTGCCACGAGGACGCAGAAATGGCGGATGAGTTCGTCGGAGGTCAGGTAGTTGTCCAAAGGCTCGTTGCGGTTGAGGCCGAAGCTACGGCCTAGGCCACGGCATTCTGCCCAGGGACGGTCGGTGAGGGTGATTCCTGCGCTGTATTCGGGCGTGCGGAAACCATGCTGTCCGCCGTTGCCCCAGCGGTCGTTGACGATGGCATCGTCGCCCACGGTGTTGTAGTACCACGAAATCAATTCGGTGGCGTGCCACTGCTCGGCACTGTTGCGCCATTCGCCATCGGTGAAGAGTACGGTAGGCTCGTAGCGCGTGATGAGTTCCTTGAATTGCGGAATCATGTGCGTGTCGACGTAGGTGCCAATGTTCTCGTCGGGGTCTTCATACCAACGGTGGATGGGACTGGTCCATTCGGGCAGGGAGTAATAGAAACCCATCTTGATGCCTTGTTTGCGCACGGCTTCTGTCAGTTCACCGCAGATGTCGCGATGCGGCCCGACATCCACGGAGTTCCAGTTGGGCGCATATTGGCTCGGCCAAAGGCAGAAGCCGTCATGGTGCTTCGATACCAAAAGCACATATTTCGCCCCTGACTTCTTGAAAAGGTCGGCCCATTCGTCGGGGTCCCAAAGCTCGGCTTTCCACATCGGTGCGAAGTCCTCATATTTGAAGTCTTTGCCGTAGACGCGCTCTTGGAAGGCCTTGCGGTCGTCGTTGGTCATCAGGCCACGGTAGTACCATTCGGCATAGCCTTCGAGGCTGGCATAGGCAGGCACGGAATACACGCCCCAATGGATGAAGATACCCAGCTTGGCATCGGAAAACCACTGCGGATAGCCTCGTTCGTTGATGGATTCCCAGGTGGGTTGCACTTGTGCGGAAATGAGGTTGCTGATGAGCAACGCCGCGATGAAAAGGAGGTTTTTCTTTGCTTTCATAATCCGCAAAGGTAGCATATTTTTGTTTGATTTGGAAAATTGCCTGGAATTTCGTAATTTTGCAGTATGAACATCTACCAACTCTTCCCTCGACTCTTCGGCAACAAGCAGACCGATTTCCACATTGATGGCAGCAAGACTGAGAATGGTTGCGGCACCTTCAACGACATCGACGATACCGCCCTTGACGCCATCAAAGACTTGGGTTTTACCCATATCTGGCTGACAGGCATCTTGAAGCATGCCTCCGAAAGCATTGGAACACACCCCGACATCACCAAGGGGCGTGCGGGCTCGCCTTATGCCGTCAACGACTACCATGCCGTAGATCCCGATTTGGGCACGATGGCCGACTTTGAACATTTGGTCGACCGCATCCATGCAAAAGGAATGAAAGTCATCATCGACTTCATCCCCAATCACTTGGCGCGACAAAACAAGGGCTTCGACCCGTGCAATTTCTATTATTGTGATGGTCAGGCGTTTGTGTCGCCAAGGATTATGAATGTATGTCATTCCGAATCTTTTGAAGGCATGTCATACCGAGCTTTCAAAGCGAGTGTATCTATGCCTTCAAAAGACGAAGCTCAACAGCCTTACGAGGAATTCCCCGCCAAGGCAACGGGCAACAACGTGTTTGCTCCCAATCCGAGTATCAACGACTGGTACGACACGGTCAAACTGAACTATGACGAGCACGACACTTGGGAGAAGATGCTGGAGATTCTTCGTTTTTGGTGCGGCAAATGTGTCGATGGCTTCCGCGTGGACATGGCCGAGATGGTGCCGGTGGCATTTTGGCAGTGGGTGATTGCCGAACTGCGCAAGGACTACCAACCTGTGATGATTGCGGAAATCTATCAGCCTGACCTTTACCAGCCTTTTTTGGATGCAGGCTTCGATTATCTCTACGACAAAGTGGGTTTGTACAACACGCTGGAGCGGGTACTTTGCGAAGGCCACGAGGCGAAAGAAATCAGCCAGGTGTGGAAGGATTTGCACGAAATGGATGCCCACATGCTGCGTTTCATGGAGAACCACGACGAGAAGCGTTTAGCTTCGCCTCGGTTTGTCGGCGATGCTTTTGCAGCCTTGCCTGCCGTGTCGCTTTCCGCTTTGATGAACACAGGGCCGTTTATGGTGTACAATGGTCAAGAGAGTGGGGAAGATGCTGTAGGTGAAGTGGGTTATAGCGGCGACGACGGACGCACTTCCATCTTTGACTATTGCCACATGCCGCAGCACCAAAAGTGGATGAACGGTGGCAAGTTCGATGGCGGTGGATTTGATGAATCACAAAAGAAACTCTTTGGGTATTACTATCATCTGTTGCATTTCAGAAATGAACATTCTGCCATCAGCGAAGGTAAATTCTATGACCTCATGTGGTGCAACCCATGGTACACGAACTTCGACCCGCAGTTTGTCTATGCTTTCTTGCGCTATTCCGAGTCCGAGCGTCTGTTGGTGGTGGTGAACTTCAACCGCAACGAAGCCCGTGATGTGGAAGTGAAAATCCCGCACGACGCCCTTGCCCTGATGGGCAAACGTAAGGCCAATGAATTTGACATGAACGACTTCGCCTCGGAGACGATCCATGTGCATCTGGCGACATCGGAAACAAAAATCATCGATTTGGACTCCCGAAAGATTGTCTTTGAAAATTAAAACTAATACTGCTATGCTTCCCCTCGTTGAACAAGACCATTGGTTAGACCCTGTCAGTAAGTTGGTGGACCAACGCCACGATCGCTACGAACAGCGCCTGTCGGACATCAAAAACCGTTATGGCAGCCTCAAGACCTTTGCCACGGCACACCAGTTTTTGGGCTTCAACTATGACAAGCGCCGCCATGGTTGGTGGTACCGTGAATGGGCCCCTGCCGCACATTACCTCTCGCTGATGGGCGACTTCAACAACTGGAACCGCTATGAGTTTCCTCTGGAGTTGGCCGGCAACGGCCTTTGGGAAATATTTCTGCCCGATAGTGAGTTTGCCAACCGATTGGTGCACGGCAGCAAGCTGAAGGTGCTGGTGCAGTCGCAAATCGGTGAACATGAACGTATCCCCGTGTATATCAAGCGCGTGATTCAGGACGAAGTTAGCAAGGATTTCGCAGGTCAGTTTTGGAATCCGCCTACACCTTATATATATAAGCACGCTGCGCCGCAGTTGAAAGACGAGCCTCTGTTGATTTATGAGACGCATGTCGGCATGGCACAAGAAGAGGAGAGGGTTGGGACGTACAAGGAGTTTACCGAAAAGATATTGCCACGCATCAAGGCTGACGGCTACAACGCCATCCAGCTCATGGCCATTGCCGAACACCCCTATTATGGCTCGTTTGGCTATCATGTCTCCAATTTCTTTGCTCCGAGCTCGCGTTTCGGTACGCCCGAGGAGCTGAAGGAACTCATCGACACGGCTCACGGCATGGGCATGCTGGTCATCATGGACCTCGTGCATTCCCACACGGTGAAGAACATCCGCGAGGGCATCAACCTCTTCGATGGCTCCGACAGCCAATACCTGCACCCTGGTCCTCGTGGTAACCACGACCTCTGGGACTCCAAACTTTTCAACTACGGCAAGGAGGAGACCTTGCAATTCCTGCTTTCCAATGTTCGCTACTGGTTGGAGGAGTTCCGCTTCGACGGCTTCCGTTTCGACGGCGTGACCTCGATGCTTTATCTTAACCACGGCATTGATACGACCTTCGATGCGCCTGAGAAATACTTCAACGAAAACGTGGACGCCGATGCGGTGACTTACTTGCAATTGGCCAACACACTTTGTCACGAGCTGAATCCTCAGGCCGTCACCATTGCGGAGGATGTGAGTGGCATGCCGGGCCTTTGCAACCCCATTGCCGATGGCGGCATGGGCTTCGACTACCGCTTGGGCATGGGCCTGCCCGATTTTTGGATTAAGATATTGAAAGACGAGCCAGAGGAGCAATGGAACATGAAGAACTTCTTCTTCACCATGACCAACCACCTGCCGCAGACCAAGACGGTGGCATACGCTGAGAGCCACGACCAGGCACTGGTGGGTGACAAAACCATAGCCTTCCGCCTGATGGATAAGGAGATGTACACTTCCATGGGCCTTGACACACCCTCACTGTGCGTCGACCGTGGCATCGCCTTGCACAAGATGATTCGCCTCTTCACACTCACTTTAGGCGGTGAGGCTTGGCTCAATTTCATGGGCAATGAGTTTGGCCATCCGGAATGGATTGACTTTCCGCGCCTCGACAACGGCTGGAGCTACCATTATGCCCGTCGCCAGTGGTCATTGGTGGACAACGAAAACCTCAAGTACCGATTCATGGGAGCCTTCGACAAGGCCATGCTCGACTTTGTGAAACATCATCCCGTGATGCAGGCACCGCCCGCGTGGATGCTCTATGCCGACGAGGACAACAAGACCGTCGTCTACGAACGCGGCAACCTGATCTTTGTCTTCAACTGGGGTCCGAAATCCATCCCCGATTATGTCATCCCCGTGAAGCAGACGGGTGATTACCGTATCATCCTCACTACCGACGACAAGGTTTTCGGTGGCTTCGATAATATCGATGCAAGCGTGAAGTTTCCCTCAGAAAAGAAAGGCGACAACATTACGATGAAGGTCTACAATGTCAGCCGTGTGGCGACGGTGTACCAGCGGGTTTGATTATTTCCCCACCTGTCCCTTGAACCAGGTCTTGAGTTCTTCATCCATGCCTTTTTGCTCATTCAGGGAGGTATCGATGTCGTTGAAATACTGGCGGAAACTGTCGACGCTTTCATGCAGCGTGTTCGGGAAATAGGTCACTTGTTGGCCGAGACTACCAAAGAGGCCTAAGGCGTCGTTCAGATCAAGGTTGGCCTTGTGGTTTTTCAGTTCAGCGATGGCCTTGACAGCGCGATGATAGTTGCCCAGTGTGCCGTCAGTCAAGTTAAAGGTGCTGTTTTTCTGGTATTCTACGCGGATGTCGGTCTTGTCTTTCCAGTTCCCTTCAGGCAGTGCCACAACGAGATTAAAGTTCTCTCCGTCGTATTCCCATCCGATTTCCTTGTCGTTGTAGTAGACATGCTCGGGCACATCGGAGGCCACAAACTTCAGCGTGATGTTGCGTGAGGCAGGGATGTAGTTGCCCTCGGCAGGGTTGATGCTGACCAAACAAGTGTTCTCTTGCCTCGAGGTTTGGAATCTGACCCACATGTTGTTTTCGTCGTAGTTCTTGTCGTCACCGTCATCGTAATACATGGTGAAGTCACCATCGGCACCGGGATAAATCATCAGGTCGAACTGTGTCCAATCAGTGCCACCCACGTGTTGATGGCAGTCGGTGTATTGCGGAATGATGGCGCCTGCTTTCACATAGAGCGGGTATTCGTCGATCATGAAATTACGTGTCACCACCTGGCCGCCTTGCAGCATCGTGCCCGTACACGCTTCGTACCAACTGCCTTGTGGCAGCCAGATGTCGAGGGTGGAGAAGTTGCCTTCCATCGGGGCGGTGATGGGCGCCACCAGCATGTCGTCGCCAAACATATATTCGTTGCGGAAACTGTAGGCTTCAGGACAGTCAGGCCAATCGTAGTAGAGCGGACGGCAGAGCGAGAGGCCTTCGTCGTGTGCCTTGCGTGCCATGGTGTAGATGTAAGGAATCATCTGACGGCGTTGTTGGATGGTGTTGCGGATGATGTCGGTGTATTCTACGGGGAAGGTCCATGGCTCTTTCTTGATGGCGGCGTCTTTGGTGGAATGGCTGCGCAAGATGGGACTCAAAGCGCCAAACTGCATCCAGCGAGCATAGAGCTCAGGAGTGAGTTCGTTGCCGCAGTGGCCACCGATGTCGTGGCTCCAGAAGCCATACAACACATTGCTTGCCGTTGAGTTGAAATAGGGTTGGAAATCAAGACCTTGCCACGAGATGATGGCATCGCCCGAGAAACCGATTTGATAACGGTGGTTGCCCAAGCCGCCCCAACGGTGATAGAGCATAGGACGTGTGTCGCGGGTGCGCTCGAAGTTGGAGAAGAAGCAGTAGTTGATCCACCAGGTGACGCTCAAGTTGGTAAGTTGCTTGTCGTTGAGCCAATGTTGCCAGTCGAGCCACCAGAAGTCGATGCCGTTCCGTTCCATGGGTTTCAGGATGACGTCGAATAGTGCCGACATATAGCGTTTGTCGGAGCCTTGCCATGGGATGTATGGCCGTCCTGTGGTGTCAAGTTGTATATAGGCGGCGAACTCGTCATAGCATTCCTCGAAAGACTCCACGCCACCGGCGGGATGCAGGTTGAGTGTGGTGCGGATGTCGCGGCGGTGCATGTCGGCGATGAGACGGGTGTAGTCGGGGAAGAGTTTCTTGTTCCAGGTCCAACCGGTCCAGTTGCCTTTGCCTGGCTCGGTGTAATGCCAGTCCATGTCGATGACAAGTACATCGATGGGGATGTCGTATTGGTCGAACTTCTTCACCAAGTCGCGGAGTTCCTTGTCGCTATAAGCCCAGAAGCGCGACCACCAGTAGCCAAAGGCATAGCGTGGCGGCAACGGCACCTTGCCAGCGAAGACGGTGAAGTCTTTCAAGGCTTGCTTGTAGTCGTGGCCGTAGCCCATGAAGTACCAGTCTTGGTTGTCGAGGCTCTCGCGTTCCATCACCCAGGGCCAGTCGCTGTTGTCGAAGAGGTAGCTCTGCGAGTCGTCGATGAGCGTCCATCCGTCGGTGGCCAAGATGCCGTCTTCAATGGGCATCTTTTCGTCCGTCGTGCCACTGCGGATTTCTCCATTGTAGCGGTCCAAGGTGCGATAGGTGCCTTTCAGGTTGTGCTCTTGTACCATGCCGGGCTTCCATGTGAAGCTTGGCACAACGCCTTTCAACGAACTGATGCTCAAGTTATCTGCAGTGAAAGCCCCGCTGCCTTTCTTGTATTTCAGTTTCAGCTTGGTAGTGGTGATTTCAATGGTCTTGCCTTCTTTGACCTTGAAGTCCACGGCGGGATAGTCGCGGATGACCGCCACCTGCGAAGCGTTGTCGACGAAATGACCGTTGGGGGCGTATTCCATGCGGATGGCGCCATCGGTGATGACGGTAAAGCGTACGGTCTCGTCTTGGTAGGCGATGTTCTTGCTTTGGGCGCGGAGTCCTACTGCCAAAAGCATAAGCAGTGAGAGTGTAAGGAGTCTTTTCATGGTGCTGATGATTTTGCAGCAAAGTTACAAAGGATTCTGTTTAAAACAACAAAAAAAGCTACCCGAAGGTAGCTTTGTTTCTGATGATGCCGTAAAACTTCTTGTGTCAGAAGTTGTAATAGATTCCAAATTCGGCTGCAGAGGCCTTGAAATCCAGCACGAAGTTATGCTCTATGGCGTCGTCGTTCTTTTCCCTTTGGTAGCCTAGAAAGCCATAGCTGAATTCAGCTGACCAATGGTCTGTGAGGTTGAAGGAGATGCCTGGCGACAGGCCGACGTCGAAGAAATGGAAATCGAGCACTTCAATGTCGGAGCAGAGGTCGACGAACATGCTGAAGCGCTCCCCTATATCGCAGATGTCGTAGCGGAAATAGGGTGACACGGTTAGGCTATGGGAGTAGGCTTCGCCGTTTGTGAATGAGCCTTGGTATTCAAGGGCACAAGCCACGGAGAAAGGCGTGTTAGGGATGGCGTAGCCCACGTCGGGGGCGATGGCGAAGGTCTTGGTTTCCTTGTTGAAAAAGCCGTTGACGCTGCCGCCGACCCAGACCTGTGCTTGTGTGGAGTATGAAATTGTAACGACAAAGGCAAGAAGGAGAAGAAGTTTCTTCATAGTGACTTTGCAAAAAATAGAAAGGGACGCATAATCTTGCGTCCCTTTCTGTTATTTATGATTTAGAAGTTGTAATACAATCCGAATGAAGGAGCTGCAGCGGCAAAACCGAGGTGGAATCCGTATTCAGGCAGTAAAGGATTCTCGCAAAAAGCGTCGCAGTGGTTGTATCCTAAGATACCGAAGCGGAAGGCTGCGGTCCAATGTTTGGTGGCCATCCATGCGATGCCGGGTTGCAAGGCGACTCTGTAACCAAAGTTATCGCTCAATACGTCGAAATCACCGGTGAGGTCGAGGAACATGGCGAACTTTTCAATGTTGCAGATGCTGTAACGGACATAAGGAGAGAGAATGAGGGCGTGGGTGTAGTCTTTGTGGACGGTGTTGAAAATGTCGGTGTATTTAGTGTAATCCATAGCGTAGTTGGCACCTATGGCAATGGTCCATTTGGTGTTCGGGAAGCTATATCCTACCTCTGGAGCAATGGTAAACTTTGCGTGGTCTTTGCCAGCAAAAACCGAAGTCGATCCGCCAATCCATACTTGAGCGTTAGCGGTGAAAATACCTGCAAAAGCAAGGGCTAAGACTAAGAATAATTTCTTCATTTTGATGTTGATTTTAGGTTAATAATTTGTTGTTTTAATTGATTCTTTTTGAACCGCACGGCATTTTACAAATTCCGTGCCAGAATGATATTCGATCCTTGTAGAGACGCGGTGTGCCACGTCTCTACAGGCCGAATTGTGTTTATTTCTCAATAAATGCAATCGTCTCGCCTTTGGCGACGCGCTTGCCTTGGTCAGCCGTGGCTTCCACAATCTTGCCAGGCCACAAGGCATAGACGGGTTCCATGCCGTGCTCGCTGTTGATGGCGCACAGCAGGTCTCCTTCCTTGTAGACCTTGCCGGGAGCGGGAGCGATGCTCTTGTCGTCGAAGTCGACTTCCCACATCACGATGCCGCTGACGGGAGCGATGACAGGTTCGGCGTTGGGATGACGCAAGGCACGGAGGTCCGGGATCTTGGCCTCGCCGCCAGCCTTCTCGAACTTGGCCTTCATCTTGGCTTCCAGCTCTTGGTTGAAGCGGCGCTTGGCCTCGCCCGACTTGTACTCACGGTATTGTTTCTCGTGCATGGCGAACTCGAACAGCTCTTCGTCGTCCTGACCGCGGTCCCAGCCTTCTTTCTTCATCTCTTCAATGAAATGCGGGAGGGCGTTCGGGTAGTTGTCCTGCGGGTTGCCAGTGAAGAACTCGAAGCCTTTCTTCTTGGCCAGCTCCACGATTTCGGGGGCGAGGGTGCCTGGCAGCTTGCCTGCCTTGCCGAGGATCATGTCCCAAGCGGCGGGGTCGATACTGGTTTCGTAACGCGGCTCGCCCTTGCTCAAGGCAAAGAGGTTCATCAAGGCGATGTTCTTGGTGTATTGGCTGAACGGCGTCACCAAAGGCGGGTTGCCGAGTTTCGGCCAGATGCTCTGCACTTCTTGGAACAGCTCGACGAGCATCTCGTCTTCGCTGAGTTCCGGCAGGCCTTCTTTCTTGCGGTTCATGTTGATGGCGGCGTGTACCGGTTTGAGGTCGGCCATGAGTGAGCCCATCATGCCACCGGGCAGACCGCAGCCCAACAGCAACGAGTTGATGTAACGGTTACGCGGGTCGATCCAGTAGCCGAGGAAGTCGTCGATAAAGCTCTGCGTCATGCTGCGGGCAGCCATATAGGTCTTCATGTCGATGTCTTTCACGAGGAAACCGGCATCTTTCAGCATGGCCTGCACGCTGATGACGTCGGGGTGGACGGTGCCCCATGACAGCGGCTCCATAGCCACGTCGACGTAGTCGCAGCCAGCCTTGCACACCTCAAGCATCGAAGCCATCGAGAGGCCCGGGGTGGTGTGGCCGTGGTACTGCACCTTGATTTCAGGGTGGTTTTTCTTGATATGTTCGACGATGCGGCCCAAGCTCACGGGACGACCCACACCGGCCATGTCCTTAAGTGCGATTTCCTTGGCGCCGGCTTCGATGAGTTGGTCGGCGATGTGCATATAATACTCGGCAGTGTGCACTTGCGAGTAGGTGATGCTCATGGCGGCTTGCGAGATCATGCCAGCCTCGTTGGCCCATTGGATGGACGGGATGATGTTGCGCACGTCGTTGAGGCCGCAGAAGATACGGGTGATGTCGACACCTTGTGCCTTCTTCACCTTATACATCAGTTGGCGCACGTCGGCGGGAACAGGGTTCATGCGCAAGGCGTTGAGTGCGCGATCGAGCATGTGGCATTCGATACCGCCTTTGTGCAAGGCAGCAGTGAAGGCGCGGACTGACGGGTTCGGGTTCTCGCCGTAGAGCAGGTTGACTTGCTCAGCAGCGCCGCCGTTGGTCTCCACACGGTCGAAACAGCCCATGTCGATGATCAAGGGAGCGATTTGCTCTAGCTGGTCCTTACGTGGCACGTATTTGCCTGACGACTGCCACATGTCGCGGTAAACCAGGCTGAATTTGACTTCTTTTTTCATTTATTGTGATGTTTTATCTGTTTGTTCGTTTTTCTCTTCTTTCTCTTCTTTTTTGTCGATCTTTTCTTGCATCTCCTTCATCATGGCCTCCATTTCTTCCAACTTGATGAGCACGTCTTCGTTGTTATCCTCGGCCATGGCGTCGACAAAGAACGAGTTGATAAGTGAGACGCCGATGATTCCGCCACCGAAGAGGAACAAGGAGAAATAGATTTTCGCGAAAACCCCCATTCCAGGTGAGCTATTTGCTGCGATGGCATCGGGGATTTCAAACCATCCCTCGACCGTGAATAGTCGGAAAGTGGAATACAACGATTGCCCTGGATTGCTGAAATACTGAGGGGCAAACTCTCCAAACAAAGTGGAGGAGAGAATGGACGTGATGAGCAATAAGACTATAAATCCCATCACCACCACGAGGCATGACTTGAGTGCTGCCTTGAGGCCTTGGATGAGCTTCTCGATGTCGGGAATGTAACGCATGATCCTTGCGGCTTTGGCGATACGCAAAGCCCTGAACACACGCAAAGCCCTGAGGGAGAGGAGTAGCTCCGTCTGGATGGAGATTTCAAGGAAGATGTTGAGCAGCGACGGGAGTGCGATGAGGGTGATGATAAAATCGAATTGGTTCCAGTGGCTGGTCTCGCCGTCGTCGCAGAACAACAAAGACCCGATATGTTTTCTGAGGAGACTCTTCTTCCGCTTTTTCTCTTTGGCCTTTCTCTTCTCGTATTGCTTGTTTCGGTAGGCTTTGATTTTTTCTTCTTCTGCATCGGTGTCTTCTACCTTGGCTGCCCTTTTCTCCTTTTGCTTTTCTACGTCGAATTTTCCGAACCAATAGTAGCGGAACTTCTCTCGCAGCGAGGTTTTCCCTGGGCCAGGGTTTGAGCAGGTGATCTTCACCAAGGCCTCAATAAAGAAGAATATGGTGAAGAAGCCGTCGAGATACAAAAAGATGTTGCTTTTCAGCTTGTAGCCGCTCAAAAACACGAATACCGTACTGAGCGCGATGGCGATGCTCATCACAGCGCTGTCCGTGAAGAAAGCGAACAGCCTGTCGGAGATGCTTCTTTTTTCTATGGTATTCATGCCTGTATGCAGTCCAATTCAATTAGAAAAGATTCTCCAAAATCTTGTCTTCCACCAAATTCGGCAAGGTGACCTTCAGTTTCGGCTCAGCCTCCATGGCGCGTTTGATGGCGAAGGTGGCGCCTTCGTTACGGGCCCAGTTGCGGCGGGCGATGCCGTTGTTGACGTCCCAATGCAACATGCAGTGGAGGCGACGGTCAGCATCGGCGGAGCCGTCTAAGACCATGCCGAAGCCACCGTTGATGACTTCGCCCCAGCCTACGCCGCCGCCGTTGTGGATGCTCACCCAGGTGGCACCACGGAAACCATCTCCGATGACGTTCTGCACAGCCATGTCGGCAGTGAAGCTTGAACCGTCGTAGATGTTGGAAGTCTCACGGAACGGGCTGTCGGTGCCGCTCACGTCGTGGTGGTCGCGGCCAAGGACGACGGGACCGCTCAGACGGCCGTCAGCGATGGCCTTGTTGAACTCGGCAGCGATTTTGGTGCGGCCTTCGCAGTCGGCATAGAGGATACGGGCTTGTGAGCCTACCACGAGGTGGTTCTCCTGAGCGCCACGGATCCACTGGATGTTGTCGCGCATCTGCTGCTGGATCTCAGCAGGAGCGGTGCGGGCGATGTTCTCCAGCACTTCGCAGGCGATGTCGTCGGTGACGGCCAAGTCTTCAGGCTTGCCAGAGGCACAGACCCAACGGAAGGGGCCGAAGCCGTAGTCAAAGCACATGGGACCCATGATGTCCTGCACATAGCTGGGATAACGGAAGGTGCCGTCTTCTTTCATGATGTCGGCGCCAGCGCGGCTGCTCTGCAGCAGGAAGGCGTTGCCGTAGTCGAAGAAGTACATGCCCTTGGCAGTCAGCTTGTTGATGGCTGCCACATGGCGGCGCAACGAAGCCTGCACCTTCTCTTTGAAGAGTTCGGGGTTCTCGGCCATCATGGCTTTCGACTCCTCAAACGACTGTCCGACAGGATAGTAACCACCTGCCCAAGGGTTGTGGAGTGAGGTCTGGTCGGAGCCGAGGTCGACGTGGATGTCGTGCTCGGCGGCATATTCCCAGAGGTCCACTACATTGCCTTGGTAGGCATAGCTGCGGGCTTCCTTCTTGGCGAGGCTCGCATTGACGTGCTTGAACAGCTCCTCGATGTTGTCATATACCTCATCGACCCAACCTTGCTGATAACGCTTCTGCGTAGCGGCAGGGTTGATTTCGGCGGTGATGCTCACCACACCGGCGATGTTACCAGCCTTAGGCTGGGCACCGCTCATGCCACCGAGGCCAGCGGTGACGAACAACTTACCAGCGGTGCTGCCGCCGTGCTTGCGGGCAGCGTTCAAAACGGTGATGGTGGTGCCGTGGACGATGCCTTGAGGGCCGATATACATATAGGAACCGGCGGTCATCTGGCCGTATTGCGTCACGCCGAGGGCGTTGTAACGCTCCCAGTCGTCGGGTTTGCTGTAGTTCGGGATCATCATGCCGTTGGTGACCACCACACGCGGGGCGTCCTTATGCGAGGGGAAGAGACCCATCGGGTGACCGCTGTACATAGCCAGGGTCTGGTCTTCGTCCATGTTGGCAAGGTATTGCATTACGAGGCGGTATTGTGCCCAGTTTTGGAAGATGGCACCGTTGCCGCCGTAGATGATGAGCTCGTGGGGATGCTGTGCCACGGCAGGGTCGAGGTTGTTTTGGATCATCAGCATGATGGCCGCGGCCTGCTTGCATTTGGCAGGATATTCCTCAATCGGGCGGGCGTACATCTTGTAGGACGGACGGAAACGGTACATGTAGATGCGGCCGTATTTCTCCAGCTCCTCGGCAAATTCGGGGGCCAAGGTGGCGTGGAACTTGGCGGGGAAGTAACGCAAGGCGTTGCGGATGGCCAACTTCTTCTCAGCCTTCGTCAGGATGTCCTTACGCTTGGGCGCGTGGTTGATATTCGGGTCATAAGGTTTCACTTCCGGCAGTTCATCGGGGATGCCAGCGAGAATCTCTTTCTGGAAATCGTTCAATGCGTTCATTTTATGGTGTTTTTTTATGAAATTTCTTGAAGTTGCAAAGGTACAAAAAAAAACTCATTCCCTGCGAAAAGAAAAATTGTGTATTTTTGGCCTCAAATACTTTATGATGAAACGTCTATCATTATTCTTAACTGTATCTTTGCTATTTTCGGTTTTTGGTATGGGACAAAATGCTGATAAACAAGATTGTAAATTTGCTTTCCAATCAGCCTATCAGGCTTGCCCCGACATTCCGCAAGGCATGCTTGAAGCCATATCGTTCACCAACACGCAATGCCATCACCTCACCGATGACAACTATCATCACGACAGCCCCGATGCCATGCCTCGGGCCTATGGCTTGATGGGCTTGGTGAAAGACGGCAAGGGCTATTTCCGTGAGAATTTGCATTTGGTTTCTAAATTATCGGGCATCTCGGAAACGGAGATCCTGCAAAACCCAACGGCAAATGTCATGGCTTATGCGAAGGCTTTTTCGTGTTTGGCCAAAGAGAACAAAGCCATCGATATCAAAGGCTATCTATCTGTCATCCAACAGCTTTCGGAGCTGCCAATAGGGGAGGAGAAGGACATCTATCCTATGCAAAGCATGCTTTATTCGGTGTGCCTCTTCTTGAATGATGCGAAACAGGCTGAGGCTTTTGGCTTTCCGAAACACGACATCGACTTGAAGGCCGTGTTTGCCGAACATTACGACCTGCTGACAGCTCCTGAACTTGGCATCACACGCAGCCCCGACTATCCCCCAGCCATCTGGGACCCGGCTCCGGAATGCAACTGGGAACCGCGCACCAACGACGTGAAAGCCGTTGTCATCCATTACACCGAAGGCTCTTATGCGGGATGCATCAGCTGGTTCAAAAACTGCGAGGCCAGCGTTTCAGCGCATTATATCATCCGCTCCGCCGACGGGCAGGTGACGCAGATGGTGCGCGAGGCCGACAAGGCTTGGCACGCCCGTACGGCCAATGGCTACACCATCGGCATCGAGCACGAGGCCTACGGCGACATCGCGAGTTTCTTCACCGAGGCAATGTATCAATCCTCCGCCGACTTGGTGCGCAGCATCTGTAGCCGTTATGATGTCATCAGCGGTCATCGCACCTTCTATCGCGACGTTCTGGACGACGGTACCTGCCTCAACTATGGCGTCCACGACCTCGGCGGCGAGGATGCCTGCACCAAGATACGCGGGCATCAGCATTATCCTGACCAGACGCATACCGACCCTGGACCATATTGGGACTGGAACTATTACTACAAACTTATTAACGAAGGCACTCCTGTCACCATCTTGGAAGGCTCGGAAGGTCGCCTCGACCATGTGAACTATGGCAACGACGAACGTAAGATATGGGTCATCCGTGGTCCCGAAGAGTCGACCATCCAATTGAATTTCAATAGTTTCAGTTTGGAAACCGACTACGACTTCCTGTGGATTTACGACGGCGACAATGTCTATGCCGAGAAAATCGGCCGCTGGAACACGCAAAGCCCTGGCCTGGTGGAGTCGTCAAGCAACGTGATGTGCATTGAGTTCCGCTCCGACTGTGGCGTCACTGCCGGAGGATGGGAGGCTGCTTGGACTGCCGTGTCAACCAATCCCAACGACTCCGTCGCTCCAGAAGAGCCGGTGCTTGAGGCAAGCGTAACGCCGAATCCTACCACGGGAAAGTTTACGATACAATCTGATAGTGACGGCTTCACCGATGTGGTCGTGTACGATATGCTTGGTAACTTGATGCTCCCTGTCACTCGCTTTGTTGAGTCTAAGGAGTTTGATGCAAGCGACTGGCCTGACGGTGTCTATGTTGTCCATTTTGGCCGTCCTGTAACCATGGGCCATGTGGTCAAATTGGTGAAGGTGTCGAGTCGGTGATGAAACAATAATCGACGACTTGTTGCGTTCATCTTGAGATTTTTCTTATTTTTGCAACCTATTTCAAGTGGAATGAGAAACAATACCAACATATTCAAGGCTTTGCTGCTTCTTTGGGCTTTGACCAGTTCGTTTTTCGCCTTAGCGCAAGACCCATGCGAGATTACTTGTAATACCGAATTGCCCGTTTGCAACGGAACGGAAATTGTGCTTTCCGTCCCCAACAACTACCAATACATTTATCAATGGTATAGGAACAATGGCATTTTGGCGGGTCAAACCCGAAACACGTTGCGGACGAATGCCTCTCGACCTGCTGAGACAGCGAGCTCACCGAGCGTATATAATATTGAATACTCTGTGCAGATTCTTGACCAGGATTCGTCTCTCGTTTGTACCCCTACCATCACCATTGGGGTGAAGCCGGTGTTTAAGGTGAAATACCGCCAATTGAAGAAGACATGCAGCAATAGGGAAGAGGAGAATGGCAGAACCGCCCAAGTGGTGGCCGTTGTCGACAGCCTTGGAGTCGTTTACAACCCGCCTTTCGATTACCAATGGCAGGTCAGCCCCTTGCACATCGCCCCAGGCGACCCGACATGGGCCATAGGCTTGGAAGCTTATAAGTATTATTATATCAAGGTCACCGACGGAAGGGGCTGCACCCAACTTGACAGCGTGACCCTGAAAGCCTATCCTAATCCCGTTGTGGAGATTTTTACCGACCCGGGCGACACAGTCTACCTGCAAAACCCACATGAGACCTATTCATTCGTAAACAATTCGGCTGATACACTGCCAATCAGTAATTTCTATTGGATTTTAAACCAACAGTATAACATCACGTCAACGGAGGATGAACCACGCTTTACCTATGTGGATGTCGGCGACTACAACACCGAGCTGAAGGTCTACAACCCGCAAGGCTGCGACACCTCTTACATGAAGGCTATCAGGGTGGAGCCTGTGAAGCTGAAGATCCCGAATGTGTTTACGCCCAACGGCGACGGCACCAACGACTATTTCATCATCACTCTTGACAGCAGCAGCGACACGCCGGATGGCGGCAACAACAATGGCTTGAAAGGCTATCGCGACACGCATCTTGAATATGAAGACTATGAGCCACTAAGCCGTTATTATGAGTCTTCCGAACTGACGATTTTCAACCGCTGGGGACGTGTGGTCTATCATTCCAAGGACTACCGAAACAACTGGGACGGCGGCGGATTGTCGGACGGCACCTATTTCTATGTGCTGAAATGCCATGGCTTGAAGAATGATGCCACCTACCAAGGCTCGGTGATGATTGTTACAGCAAGAAGAGGAGAATGAAAAATATTATGAATATCAGATATTTAATGGCATTGGCTGTCGTGGTTACGATGGCTATGTCGGGGTGCGACAATAAGGACGACGGTAAGCTCTCCACTGATTTGGTGACGAGTCCCAAGTCGGCCTCCGAGACCTCGAATAAGCAAGCCGCTATCAAGTTCGACAAGGAAGAACATGACTTCGGCTCTTTGTTGCAAGGCGAGGTGGTGTCCTATTCCTTCCATTTCACCAACACGGGTAACATGCCGCTGATTATCACTGAGGTGGGTTCAAGTTGTGGCTGTACGGTGGGCGACTATCCCCACGAGCCTATCGCTCCCGGCAAAAAAGGAGACATCAAGGTGACTTACGACAGCAAAGGCCACCATGGCTTCCAAAGCCGCAGCTTGACGGTGATGTCGAACACTAACCCTGCCAAAACCATCTTGCGCATCAAAGGCACAGTGCAAACTCCCGACCAGTATTGATTTTAAATCTTTAAATCTTAAATTGTTAAATCCTTAAATTACTCACAATGAACAACTTATTATTAGTCTTGTTGTATGGCGGAAATGCTGCCCAAGGCACTGCTGGCGCAGAAGGTGGCGGCGGTGGCGGTTGGCTCTCCATGCTCCCGCTTCTTCTCATCATCGTCGTGTTCTGGCTGTTCTTCATCCGTCCGCAGTCGAAGAGAGCCAAGGAAGAACAGAAGTTCCGCGATAGCCTGCAAAAGGGCGACAAGGTGGTCACTATCGGTGGCTTCCACGGTAAAATTACCGAGGTGAAAGAAACCACCGTCATGATTTCGTTGGCTCCTGGCATGGAAGTCGAGGTGGAGAAGACCGCCCTTGTCAAGGACGGTACCCGCGTTGGACAGGCTTAATAATGGATAACCTGGATAACATCAAGCAGAAGTCGGAGCGCAAGAACCAGCGCTCCTTCTTTACTTTTTTCATTTTCTTGATCATCTCCACGGCGGCGTGGTTCTTGGTCAAGTTGTCGGAAGACTATAGCACGCAGACATCGTTTTGCCTGCGGTTTGTCGATGTGCCCACCGACCAGTGGGTGTCGTCGGACGAGCAGTCTGTGAACCTGTCGCTCAATACCGACGGCTTCCATACCTTGCGTTATAAGATGATACGCGAGCCTAATCGCTTTGTCTCCGTCTCTTTGAACGAGGTGCCTTACCACCGGGAAAGCGGCAACAACTATTCGATCAGCAGCCAGTATGTGGCTGAAAAAGTAGCAGAAAGGTTGGATGTCAATGCCGCCGACATCACCATGAACGATGGCGTAATTTATTTTACCATGGATCCGCTGAAGTCAAAGGTGGTGCCTGTCGCTTTCCGTTCCGACCTCAAGATGCAACGCCAGTTTGACCTCTACGGCATCCCTACCATTGACCCGGCTACGGTGACCATATACGGCCCTGAAGAGGTCATCGACACGGTGAGGGCGGTGCGGACGGAGAGCATTTCAAAGACCAATGTAAGCGAAAGCTTCAGCGAGTCGGTTGCCCTCGATATGTTGGATGGCAAAATACGGTGCAATACCAAGGAAGTGAAGGTAACGGTGGAGGTGGAGAAATACACTGAGAAGGATATTGAAGTGCCTATCCGTGTGGCCGACAACCCCAAGTTGAGGTTCTTCCCCGAGACGCTTTCGGTTAAATGCCTCGTTGCAATGAAAGACTATGCTTCTGTCGTCGCTGATGATTTCTCAGCCACCGTTGACAAGCGGCAATTGGAAGCCTTGCAGCCACTGTTGGATGTGCAACTGGTGTCGTGGCCTAAGACGGTGCAGGTATTGAGCAGCCAACCCGATAAGGTGGAATATCTCATTGTGCAATGAAAAAAGTCGCCATTACCGGCAATATCGGCAGCGGTAAGTCATGGGTCTGCGAGTTGTTCAAGCAACACCTGAACATCCCTGTATACAACAGCGACGAGGCCGCCAAACGGATGTATTTTCTCCCCGAAGTACGACAGCAATTGATGCAACGTTTTGGTGATGGCTTCTACATTTCTGATAATGAAATTGA
Source organism: uncultured Bacteroidia bacterium (assembly GCA_902774365.1). Taxonomy (GTDB): domain Bacteria; phylum Bacteroidota; class Bacteroidia; order Bacteroidales; family F082; genus Limimorpha. The sequence goes on along the minus strand of CACYHX010000004.1, from coordinate 53,883 downwards.
CAGGAAATACATTGCCAACTTGATTTTTCATGATGGTACTGCCCAGCATGACCTAGAAGGCATCCTTTATCCCGCCTTGTTCATCGATTTTGAGCAATGGATAACAAAACAGGATGCACCTTACGTCTTGTTTGAGTCGGCACTGGTGTTTGAGAAGCGGTTGGAAAAACGATTTGACGCCGTCGTGATGGTGTCGGCATCGGAAGCCACGCGCTTGCGCCGTGTCATGGAACGTGAGCATTGCGACGAGGATGCTGTCAGGGCAAGAATGGCCAAGCAATGGCCCGAAGAAGGGAAGCGCCTTCTCGCCGATTATGTCATCTGGCATGAGAACGACGATGAAGACGACGCACTTTTGGAGCAAATCATGGAAATGCACAGGCTTTGCGGACTAAATCCGCAATGATGATAAAGTTTTTTCTTGTTTGTATCGTTTTATTCCGTATCTTTGTGCCAATCTGACTATGGCTTAAGCCATAGTCCAGTCTTAAATTTTGAATTTTAAATATTGAATTATACGATATGGAGAAAGTATTGCTTTTAGGCGATGAGGCCATTGCACAAGGCTTCATCGACGCTGGCGGCTCGGCCATCAACAGCTATCCGGGCACGCCTTCAACCCAAATCACAGAGTATGTCATCAACTCGAAACAAGCCAAGGAACTCGGCGTGATCGCCAACTGGTGCGCCAACGAGAAGACGGCCCTTGAGGCCTCCATTGGTGTGGCCTACGCTGGCAAGCGTGCCATGACCTGCATGAAACACGTGGGTCTTAACGTCTGTGGCGACCCCTTCATGAATGCCGCTATCATCGGCACCAAGGGCGTCCTCGTCGTGGTGGCCGATGACCCGAGCATGTTCTCGTCGCAAGACGAACAAGACAGCCGCTTCTATGGTCACTGGGCCATGATTCCCATGCTGGAGCCTTCCAACCAACAGGAAGCCTATGACATGGTGCACTACGGCTACGACCTGAGCGAGAAGCTCGGCACGCCGGTGCTCTACCGAATCCCGACCCGTCTGGCCCACAGTCGCGCCGGCGTGGTGCGCAAGCCCGTCCGTCCGCAGAATGAGCTCACTGAGCCTGCCGACGCCAAGTCGTTCGTGCTGCTGCCTGCCAACGCCAAGCGTCTCTATCGCGACCTCATCGACAAGCAACCCGCTTTTGAAGAGGCCTCGTCCAACTCGGGCTTCAACAAATACATCGACGGCCCGAAGAAGAACATCGGCATCATCACCACGGGTATCGCCTACAACTACCTCATGGAGAACTTCCCCGATGGCAAATGTCCGTATCCTGTCGTGAAAATCACGCAGTATCCGCTGCCTTATGATATGATTAACAAACTGTACGACGAGTGCGACGAGATCCTCGTCCTCGAAGACGGCCAGCCTTTCGTGGAAGAGCTGATTAAGGGCTTCCTCGGCAAGGGCAAGAATGTCATGGGTCGCCTTGACGAGACCATCCGCCGCGATGGTGAGCTGAACGCCGAAAAGGTCGCCAAGGCTCTCGGCATGGACGTGCCTACGATGTTTAAGGTGCCGGAAGTGGTCACCAACCGTCCTCCCGCGCTCTGCCAAGGCTGCCCGCACGTCGACAGCTATACCGCTTTGAACGAAGTCATGGCCAAGCATAAAGCTGGCAAGGTGTTCGGCGACATCGGCTGCTACACCTTGGGCTTCAACATGGGTGCCATCAACACGACCGTGTGCATGGGTGCCTCCATCAACATGGCCAAAGGCGCCAGCGAAGTGGGTATCTTCCCGAGCGTGGCTGTCATCGGCGACGGCACTTTCGGCCACAGCGGCCTGACGGGTCTCATGGACTGCGTTAACGAGAAGGCCAATGTCGTGGTCATGATCCTCGACAACGACATCACCGCCATGACGGGTGGCCAACCTTCGTCGGCACACAACAAGATCCGCCGCATCTGTGAAGGCCTCGGCGTCGAACCTGAGCACATCCGCGACATCATCCCGTTGCCCAAGAACCACGAGGAAAACGTGAAGATCATCGAGGAAGAGGTCAACTACAATGGCGTGTCGGTCATCATCCCGCACCGCACCTGCATCGTGGAATTGAAGAAACACATGAAGAAATAACCCTTAAATCCAGATTAGCATGAAAAAAGATATAGTATTATGCGGCGTGGGTGGCGACGGCATCGTGTCGGTGGCCAAGATTATCTCTGATGCCGCTCTCAATATGGGCATGAACCTGAAACAGTCCGAAATTCACGGCATGTCGCAGCGCGGCGGCTCGGTGTTCTCGCACCTCCGCATCTCCGACAATGAGATTTTCGCCGATGTCATCCCTGAAGGCAATGCTGACATCATCCTCTCATCCGAGCCTATGGAAGCCCTGCGCTACCTGCCTTGGCTGAGCAAGGAAGGCTGGGTCATCACCAACAACGACCCTTTCATCAACATCAGCAACTATCCTGACATGGAGAAGATCAACGCTGAGTTGGGCAAGCTGGAACATGTGGTTTCCTTCAATGCCAACGAGATTGCCAAGCAGCTGAAGGCACGTTCCAACATGGTGCTGCTGGGCGCCACGGTGCCTTATCTCGGTATCTCTATGGAGAAGGTGGAAGAGGCTATCGCCCACATCTTCGGCAAGAAAGGCCAAGAGGTCGTCGACCTCAACATCCAGGCCGTTCGCGCTGGTTACGCCCAGGCGACGAAGTGATATTTTTTGTAGAGACGCGATTCATCGCGTCTCCAAAAACGAAAATGCCCGATTGGAAGTTCCAGTCGGGCATTTGTTTTTGCGAAGGTATGTCATGTCGAACCTTTTTGCCCATGTCATACCGAGGCGTTAGCCGAGTGTATCTATGGGCAGAAAGGTGAGCGTATCTATGCTTTCGCCTTGTTTTTCTTTAGAAACATCAGGAACAACACCAACCCCAATACCGTGATGGCGGCACCGATGCCATAACCCACTGCCGTTGGCAACATTGACCCCAGACCGCCGTCGGCAGCCTTGGCTACGAAGAGGAAACATCCCGTCACCATGGTCATGAAGAGGGCAGGGATGAGGGTGATGAGATACCACATTTTACCTTTGTTCTTTACCAGATAGACTGAGATAGCCCAAAGTGTCACTGTCGCCAGCACTTGGTTGGCCCAGGCGAAGTAACGCCAGATGACTTGGAAGCCTTTGGCGTCAGAGATGCTGTAGACCAAGATGGCTGCCGTGACCGCAAACATGGGAATAGCGACGATCAGGCGGTTCTTGATGGGCTTTTGGTCGAAGTGCATGAAGTCGGCGATGATGAGTCGGGCTGAGCGCAGCGCTGTGTCACCCGAAGTGACGGCAGCCGAGATGACACCCAAGATGGTGATGGTCGCGATAATGGGCGTGAACCAGGTGTTGGCGATAACACCCACAATGGCGGCACCGCTCTTTCCGGTGACATCCACCACGCTGTCGGGACCAAAGAAATAGGCGGCGGCGGCAGCCCAAATCAAAGCCACGACGCCTTCGGTAATCATGGCACCGTAGAAGATGGGACGGCCTTGTTTCTCATTGACCATGCAACGGGCCATCAGTGGCGACTGCGTGGCATGGAAACCCGAGATGGCACCGCAGGCGATGCTGATGAACATCATCGGGAAGATGGGGTTGTTGGCTGCGTCGGGATGACGGTTCTGCATGCCGCTCCATAATTCTGGAATCTCGGGCTTATAGATGAGGAAAGCCACAAAAATGGCTACGGCCATACCCAAGAGCAAGATGCCGAAAATAGGATAGATCTTGCCGATGAGTTTGTCAATAGGTAAGAGTGTGGCAATCAGGTAATAAGCTAAGATAATGATAATCCAGATGTAGGGATTCCAGCCTTGTGTGAAGTTGGCATTCAAAAGGGTGGCAGGCGTGTTGACAAATACCACGCCAACCAAAATCATGAGGATGATGGTGAAGGCACGCATGATTTGTTTGGCGCCGTTACCCAAGTAGGTGCCGTGGATTTCGGGCAAACTGCAGCCTTTGTCGCGCAAAGAAATCATGCCCGCGAGGTAGTCGTGGACGGCACCAGCGAAGATGCTGCCCAACACAATCCACAGGAAGGAAGCCGTGCCGAACTGCGCACCCATAATGGCTCCGATGATGGGACCCACACCAGCGATGTTGAGGAACTGAATCAGATAGATGCGCCATGGCTTCATCGGCACATAGTCGACGCCATCGGCCATGGTGGTGGCAGGCGTGGCGCGCTGCGGGTCGATGCCGAATACCTTCTCAACGAATTTTCCGTAAATGAAATAGCCGATGACGAGTACGGCCAAGGCGATGAAAAAAGTAATCATAGATTGGTTTGTTTAATGGCGCAAAATTACAGTTTTTGAAAGACAAAATACATTGTCGGGCCCAAAATAAAACAAAAAAACGGCCTGAAAAACTCCAGACCGTTTGACTTGGTGCGTGAAAAGAATCAATCGTCGAAATCAACGACGTTGTATCTTTTGTCGAACTCGATTTCGATGCCGTTGCTCAGCTCGATGTCCCAACCACGGTTGTCCTTAGAGATTTTCGTGATGGTTTGGCTTCCGTGGATGCGGCTCACATAGTTGCTGATTTCGACAGGAACCAATGCGGCGGGCACAGCCGTGGAAAGCGAAGCGTGACGGCAGTCCACCTCGTCCCATTCGATTTTGCCGAACAGGTTGCCATCGAACCCGATTTGGGTGTAGTCGCTGAGGGTGACGTCGCAATCGAGGCCGTCTTTGATGTTGGCAATGACTTCGGTGTCAGGGAAGTAAGCTCTTACAAATTCGTTGATGGCTTGTGCTTTCTTGTCACTATTGCATGACGTGTTGGTCAGGGCGAAGCCGATAAAAAGGGCTACGATGATAACTTTTTTCATGGTCGCTTCTGATTAGTCGTCGATTTCCATTACTTTGAAATTGCTGTTGAACTTCAGTTCAAGGCCGTTGTTCAGCTCAATCTCCCAACCTCTGAATTTCTTTTCCAGTTTTTTGATGATGGCGCCAGGGAAATTGGCGTTCACGTAGGCTGTGATTTGCTCGGGGACGATTGTGGCAGGCACGGCAGTAAAGGTCGTGGAGTGCTCACAGTCGACTTTCTTCCATTCGTTGTTGAGACGGAACTCGATTTTGGTGTAGTCGTTCAACACGACGTCGATGTCGTCTTCGTCAGGCATCACCATCTGAACGGTGGCGTTGGGGAAATGCTGCGTCACAAACTGTGTGATGGCTGGATTGGTGTTGGTGTTTTGTGCCATTGCCGTGGAAAAGCCAAAGCTAACGATGGCAATGAAAGCGAGAATAAGCTTTTTCATTATTTGAAAAGTTTAATGTTAGTGATCTGGTGATAAATTTTTATTTGCAATAATTATGCCAGTTTTATTCTTTTTTGCCTCCAAATTCCATCAGATAGTTTAAGGATATCGATGTAAATATCTTATTTTCAATTATTTTATTCATAGTCAATTCCTTTGTTTAAGTTTTTGTTTAAGCATAAAGGCTCGTTCTTGTTAGCGACTGCAAAAATACGAAATTCTTTTTCAAACAACACCATCTTATTTGTATTCATTTTCTCTACCAAAAATGTGATAGTAAATTAGTTTGTGTTATTTGACCGTATTGTTATACTGAAGGAGTGCTTAAATAATTGAAATTCAATTTAATATAGAAGCATGGATAACTGATTTTGATTTGGATTTCCATGCCATCGCTAAGCGGCCAAAGTGCCGTATATAACCGTTGGCCGTGTGAGAGGCAGGGTGTTTTTCAACTTTCATTTCTGCGTTATCCGACTTGGGAGTTGTAGGGACTGCTAAATTTCCCCCTTCAACCCCCATTGTTTGACGAAAATTTTTCATCATTCAATCCAATGCAGCATAGCAAAAACGCCCAAATGCAAAATGCAAATGGGCGTTTCCTTATTATCAGTCTTTCGATAGCGTTTGTCTATTTCACTTTCTTGAATTCATATCTGTAAACATATTTGCAATTGGAATAAGAGCTCACATATTCCTGTTCCCATTCCATTGTTGAATTTGTTAATTCTAGAATTGTATATTCTTCCGTGTCTCCAATAAGAGAAAAGATAAGTCGGTTTCCGTCAATTACATAAGAAATAAAATAGTCTTTAGAATTAGTTTTGTGCCAAATCTCACCTGACGTTTTGACAAGGCCTTCAGAAAAGAACTCCCATCTATAATTCTCGTCTTCTGAATAATCGTCATACGAACTCTCATTAATAAGACTTCCCGATAAGTCGTATGTGTAAATTGTTTCTTTTGTCGTCTGCCATACACCAACAATCTTGTCTTTATAACTGCTTTCTTTGTTGCAGGAAGTCATCATTGTTGCCATACTCAAACCAAGCAGGAGTATCACTGCATACTTTAATCTTTTCATGGGGTGTTAGGTTTAGTTGAACTTAGTTCTTCATTTTGTCCTTAATGGCTCAAATGGGAATACGCTTGACAAATGAAGAAAGTGGAGCCATTCATCTTTGCCCTATCTTGTCGGTGATGGGCTTGGACACCCCTATAAGAACAAAATAAAGTTAAATGATTGCTCCACAGGGATGTATCGTGTATTAAAACGATTACAAACCGATGGAAGCCATCATCTTCCTTTATTCCAATCCTTATAGTAAAATTGTCCAAGTTTCACCGAATGGAATAAAGCGAAAATGCGCTTTCTTCACCAATCCGTTTTCTCTCGGTTTGGCAATGCAAATATAGGAAGAATTTGGATTGTGCAAGAAAAAATAAAAAAAATAAAAAAGGAGGCTTGCACCTCCCTTTGTTATCATAGTTGAAAGTCTTTCTTCAACCGTTGAACGGTCGAATTTGATACATTGCAAAGTTTGGCCACGTTGCGGATAGAATAGCCCTTTTTCAATAGACTGATAACCTCGCCATATTCTTCTTTCTTTTGTTCTTTGGTCTTGATAGAACCTTCTTTTCGACCAAGTTTGCCGCCTTTGGCAATGTATTGTTGCCTTCCACTATTCAGACGGAATTTGATATTCTCTCGTTCAAGTTGCGCACAGGTGCTGAGCGTTGCCAACATAATAGGGGCGAAGATGGAAGGCTCGCCATTATCATCGAGCAAAGTCAGTTTTTCCTTCTGCATATACAGGTTGATTTTGGCATCGACCAAGCCCTTAATAGTTTCCAACACCTCAAAGGAATTTCTTCCCAATCGGCTCAATTCTGACACCAATAACATATCTATTTTCTCAACCTTGCAGTAGTCCAAAGCTTGCTGAAGGACGGGTCGCTCAGCGTTTTTCTTTGCTCCACTAATCTTTTCTTCAAAGACCTTGACCACTTCCATTTTGGCGTATGTTGCATATTCTTTCAGGTCTGCAACTTGTCTTTCGGTGTTCTGTCTATCTGTTGTGCTACTAACACGGGCGTAGATTACTGCTTTCATTGTTGTTTGATGATTTGACACTGCAAAGATAATACTTTTTTTTGAATTGTATGCAAATAAATCAAAGAAAAAATTGAATACAAAACAAAAATCGTATTCAGGGGCTTTGCAGATTTATTTGAATACAACTATTATTTGAATAAGTGCCATGGAATACTAATCGAATGTTGGCGCAAGTCCAAACGAGCGATAAATATCCCGCATAATCTCAACGACCTCATCCCTTGTAGGCTGATTCTTGTTGGTGGTCTTGGGAATGATGATGCAATCGTGAATGTGGAGGGCGTTCCACCTTTTTGAGTAAAGCCGTTTTAGAATGTTGGTGAAAATGTCGGCTTCCAACGCCATCATTGCCACGCTGAGCGATGCAGAGCCTTTGTCAATGGGTAAATGATGCTCAGCCATATAATTCTTGACCGCTTCGCTCGTTTTCTTCCTTTTCCAATCGCCTATCAACTTATATACCGAAGGATATTGGCTTTTGAACTCTCTTGCATAGGCGTTCCATCTGTCTGCTATTGGTGAATGAGAGTAGAAAACCGCCTGAAACATTGCCACCTTGACCTCCTTCCTATCCAATTCGGGATGGGCTTCGCAAATCTCATCCCATAACAGCCCTTTGGAGGTCTTGTAGATGTATTCAAGTTCATCATCCTTCATTTTTGCAACTTGTTCAATTTCTATATTATTGGATATTAGTAAATTACGAAGATTTTTCCCATCATTATGGAAGGATGGATTATCGATAGAATGAATAAAGGATGAAATAGTAAAAGATTGAGAACAAGAAATATTTAATTTATTAAAAATGAAATAATTAAATAATAATGGATGGCTATTTTTACAATCTATCGATAAGTCTATATTGAGATATTGTTTAATGTTTCTGTCAAGGTTAGTGAGAATGTGGTAAATCCTATGACTATCATCAATTCTATAAATTGACTTATTCTTGTTCTTTAATTCAATAGAAACATATCTATAATATGGATTTGAATTTGGATTATCGGCTGTCTTTGTCTTTATGTATTCTTTCAGCCCCTGCTCATCTTCAATTTTGATTTTGTTGAGCGATGTGAGATAGGATTTAAGGAATGATTCACCAAATTGCCTGACGATTTCGGGCTTGGTGTAAAGTTCAAATTGCTCTTTGACCTTTTCAATGGTCTTTTCCTTATATTCCTGAATCTTCAAGTTGGTGAACGGCTCTGTTAGATACACTTCAACATCGTTCAATGTGTATAACATAGAGTATTTACCTTGCCGATAGTAATAGCGTTTACCTTTACCCCATTTGCCATCGCCAATCGAGATATATTTCATTTCAACGATGACATCTATCATTGTCTTATACTCTTTCCCTATGACTGATTTGAGAATGTCAGCGTTGAGCGAAAAGGTTTTATCATCTTGCTTTCTGTTCGCCATACGGATAATGGCATCTTGCAAGTATCGGCATTTGTTTTCAATAACTGACCTTGACTTTGCGCCACGCTTCGCCCCACTCATCTTGGTTTTCGCTGCTCTGAATACGGATATAGTATCTTCATTTATGGTTTCGTGTGGAGTAATAGCATATAAGTACATATCAACAAAGGCATCCATATCAAAGCCTTTGAATTGGTATATTTGGATGGGGTGGAGGTTTGCCGTTTGTGTCATAATGCCATATCCTTTTTAAGATTCAAGATATAATCATCGCTTGTTAATTGCTTCACATAAACATCAATGTTTGCTACTTTTCTGCCGAGCATTGTTGCCAAACCGACCACATTACCGCCACTTTCCAAGTAATGCGTAGCGAAAGAGTGCCGTGCGGAATAAAGGGTAGTGTCGCTTGGTATATCTTCCCAATCTTGCCAACCGTGGTCAAAGGCATATTTGTTTATTCTTTGCCATATTACTTTCAAAGTCTTGCTATTGTATGCAATAAGATTGTTTTTTGCGGTTTCCTTGCTCGTTCCTTTGGGTAAATGGTTGAAAAGGGGGTATAGATATTCGCCATCCTTGCGCTGATAGTATGGCGTGATGAGCAAGTCCACAATTCCATCTGCTTTGATTGCTATTGGCACTTCAACACCTGTTTTTGCTCTCCTAACGCATGTAATACGATAATATCCTTCATCATTATCATCCTTGATGTACTGAATTTGATTTCGTTTTAGATTAAGCACATCTATGGGGGATAGGCCTTGCATATAGTAGATAGTAAGCCAAAAATTCAAGGCAAACCAATAACTATATAGTGAATCGTATTTGACCGTACTTTTGGGCTGTATTATTCCCATAAGCATAGAGCTCTTGTCATAATACACTTCACAGAAATAGCCAATAATGCCTGCTAATTGGTGCTTTGTAATAGCCGTTTTGCGTTCATCTTGCTTGTACCTCCTCCAAAAGCCGTTGTTATCGCCAAAGGGGTAGTCATCAGCGGAAACAAGTCGCTCTTTAATGGCATAGTTCCATACGGAGCGGATATATCGAAGGCAGAAGGCAGCATAGCCGTTTTTCAATCCTTGTTGTACTATCCAATTGGCAAATCCTTGTAAGTACTCAGCGGTGAGCATTGTGAGTTGGATTTCGCTAAGACGGCTGTATTCCTTCAGTTTCTTATATGTTCTATGATAATTGTTTGGAGCTCTAAGTTTCTTTTCTTCAACTAATGCTTGGTAAAGAGCGGAAAACTCTAACTTGCATTTTGGAATATCTTTTTCAGAAACGATGTCGTATGCTGTGTACTCAATTTCTTTTGCTTCATAGTCTAAACGCCTCCCATCCGCTTCATTATATACTTTCTTCAATAGAATGTTCAAGGCGGCATAATTGGGGCATTTCTTGCTGATTTCTGTTCCGTTCCAATACTTAGGCTCGACCCATACATTAGTGTATCGGGAGGCGATTTGACCCTTCCAACACACACGTAAAACGATAGGGTGTTTTCCGTCCTTTTCTTTTTTCAGCATCTTCAATGAGATACTTGCACTTTGTTTTTTCGGCATTTCGATTAAGTTTTGATTAAGGTATCGTTTAAGTTTAATACAAGAATTATGCCGATATGTTTAAGTTTTATTAAAAGAAAACGACTTGTAAATGTTTGAAAAACAGATTATTCTTTTTTGCCTCCAAACTCCATGAGGTACGCCTTCAAGAATGCATCGATGTTGCCGTCCATGACGCCTTGCACGTCGGAGGTTTGATAATTGGTGCGGTGGTCTTTCACACGGCGGTCGTCGAAGACATAGGAGCGGATTTGGCTGCCCCATTCAATCTTCATCTTGCCCGCCTCAATCTTGTTCTGCTCCTCCATACGGTGCCGCATCTCGCGGTCGTAGAGTTGCGACTTCAAGAGGCGCAAGGCGTTCTCGCGGTTCTTGGGTTGGTCGCGGGTCTCGGTGTTCTCAATGAGGATTTCTTCTTCCTCGCCTGTGTAGGGGTCTTTGTATTGGTAACGCAAGCGCACGCCCGACTCCACCTTGTTCACGTTCTGACCGCCGGCACCGCCGCTACGGAAGGTGTCCCACGACAGACGTGACTGTTCGACGACGATCTCAATCGTGTCGTCGACGAGCGGGGTGACGAACACCGAGGCGAACGAGGTCATGCGTTTGCCTTGGGCGTTGTACGGGCTGACGCGCACCAAGCGGTGGACGCCGTTTTCGCCTTTCAGGTAGCCGTAGGCATAGTCGCCTTCGAGTTTCATCGTCACCGACTTGATGCCGGCCTCGTCGGCTTCCAGAAGGTTGGAGATGGTGAGTTTGTATTTGTGGTTTTCGGCATAACGCATATACATGCGCATGAGCATCTGTGCCCAGTCTTGGGCCTCGGTGCCGCCTGCGCCCGCGTTGATTTTCAATACGGCGCTCATGGGGTCGGCTTCCTCACGCAGCATGTTCTTGAACTCCAGGTTCTCCACGATTTGGATGGTGGCGTTGTATTGCTCGTCCACTTCTTCTTCGGTGGCCTCGCCTTCCTTGGCGAAATCGAAGAGCACGGCGAGGTCGTTGCCTGCGTCTTCGGCTTCCTTGTAACCGTTAAGCCAGCCCTTCACCTCGCGCACCTTCTTCATGGTGGCTTCGGCGGCCTTGGCATCAGCCCAAAACTGCGGGTCTTGGGTCTTTTCGTCTAATTCCTGAGCTTCGATGGTACGTCTGTCGACGTCAAAGATACCTCCTCAAGGCATCAATCCTCTTACATAAGTCTTTAAGTTGGTCAGCAGTGATCATTTTAATATAGGTGTTTGTCTTTTGAGGCTGCAAAATTAAGAAAAATCTCTCAGTTTGTAATAAATCCCTACCTTTGTTGTCTAACATGATGAACGTTGCAACGAAAAACGCATTATGAACAACGACAAGGAACATCAGTATGAACTTTTGGTGCGGCAGCACAAGCGGACCATCTACACGGTGTGCTACATGTTCTCGCGCAACAAGGCCGAAATCGATGACCTGTTTCAGGAAATCCTCATCAGGCTTTGGAACGGCTTCGACAACTACGAGGGCCGAAGCACCGCACAGACTTGGATCTATCGCGTCGCGCTCAACACGGCCATCAACCAGGACAAGAAGGAACGCCGGCGTATCGAGACCGTGCCGCTGACGGTGGACATCGACCCTTACGAGGCCGACGACCCCAAGACGCAGCAAATCCGCGAACTCTACGACCGCATCTCGCGCCTCGACCTCATCGACCGAAGCCTCATCCTGCTTTGGCTCGAAGGCATCACTTACGATGAAATTGGTGCCATCATCGGTATCACGCCGAACAATGTTGGGGTGAGGCTGGCGCGCATCAAGGACAAACTGGTGAAAATGTCGAAAAACGAATGAAAGGGAATCATCATGGAAAACCAAGATAACAATAATCTCTCCGAACTTGAACGGCTGAAAGCGGATTACGAAACGCTGAAACAGCAGTTCGAAAAGCAGGAAATCGTCAACGACAGGCTGATGAAATCGGCTACACAGACAGATGTCGACTTTTTTGTGAAATACAGGAAAACAGCATTAATTACCTATTCCATTCTTGCGGTTCTCGGATTTGCCTATTATGCCTTTTGGGGCCAGTGGGCTTTTGCTATCGGCTTTTTCCTGCTGTCGGCTGTAATGATTGTGGTTGAGATGAGGCTCACCCGCAAAACACGACGGCAGGTGATGGAGAATGCCGACTTACTGACGCTTTCGCAGAACATGCAGAAACTGAAAACAGGATACGCCATTTACACTACCCTGATCATCCTTGTGGGCTTCTTGTTTGTAACTGCTGTAACAATAGAAAAGATTGACAGCCTACAGCTCCATGGCCCGCAATTCATGGATAAGATATGGTCGCTTGGCTTCGCCATGGTATTGATGCTGGTCTTTGCCATCTTGGCATATCGCAACTTTGTAGGTCATTGCAACAATGTTATCCGACAAATCGACACCATCGAGGGGAGACCCACTTCTAAGAAAAGCTACATCTTTTGGTACTTTTTGGGAGGATTGATTCTAGTGATTGTCGGAAGCATGTTTTTGATTTATCAACTTGGGAAGCCCACTGTCTATACCCGTCCTGAAAACGACACAACCTCCGAAGGGAAGATGGAGATTCGTGTGATTGACGACAGCGTTAGCTATTTTCACATCAGCTCAGGGGTCGGTCAACCTATGGTGCAAACCGTGACCTGTAGTTCCCGCCTATTCAGAAAAGAAGACAAGCCGACCGCAATTATCGTCTATCTCACTCCCCAAGCGAGTGTTCTATGGCACATTTTTACTTCTGATATGAAAGGTCATCGTGCGGCGCTTTTCATGGATGAGGAGGTGGTTCAGGAATGGTACATCCAAAGTGCTATCGAAAACGGCTGTTTCTTCATCAATGCCGATCCAAGTTGGTCGAAAGACGAATTGGAAGACTTTTGCAATCGATTGATTAAACAATGATTACTAACTTTTTCGTAAAACAATAAACTTTTTTCTTGAGAGCTAAGAAAAAAGCCGTACTTTTGCAGTGTGATAGTTTACTAATACACTACAAATAATAATTACGCTATCAAATACGAAAAGCAAACCAATCAAAGTTAATACTTTACAAAACTCTTTTGTTATGAAAAAACTAGTTCTACCTTTCATTATCGCATTATTGACTCTTTCATCTACGGCTTTTGCCCAAAACAAAATCACAGGTACCATCGTCGAGGATGCCAACGGCAAGGGCATTCCCTTCGTCAATGTAGGCTTGTTCCGTCAGGCCGACAGTGTCTTCGTCAGCGGTGCCGCTTCCGACGACAAGGGTAAGTTCGAATTGTTGGCTCCCAACGGCGACTATCGTTTAACCGTCTCTGCTATCGGCTTCCAGACCTTTGAGCAAGAACTGACCGTGAATGGGAAGCAAGACCTCGGCCAACTGAAACTCAAGGAAGGCTCCACCAAACTCAGCGAGGTGACCATCACCGAGAAACGGCCCATGTTTGCTGTGGAAGGGGAGAAGACCATGTATAACGTCGCCGAAGACCCGAGCATCCAGACGGGTACGCTGTCCGATGCCTTGCAGAACGCGCCCGGCGTGGAGGTCGACGTGGAAGGCAACATCACTTTGCGCGGCACCTCAAGTGTCGAGGTGTGGATCAACGACAAGCCTTCGCACATGACCGCAGAGAACCTTAAGACTTACATCCAAACCTTGCCCGCCAACAGCCTCGACCGCGTGGAGGTCATCACCAACCCCTCGGCCCGCTACGGCTCCAAGGCCGACGGCATCATCAACATCGTGACCAATGCCAAAATCCAAAAGAACGAGTTCTTCAGCTTTGGCGTGAACGCCTCGACAAATCCTTACGTCGGCCCGTGGGCTTCCTATGTGTGGTCGAACGAAAAACTGACGGTGAACGCTTACGTCAACGGTGGCTATTCCGTTTGGAAAGGCCGTTATTCTGTGGATCAATCCTTGTTCACAGATGAAGGTGTGTTGGCCAGCCACGAGATCGACTCGTCGAAATACAATAACCCAGGCTACAACGCGGGCGGATTTTTCAGCATCGATTATGAGATTGACACGGCCAACAGCCTGAACCTCTGGCTTGGCGGATGGCCCAATTGGAGCACCCAGACCAACGACGCGTGGATGATGAGGGAAGAGTTTTTCCCCGACACTTTGTTGACCAACATACACGAAAACAGCAGTGCGCGAAGCCGCAGTTTCTTTGCCAACGGTGGCTTGTACTACCAGCATAAGTTCGACAACAATGGCCACAATCTTTCCGTTAGCGTCAACGGCATGGGCTGGGGCTATCGCAATACAGGTGCGATTACAAGGGAATTCACCTCACCGACGGCCTATCAAAAGGTGATGCGGCAGGACGGCGGAGATCGTTCTATAGGTGGGGAGGGCGAAATCATCTATAACCGCCCTTATTCCGAGAACGGAGAGATTTCGGTCGGCTACACGATTGGCTACGACCCTGAAACGGAAATCCTCGTTACCGACACCGTAACCAACCCGAATTTCATCGGCCCTTACAATTGGGAAAACGACGTTTACCGTTCCTACGAGGCCAGGTTCAGCAAACTGAACAACGAGGCTTTCATCACCGTGCAGCACAAGTTCGGTGGCTTTACAATCAAGCCTGGTGTGCGTTTCGTCAGTGAGTTGGTGAGCGGCAAATATCTCTCCTCTTTCCCTAATGACACCACCAATTACGATTTCCATACGCCTTTCTTCAGCGTCAGGCCGTCGCTGCACCTGTCGTATCGCACCAAGTCGATGCACAACTTCAGGTTGAGTTACACGATGCGCATTGCCGCTCCCGAAGCAGCGCAATTGAGCAAGTTCCCCATGTATCACGAAGATGATTACAGCACGGGTAACCCCGACTTGGAGCGCATCTACACCCATTCCGTTGAGGCGGGCTGGACCAAATACTGGGACAAGTTCGGTTCGGTGGGCTTGTCGGCTTACTATCGAGGCAAGACCAACGATGTCAACACAATATCCTTGTCGGAATACCATTGGCTATACAACCGAGTGGTTCAGTATTCATATCCGGTCAACGTGGGCAAGAGCCACAGCACGGGCTTGGAGGCCAACGTGATGTATCGCCCGAGTGGTTTCTTCAACCTGCGCTTCTATGCCAACCTTTACGATTCCTACATTTACACCGAATATAACGGCAACCCTTACGAGTCCAACAAGTGGTCGTACAGTTTCCGTCTGAATCTCTGGGCCAAACTGTGGAACAAACTTGAGGTGACGGCTTCGGGCTATTACAGTTCCCCGACGCAGTCCTTGTTCAGCGAGCGTCATGCCCGCTATGGCATCAATGCCGGCCTTCGCGCCGACTTCTTCGACCGCAAGTTGTCAGTGTATGTCAACGCCAACGATATCTTCAACTGGAACAGTTGGGGCAATACAAACAACAGCCCGTATGTGCAGTCCACCTCTAATTCGAAGTACAACAGCCGCAGCGTCTCCGTCGGCTTGACCTTCCGTTTCGGTAAGATGGAACTGGAGCAGAGGGCTCGCCAAGGCGAGGGTGAATCAGGCAGTGCACCTCAGGGCATGGGTGGAATGTAATTTATTCAATCACCATCTTCTGTGTCCTGACGCCATGGGCGGTGGTGAGACGCAACACATAAACGCCTTTGGCCCAATCACTTGTAGAGACGCGATTAATCGCGTCTCTCTTCATGATTACACGTCCCGTCATATCCACAATCTGTAGCGAAGCGCCATGGCACGCCTCTACATCATTGATGACGATTTCACCATTCGTATAATACGCAAAGGTCCCAGAGTCTGACGAAGGGCCGTCCTCTTCAATGCCATAATGTGGGTCAAAAATCAATTTGAAACGCGAGGCATAGTCGGTGGTAGTGGCGTTGAAGGTGTAATTAGGTGTGGTCAGCAAGTCGATGTTGGCCCCGGTTATGTTGTCGATGAGATGTAGGTAAATTGGGCTCAATTGTTTGAGCTCAAAATGCAGGGTATAGGTGCCGTTTTCAAAGGCTTTGAATTTGAGGGGCTGAACATCTACACTGTCGATGCTGAGAATTGCCAGGTCTTTGCCGTCTTTGGTGAAATAAACTTTGGGCGAGTTTTCAAACAGGGCGTATTTGGCCAAGTCATCTTCTGGGTTGAAATTAAGTAGTGCCTGGTCGAGTACCAGGGTAGGCGCATTGGATTTGGCTGCCGTGATTTCTATATACCCTTGAGAACCTAGATATTGGAAAAACGGCATGTAGCTGAAATTGACCTTGTTGTCTTCAGGACCGTTTGAATCAACTAAAATTCCAGTGCATGGTGCTATGCTTTTGGTCGCAGAATTGGCCACCGCAATCAGCGAGTTGCTTTCTTCGCTCAGAACATAATAGCTTCGGTTGAGGAAAGCATAACAAGGCAAGGGGTTGCCTATGAAATTGCAGCCTGCAAGCGCCCCGTTCTCCTCATGATAGGGTAGGGTGGTTTCTGCACTATATCCAACCGTGGTTCCCTCAAATAGCAAGGTGGTGTCCAAAGCGTTGGCATACAAGTAACCTTTTCCGTGCTCGATCGCGAATGGAGACTCTTTGTAGTTGGTCCAAATTGCCGCGTTTTCATTAAAGGAATACAGCGCATAGCCCGTTTCGGGTTCGGTGAGAAAACCGTTTTCGGTTGAAGGTTGTATGTCTTCGCTCACCGGTGAGGCGATCAGATTCCATATATGGTTGTCTGCATGGTAGGCGTTGATTTTCTTTTTTAATAGGACGTGTATTGGCTCACCGTAAACCAGTTCGGCGTTGTCTTCAAGAATAAAGTCGTTGCCGTCCCAGTAAATGGCAACATTCACAATCAGTGTCTTCCCTGATAGGATGGTGAGAGAGTAATTACCAGCATTGGTGAGCGTTCCGATGCTTATGTCTTCGTCAATGATGACGTCGGCTGAAATGGTCGCCTCGGAAAACATCCCATCGGGTTTCACGCCATCGAGCCAATTGTTCGTATTCGACCAGAGCCCATCTCCAGCCGTCCCGATGAAGGTTTGTGCTTGGGAGGGAACCATGATAGAAAGAAGAACAATGCATAATATAGCTATTCGGGAAGGAGAGAAGAGTCTAATCTTTTTCATACGACATGAGGTATTGTGTTCCAAAAACGGATTATTATCGCCCCCAAAATTAGACAAAAATGCCAAAACAAATTGCCCCGTTCTCGATTTTTCGCCACAAAAAAGCCCGATTTTCGCCACAAATAGCCGATTTTCGCCACAAAAGTCCCGTTTTGGACACATTTTCCCCGTGGCATGGGTCGAAGCGGTAATTTTGCACCGTTTTAATCGAAACCGAAAACGAGTTCTTATTTTAATCGAAAACAAAATGAAAATTATTGGAACTGGAAGTGCGTTGCCGTCCCTCACCGTCACCAACGATGACTTGGCGACCTTTTTGGACACCAACGACAATTGGATTACGACCAGAACGGGCATCCAGGAACGACACCTATTATCTTCTGAAGATTTGTATGACTTGGCCGTCGCCGCCGCCACCAAAGCCATCAAGGCTGCAGGGCTGCGTCCCGACCAGATTGATTTCCTCTTGGTCTCGAATGTTGCCAACCGTCACATCACCCCGGGACTGAGTTGCATCGTGCAGAAACGTATCGGCCTCAGCTGCGCCGGTCTCGACATCAACGTGGCTTGTGCGGGTTTCGTCAATGCGCTGATGCTCGCCGACGGCATGATGAAAGCCGGCCATGCGAAGAACATTTTGATTTTGTGCGCCGAAGAGCCTACCAAATACTGCAACTGGCATGAACGCGACTGCAGCGTGCTGTTTGGCGACGGCGCCGGTGCCGTGGTGCTTACCGAAGGCAATGCCTTCAAAGACGTGAAGCTCACCATGATCAGCGACCGCGACGTGTTGTATTATGAGCGTGGCATGGAGACTACGCCTTTTGAGCAACACTATGTCAAAGGCCAGCCCTTGGTGATGAAAGGCAAGGAGTTGTTTAAGACCGCTGTCACCGAATCGGCCAAAGACATCCAGAGTGTTTTGGAGAACAACCACCTGACCCACGAAGATATCACATGGTTTATGCTCCATCAGGCCAACAAGCGCATCATCGAAGGCATCCGCCATATCGTCGGTGGACCCGAGGAGAAGTACCCGACTGTCATCGAGAAATACGGCAACACCTCATCGGCCAGCATCCCGATTATGCTTGATGAGATGTTGAGAGACAACAAGATAAAGCAGGGCGACAAGATCATCATGAGTGCCTTTGGCGCCGGATTTGTGTCTGCCGCTTGCCTTTGGGACTGGGAATTTTAATGAATAAAAGAACAAATACAATATGAATAATAGAAGAGTAGTAATCACTGGCATGGGTGCCGTCTCACCGATTGGCAACGACCTGCCGACCATTTGGGATAACCTGATGAAGGGCTATTGCGGCATCGACTTCATCAAGTCGTTTGATGCCAGCGACCTCCCCGTGAAAATCGCTGCCGAGCTGAAGGATTTTGACCCCGAGGCTTGTGGCGTCGAGAAAGCTTTTGTCAAACGCAACGACCGTTTTGCCGTATATACTTTGGCTGCCGCCTATCAAGCCATGAAGGATAACGAAGACCTGCAGATGAGTCCTGAACGCCTGGGCGTGTATGTAGGCTCCGGCATCGGCGGCTTCGACACCATCATGAAAGGTGTCAAGACCTATTATGAAGAAGGTGCGCGTTGGATCTCGCCCATGATGATCCCCACCATGATTGGCAACCAGGCTTCGGGTAGCGTGGCCATCCGCTACAACGCCCAAGGTCCCTGCGTGCCCATCGTGACGGCCTGCGCCACGGGTACCCACAGCATCGGCGAGGCCTATCGTGCCATCAAGCACGGCTATGCCGACGCCATTATCACGGGTGGCTCAGAGGCAGGTATCAACCCCGTGTCCATCGGTGGCTTCGCCAACTGCAAGGCCCTTACCAAGGCTGAAGACCCGAAACATGCCTCTTTGCCGTTCAACAAGAACCGCGCAGGCTTCGTCATCGCCGAAGGCTCGGGCATCGTCCTCCTCGAAGAGTATGAACACGCCAAAAAGCGTGGCGCAACGATATATGCCGAGCTTTGCGGTTACGGCAACTCGTGCGACGCTTACCACAGCACCGCCCCGCGTCCCGATGGCACCACGCAGAGTCTGGCCATCAAGCAGGCTCTCGAAGAGGCCCAGTTCAAGGCAGGGGAGAGCATCTATATCAACGCCCACGGCACGGGTACCCCGATGAACGACAGCGGCGAGACCCGCGCCATCAAGATTGCCATGGGTGACGAGGCTTACAAGGCCCACATCAGCTCCACCAAGTCGGAGATGGGTCACGCCCTCGGCGCCGCTGGTGCCATCGAGCTCGTCATCAGCGTGATGGCATTGAACAACGGCATCGTCCCTCCGACCATCAACTTGGACGAGCCTGACCCGGAATGTGACCTCAACTACACACCCAACACGCCCGTCAAGGTGAATTTGGACCTCGCCATCTCCAACTCGTTGGGTTTCGGCGGACACAATGCTTGTCTAGCTATCCGTAAAATCTAATCACAAAACATACAAAACAATGCAAAACATCAAAGAAAAGCGTGTGGCGACTGCACAACCGTGCGTCGCCGGAAAGCAGCCGGTTGGCTTGCTTTCCCAACATGAGAAATGGTTTTGAGGGTTTTGTAGGTTTTGTGACAAAACAATTCAACGATTAAACAATCAACAATTAAACAACATACAATGAACAGAGACGAAATCAAACAGTATCTCCCACACCGCGAGCCTATGCTCTTGGTTGATGAGATGAACCTCGACGAAAACCATGTGTGTCATTCCAAGTACCATGTGACGGGCGAGGAGTTCTTCCTGCAAGGCCATTTCCCGGGCGAACCTGTTGTGCCTGGTGTTATCCTTTGCGAAATCATGGCCCAGTCGTGCGCCTTGCTGATGAAGGACGACCTCATCGGCAAGCTGACTTTCTACACAGGCATCGACAAGGTGCGTTTCAAGAACAGCGTCAAGCCAGGCGACACCGTCGAAGTGGAAGCCACGTTGACCTATCATCGTGCCAACATCTACATCTGCTCCGCCGTACTCAGCGTTGACGGCAAAATGTGCGTGAAGGGAGAACTTTCTTTTGCCCTCCTTCCTGACACAAGAAAAAAGTAATATCTTTGCACCATGGCTACCAAACAAGAAAAAACGCGGGCGCTGATAGCGCAGAAGCTCAATCTCGACGAGAATGACATCACGCCCGAGAAAAGCCTTAACAACGATTTGGGTGCCGACTCTTTGGATGTCGTCGAAGTGGCGTTGATGCTTGAACGAGAGTTCAACGTGAAATTCGAAGAGAGCGAAACAAAGAAAATTCAGACCGTCAGTGATTTGTATGCACTGATAGAAAAACACACAAAGAAATAAAAAGGGGCTACGAGACTGCGAGTCTGCGCGACTCGAAGTCCTGCAGCCAATTAAAACACTAAAACAAACTGAATATGAACCTCTTGGAAAATAAAGTGGCTCTGATTACGGGAGCCGGTCGTGGCATCGGCAAGGCCATCGCCCTGCGTTTTGCCCAGGAAGGCTGCAACATCGCCTTCACCGATATCGCACTTAACGATGTCGTCATGGAAACGGAAAAGGAACTGGCAGCCCTTGGCGTGAAAGTCAAGGCTTACGCCTCCAACGCCGCCAACTTCGAGGAGACGCACCAGGTCGTCGAAGAAATCGTCAAGGACTTCGGCCGCATCGACATCCTCGTCAACAATGCGGGTATCACCAAGGACACTGCGCTGAAACGCATGACCGAGGAGCAGTGGGATGCCGTCATCAACGTCAACCTCAAGTCGGTGTTCAACTTCACCAAGGCGGTGCAACCCGTCATGTGGAAGCAGAATGGCGGTAGCGTCATCAACATGAGCTCGGTGGTAGGCGTGTCTGGCAATGCCAACCAATGCAACTACAGCGCCTCGAAGGCCGGTATCATCGGCTTCACGAAGAGCGCTGCCAAGGAGATGGGTGTGCGCAACATCCGCCACAACGCCATTGCTCCTGGCTTCATCATCACCGCCATGACCAACGCTCTGCCTGAGGACGTCCGCAAACAATGGGAAAGCTTGATTCCGTTGCGTCGCGGTGGCACCCCCGAGGATGTGGCCAACGTGGCGCTCTTCCTCGCTTCCGACCTAAGCTCGTATGTCACGGGTCAGGTCATCCACTGCTGTGGCGGCATGAATTGCTAAACGGATGTGGGACTGAGGACTTTGGGACGCGAGATCGCAGCAGCCATGTCATCCCTGCGCTGGTTTGTGCGGAGCAAGGGATCTATGGCTGCGTCAAGAAGGCAATTTTGAATTTTATTGAAAACGATAGCAGAAGAAAAGCCTCGCCGATGGGCGGGGCTTTTCTTGTTCTTTGTTTTTTCAGTTTTAGAAGTGTAACAAATACATTATACTTTTCATTCACTCATTTAAACTAATGAAGATTCTTGCCATTCCAATATTGTTTAATTTCTTGCGCTATTAGGTCAACATAGTCGCTTTTCTTATCCTTGAAAAAAAACTTATCTAAACCTTTTGTTTTTGTTTGGTAACCAGTATGAGAAGACATGGCACATACCATCTTGGAGGGATAGTTCTCTTTTACTGAAATAAGTAGATTGAGAGCATTTGTTTGATTATAACCTGCACCTACAATATCAGAAATAACTATATCAAAACCACGAGTCATGTTGACATTTGGCAGGGATAATGATAATGAGGTATTAGGATAAAGTGCTTTAAAGTTTTTCTCTTCGAAAGCATCAAGTATATTTTGATCGTTATCAACAATAAGTATGTATGGTGAGTTTGGGGTGTCGTTGATTCCATAGGGGATTGTGCTTTTTTTTGTATTGTGTTTAAAAAGTATTAATCTGATTAAGAGATAAATACTGAGACATAATAATAATACGATTATCCAAATAGTAATTCTAGGGTTTTTTTGGATAAAAAAAACCAACCAGTCTCTTGATTTTGTAAAACACAAAAGTGTGGATGGTGAAATTATAAATAATAGTTGAATTATTGAGGAAATACTCCCAGTGTTTGACAGAAAAATTGTTTTTTTCATAGTTAGGCGATAATGTCAAGTTGTTGTTTATCAGGTTTAATTATTATATTACAATTGTCAGCAATGACATCATATAGGTTTAATTTATTCCATAATAAAGAGTTATTGTTTTTCTCTGCGATTTTTTTATCAAACAAATTTTCAAAATCAATGTCCTCTGATTTAAATGAAACGAAACTCTTACCCCATCTAGATTGATAATAATCAACTTCTATTGTCGTATTATCTGGACATGACATCATTAGTGTGTTAATCATGCCAGATAAAAGAATATATGCGCCCGCTGATAAACTTACGGGTCTATTATGATTGCCAGAATATGATAATCGCAAATTTTTATTCGAATAGAAAAACCGAGCAAAATTATTCATTTTTATTGTGATTATTTGTTGTAAATTAATCTCGCAAGGATCACCTATGATTTGTTTTATATCAGAATCGTCTTCAGATATAGCCAAATCCACTATAGATAACAATTCGGTCACTTGATCTAAAAAGCACTGTAGTTTATTGCAGTCGTTTCGCCAAGAATAATAGTGAATGTTGTTCCTTATTTCTAAAATTTGACTGTATAACTTGTTTTTGATTTGAGTAATATCATGTAAAACTATCGTAAGATTAGATTCGTGGATATTATCATCTGCTGTTATTAAAGCATTGTTTGTAGAATTCGCAAATTGAATTCTTACAGTAAATAATGCATATGGTACCCCTTCAATTATGGTATATGTGTTATTATCATTTTGGTCATAGTTTGAAATAATAGAAAAATTTGGATTAAGCCAAGAATGCTTATTAATGATTTCTTTAACTTCATATAATCCCATACCCATACCAATGTGGTTATGTTGAGCATATTCTCCTCTACAACCAGGATTTTGTATTTTTTCGAAAATCTCATCTTGATACAAAGCGGGACCATAATTAGCAAACTCAATAGTTTTCCTTCGATTTGTTTGGATAACTTTCACAATCAAGCTGCTTGTTCTAGGCATATATTTAATTGCATTATCTGCTAATTGTGTTGGTACAACACTCATTATTGGGAGACAATCGTGTATGGTTAATGCCTTTCGTATTTCTTCTTCATCATCTAATGGACGTTCGATTCCGTCTATTCCATCCTGATAGAAAAACTCTATCTGCTTTTCCTTGTGCAGTTTTACTTCATTAGTAAAGAAAGAGTTGAGTATGTCAAAAAAACACACATTCCTTACAGTGCCCTTGTTTCCTTGAATATGTAAATCGATTAATAGAATATACAAATCGATATTCTTAATCAAATCAACATATTGTTTCTTGTATTTATCTTCAACAACTTCTTCAATGCGCTTAATTGCTGTATTGAAAGATGTACATTCATCCTTCATTTTTATGAGAATGTCTTCTAGCAATAGACTTTTATCTATTTCCATAATTCGAATTTATTTTTTATTAAATGCCTCCAAAACCTTCGCCGAGTAGGTCTTCGAAACAGGGATGGAATCCAATCCTTCGCGCTCAAAGTCGATGACGAAGCCGTCGGCCTCATTGTGGAGCACGCTCACCTTTTTTATATTGACGATATAGGAGCGGTGGCAGCGCATCAAACTGCTGGAATCCACGCAGTTGTCGGCGATGGTCTGCATCTTGCAACGCAACATGTAGCTCGCAATAGCACCGCTGCGTTGATAGAAGACATTGATATAATTGTCCTCCGCCTTGATGTAGTAGAGGTTGTCGAGCTTGACGGACAGCTTCAAGTTGCCGTTGTTGTCCATCAGGTTGATGATCTCGGTGTGCTCGGGCATCACTTCATTGTCCGATTCCACCGTGTCGCTCTTGGTGAGCATAAGGCGTTGCCGTGTGTCTTTCAGCAAGATGGATAAAATGGTGACGGTATAGGGGACTCCCAATGCGATGAAGGTGATGAGAACGCTTTTGGCATAGAGATAGCCGAAACTATGGTCTGTGGTCTTAATCTCAAAATAGGAGATGAGGGTATGGCACACCGCGATGATCATGATTTCGAGGAAAAGCCACAGGAGATAGAGCCAAAAGGGGAAATGCCGGCTCTTTCGGATGACCCAGTTCATCAACAATCTGCTGAGTACCAAGAACATGGTGCCAGCGCCTACAAAAGCGGCGGTGATGAAGAAATAGTGTCCTCTTCCCACTTGGAACCATGCCGTTTCAGAGAACGGGACGTAAGCTGTCAGAAACACCAACGCGAACAACGTCGAGATAATGACATTGAGCACCTGTCCGATGGGTTCGGTCAGGCACTCAGGCGTTTGCGTTATCAGGCGTTTTGGTAATTTCATTGGGTATATTCAAAATTTGCGGCAAAGATACGAAAACATGTCAAATTGTCAAATCCTTTAGGGTCTCCCAAACCAACGAGCCTTCAAAACCTTTCTGCATGGCGTAAGCGGCTAATTTGCGTTTTTTCTCAAAGTCGGACGCCGCTTTTATAGTCTTGGCTTTCGTTTTCAGGATTTCAATGAGTCGTTGGCGGTAGACTTCCTCGTCGGTTTGTACCAAGGCTTCGTCGATGATGTCTTTGTCGATGCCTTTTTGGATGAGATGGAAACGGATTTTGTTTACACCCCAACCGCTCTGGTTGACCTTGCCACGTACGAAAGCCTTGGCATACCTCTCGTCGTTGACGAAACGGTTATCCAGCAGATAATCAAGGATTTTTGTCTTGTCCTCTTCTGGAATGTCGAAAGTCTTCAACTTATCGCGGACATCTTTCACACATCGTTCCTGATAGGCACAGTATTTGGCCATTTTGTCCAACACTTGGTCGGGCGTAAGTGGCTTGGCAGGTTGCTTTGCCATCAGCAGTCGATTTTGAGGTCGCCTTCCTTAATCCAACCTATCTTGCGGAAGACGAGGCCGAAGAGCCAAGTGAGCACTGCGGGCAACACGAAGCAGACCAGCAACATGCCGATCCACATGTTGGCGCCGCCTTCGGGCATGGCCGTATAGATGCCGATGGGTCCGACGAGGCCGCAGGTACCCATGCCGGAGCCGATGGGGATGTTCTCCAGATGGAAGACGCAGGTGGAGATGGGACCCGTGATGGCAGCGGTAAGCAGCACCGGAATCCAAATCCTTGGGTTCTTCACGATGTTGCCCATCTGCAACATGGAGGTGCCGAGACCTTGTGCGATGAGTCCGCCCCAGCGGTTTTCCTTGAAGCTCAAAATGGCGAAGCCAATCATCTGGGCGCAGCAGCCGGCCGTGGCCGCGCCTCCTGCGATGCCGCCGAGTCCTATGGCGAGACAGATAGCCGCCGAGCTGATGGGCAGCGTCAAAACCATGCCGATGACCACCGAGACGACGATGCCCATGAGGAAGGGCTGCATCATGGTGGCGTTTTCGATGAAGGTGCCGAGGGCGGTCATCACCTTCTGGATGGGTGCTCCGACGGCGTAGGCCATCAGCACGCCGCTGATGATGACCACGGCGGGGGTGACCAGGATGTCGACTTGGGTCTCCTTGTAGACCATCTTGCCCAGTTCGACGGCGACGATGACGGCGACGTAGGCGCCCATAGGCCCGCCCAATTCGTTGCCTGCGATACCCACGGCGATGGCGCTGAACAGCACTAAGCCCTTGCAGCCCAAGGTGTAGGCGATGGCCACTGCGATGGCGGCACCCGTGGCGGCTTTGGCATATTTCGCTATGGTGACGAAGGCCTCAATGCCCGTCTTGTCGCCAAGAGTCTGGAAGATGGTGCCGATGAGCAGCGAGGCGAACAAGCCCAGTGCCATAGCGCCAAGAGCGTCGACAAAGTAGGCCTTCCAGGTCATGTCGACGCCCTTGCGTTGTAGGAATGATTTGAATTTGCTCATGATAGGTTCAGGCCCCTGAGCTTGTCGAAGGGCCGTCCTTAATTAAAACTCAATGCCTTGGATACCATTTTCCTTCATCAGGTCGGCGAGCTTGGTGTCGTTGTCGTCAACGGCGGCGAGGCAGTTGGTGACGATGCGGATCTGGTTGGCGGGATAGAAGGCCATCAGGTCCTTGGTGGTCTCGTAGACGCAGTAGTCCGTGGCGATGCCGCAGATGTCGATGCCTTCAAAGGCCATGTCTTTGATGGTTGCAGACAGTTTCATGCCGCTTCTTGCGTTTTGGAAGATGCTGAACTCCTCCTTGTCGAAGAGGTCGCCTTTTTGCATGTAATGGATGTCGGGAATATTGGGCGTGATGTCCGTCAGCGCGGCTTGGAGGGCGGGATATATGTTCATGCCTTCGGTGCCTTGCACGCAATGGGGCGGGAACACACCGCCGTTCTCCACGAACGAGCAGTGGTTGGCCGGGTGGGCGTCTTGTGTGACGATGATCCAACCGTAGTTCTTCCAAGCACCTTCGCTCAATTTCTTGGCGAGGTTATCCATGGCTGCGGGACCGTTTTTGGTGGCCAAGCTGCCCGTGGTGAAGTCGATCTGCGGGTCGACAATGATGAGCATGCGATTGGGGAGTTGGATTTTCTCGGTGACGGTTTCAGTGGCTTGGCTTTCAGCCTCTTCATTCTTTTGGTTGTTGTTGCCGCAGCTGGCTAAAGCGAAGGCGGCAAAGAGCACGATGGCTCCGATGAGATGTCTCTTCATGATGGATGGTTATTTGTTTAGAAATTTGCTGCAAAGGTAGTGAATTTTTCATTTATATAGCCGTTTAATCCAATCCGCACGGCCGATGCGCCGCAAAGCGTTCTTCACCCATTCGCGGTTTTCGGGCTTGTACCAGAAGAAGAAGCGCTGTTGGGCGAGTTTCTCCTCTTTGGTTTTGGCGCAAAAAACGGGTTCCAAAGTGTAAGGGTCGTAGCCGGAGTAGTAGATTTCCGTGGCCAAAGTCATGGGGGTGGGGGTGAAGTCTTGCACCTGCTCCAGATGATAGCCTAACTCCTTGGTTCTCACTGCCAAATCTGCCATGTCCTCAAGGTAGCAGTCCGGATGCGAGGAGATGAAATAGGGGATGAGTTGCTGGTTGAGATGTTCCTTCTCGTTGATTTGGTCGAATTTCTTCTTCAGCTTGACGAACATGTCGAACTTGGGCTTGCGCATGAGCTTGAGCACGGCATCGCTGGTGTGTTCGGGCGCCACTTTCAGTCGTCCGCTGACGTGGCGAGTGACCAATTGTCGGAAGTATTCGTCGTAGCCCATGGCCTTGTTTTCCTCGGGGGTGCTGTCGTGCAAAAACAGGTCGTAGCGGATGCCGGACCCGATGGTGGCTTTTTTGACTTTCGGGTTCTTGTCGACCTCTTGATAGATTTCGATGAGTGGATGGTGGTCGGTGTTGAGGTTCTTGCAGACGGTGGGTTGCAGACAAGTGGGGCGGGCGCATTTCTCGCAGAGCCGTTCGTCCTTGCCCTTCATGCGGTACATGTTGGCCGACGGACCGCCAAGGTCACTGATGTAGCCTTTGAAGTCCTCCATCTCGGTCACTTTCTCCACCTCTTTTAATATGGACTCCTTGCTGCGCGAAGCCACAAATTTTCCCTGGTGGGCCGAGATGGTGCAGAAGGCGCAGCCGCCAAAGCAGCCGCGATGCAGGTTCACCGAGTGACGAATCATCTCGTAGGCAGGGATGACGCCGCGTTTGGCATATTTCGGATGTGGCAGGCGGGTGTAAGGCAAGTCAAAGGAAGCGTCGATTTGTTCGGTGGTGAAAGTCGGTAATGGTGGGTTGATGATAAGCCTTTGGTTGCCAACTTCTTGAACTAGTCTTGCCGCATGCTTCTTGTTCGATTCTTCCTCGATATGACGGAAATTAGAAGCATATTTTTTCTTGTCTTTTAGGCAGACTTCGTGTGATACGAGTTCGATGGTCTCGCCGTCAAAGTCGGGGAGGGGTTGTTTTTTGTCCTGTAAGAAGAAGGTCTGCTGGATGTCGGTCAGTTCGCTGACTTTCTTGCCGTTTTGTATGGCTTTAGCAATTTCCACCATGGTGAGTTCCCCCATGCCGTAGACACCGATGTCGGCCTTGCAGTCGACCAAAATGCTGGGCTTCAGGCAGTCGTCCCAATAGTCGTAGTGTGTCACCCTTCGCAGCGATGCCTCGATGCCGCCTACGACGATGGGCACGTCGGGGTAGAGTTGCTTGAGGATGTTGCAGTAGACCACAGTGGCGCGGTCGGGGCGGAAGCCCGCCTCGCCGCCAGGGGTGTAGGCATCGTTGCTGCGCAGGCGCTTGTTGGCGGTGTAGTGGTTCACCATCGAGTCCATGCAGCCCGCCGACACGCCGAAATAAAGCCTTGGCTTGCCGAATTTCTTGAAGTCGCGCAGGTCGTCGCGCCAGTTGGGCTGTGGGATGAGCGCCACGCGGAAGCCGTTGTGTTCCAACACCCTTCCGATGACCGCCGCACCAAAGGCAGGATGGTCGACATACGCATCACCGGTGACGAAGACGATGTCCACCTCGTCCCAACCGCGCAGGTCGGTTTCTTTTTTCGTTATCGGTAGCCAATCGAGGAGGGTCATCGCTCAAATAGTCTCAAAATCTTCAACTTCTTTTCTCCTACTTCACCTCCGTATGGATGTTCACGCAAGGGCAGATTGAACCTCGTTTTCCCTTTGAGCACCGATTGCGGATGTGTGAACTCTCGGAAGCCCCACTCACCGTGGTAGGCACCCATGCCTGAATGGCCTGTTCCATTGAAAGGAACACCCTTCACCATCATGTGGATGCACACCTCGTTGATGCAACCACCGCCGTATTGCTGGGTTTGCATGACACGGTTGGCCCATTTCATGTCTTTGCTAAACAGATACATAGCCAAAGGATGCTCACGGTCGGCGATGGTTTCCATCAGGGAGTCGACTTCTGCGTCTTTGAATGGAACAACGGGTAGCAAAGGGCAGAAAAGCTCGTGTTGCACGATATGTTCGTTGATGTCCACGGGATAAATCAAGGTAGGTGCATAGCGGCGTAAAACCTTATCCCCTATACCACCAAACACGATGCGATTGCGATACTCTTCAGCAAGTTTGGCGCATTTATCATAAGCTCCCTCCGTGATGAGTTTGGGATATTCGGGATTGTTCACGGGTTGTTCGCCAATCTGATTGATGAAGGCTTGCTTGAGTTCCTGCAAGAAAGGTTCTGCAACCTCTTCCGCCACCGCTATCTGGTTGATATTGATGCAAATTTGTCCAGCGTTGCACAATTTGAAGAATGCGATTTTGCGAGCGGCGTCTTTTAGGTCGGCATCTTTGCGCACCACACACCAGTTGCCCGTCTCGCCACCGAGTTCCAAGGCCACGGGAGTGAGGTTTTTGGCGGCTTCGGACAACACATGTTTGCCCACGGTGGGCGAGCCGGTATAGAAAATCTTATCGAAACGCTGCGCCAAACACATGTCCGCCACATCATGTCCGCCATCAATCAAGGTGACGTATTCAGGAGGGAACACCTCGGCAAAGAACTTCTTGAGCACCGCTGTGCTTGCCGCCGACTTGGAACTTGACTTGACGACCACAGTGTTGCCTCCTGCCATGGCGGCAGCCACCACACCGATAGTGAGTAAGATAGGGAAGTTGAACGGACTGATGACTAACGACACACCGTATGGCATCTTGTACACCTTGGTGACCATGCTGGGAAAGCACATGAAGCCGCTGAAATGCCGCTCGGGACGCGACCATCGTCTCAAACCGCGAAGCATCTCGTTGATTTCCACGATAATAGGGCCGACATCGCAGAGATAAGCTTCGACTTTGCTCCTTCCCAAGTCTTTGGCCAAGGCATCTTCAAACTCTGTCTCGTGGGCGATGACGGCAGCTTTCAGTTTCTTGAGTTGCTGTAGCCGCCATTTTACGGGGAGTGTGGTACCTGTACGGAAAAACTTCCGTTGTTCCGCTACGATATTGCGAATGTCGTTTTCTGTATAGTTCATAATCGTGTGTTATTCTTTTGGCGTGATGGTATTAAGAACCTGCTCTATATCGTTGTTGCTGAAGGTGAAAGGCGCGGAATAATTGATAGAATCCTTGACAATCATACGGGTCAGGACTTCATGGTCGCAGGCTTTGACGGGAGAAACAAGTTTGTCCATACCGCATTGTGCCATAAGTTGCCTGATGGCCTGAAGGAAAAGGTCGGCGGCCTCGGCATCGCTGGTTTGTTCATTCACAATTTTGCAATAACGTGCCAGCGTAGCGTACTTTGCAAGGCATGTGTTTTTCTGGTATTCCAACACGGGCAAGAGCATCAAGGAGATGGCCTGACCATGAGGGATATGGTATTTGGCGCCGATGCTATGGGCAAAGGCGTGAATATAGCCGGCCAGTTGGGTGTTGATGGCATGGCCGCCGTACATGGCCGCCCTGCACATTCCCAAGCGTGCCTCGATGTTTTCTGGGTCCTTCATGACGATGGGAAGGTGTTGCAGAATCAGCTTTACGCCTTCTTCGGAAAGTCTCGCGTCAGATTCGTCTACCTCTACATCGCTCACTGCACCTTCGATGCAGTGGCTGAGAGCATCCATGCCGCAGGCTGCCGTCACCTGTTGGGGCGCGTGGATGGTAAGTTCGCTGTCGAGAATCACATGCGTGACATTGAGGCCTATCAGCACCGTGGAACTTTTTGTCCCGCGAGAGTTGGTCACCACTGCGCCAACAGTGACTTCTGCGCCTGTGCCAGCCGTGGAGGGCACGGCGATGATAGGCAAAGTCTGGTCGGGAACGGGTAGAAATTTCAATAACAGTGTCTTGATCTTGAGGTGCGGTATCTTCACTCCAGCAGCAACCATCTTGCAGGTGTCCATCACCGACCCGCCACCAAGGGCGACGATACACTCGGCCTGGCTTTCAAGGGCCGCTTTGCGTGCTGCTTCTATGATGGCTATGGTTGGCTCTGAATTGATTTTGTTGAATATGCTGTAGTTGACACCTGCCTCATTCAATGATTGTGTGATGGCTTGCTCGTAGCCGAGTTGGCTCAATGTCTTGTCGGTAACCACCAGCACTTGCTGATATCCGCATTGACGGCAAATCTCGCCGACCTGTTTTCGCGATGCATGGCCTTCCACCACTTCGGGCTGGGGAATGGGGATGTTATGGATGACTTTCCCTGGCAAGCGGTGTATTTGTTTTCTGATGATATAGGTGTCCATAAATTGGGTTTTCATAGAATGAAGCAAAATTACAATTATTCTTTGAGACCATAGCGATTATTTGAAAAACTTTTCCGACCTTTGCAGCCGCAAAAATCAAAGGCAATAATTGTATTAAGAATTTTAAAATCAATAATTTATGAAAAGTTTTAACGACATAATGAAGGAAATTGGTGGTGCTTTGGCTTCCAAAAAGTTTTGGGTCGAACTGCTGATTATGACTTTCGGCATGTTTATGACGGGCGTCTGCGTGTATTATTTCCTCGTCCCCAGCAAGCTGATTGTGGGCTCCATCTCGGGTCTCTCCATCGTGCTGACCAACATTTTCAACGGCATGGGCATCAACATTGGCCTTCCTACGATGATTACTGTCATCAACGCTATCTTGTTGGTTCTTGCCTATATACTCGTTGGTAAAGAATTTGGACTTAAAACGGTTTATTGCGCCTTGATTCTCGGTCCCATGACCAAGTTCTGCGAATGGCTCTATCCTTGGCAAAACTTCGCTACCCCCAATGATTACCTTGTAAATATGGGTGTCGCTCCCGACCAAGCCTTCTCGGTGATGGGTAACCCTTGGTTTGACCTGCTCTGCTGTGTGATTATCCTCAGCGCGGCCCAAACGCTGATGTTCTCTATCAACGCTTCCACGGGCGGTCTCGACATCTTGGCCAAGATCGTTAATAAATATTTGCACTTCGACATGGGTAAGTCGGTGAGCGTGGCGGGTGCCATCATCTGCCTTACGGCTTTCGCCATCAACCCCTTCCAGATGGTCGTCATCGGCCTCATCGCCACATGGATCAATGGCATGGTGGTCAATATGTTCACTGCCAACTTGAACCAACGCAAACGTGTTTGCATCGTCTCGAAGGACTACGATCGCATCCGTCATTACATCATTGACGAACTCCATCGTGGTTGCACCCTTTATGAGGTCATCGGTGGCTACACCAATGAAAAGTCGATTGAATTGGAGTCGCTGCTTACCAACGACGAGTTCTCGAAGTTGATGGAATTCCTAGGCAAGAACGAAATCAACGCCTTCACTACGGCTGGCAACGTGAGCGAGGTGTACGGCTTGTGGGCAAAAGACCGTCATAGAGCAAGAAAACACGCTGAAAAGCGTTGACCATGGAAGTTGTCGGGGATTTGCAATCCCCGACTTTTGAAAAGCGGATTTGCAATCCGCATGGAAAAAATTTCTATTTTTGTGCCACATTAAAACAGCACAAACATGGAAAAGCTATTAGACAAATTCCTGAGATACGTCGCGGTGGAGACCACCTCCGACGAAAATTCTGAATCGCAACCCAGCACCGCCAAGCAGCTCAATCTTTTGGGTATGCTTCGTGACGAACTGCAAGCCATGGGCATCGAGGCCACACTTGATGAGTATGGCTATGTGATGGCTACCATACCCTCAAATGTAGAAAGGGACATTCCCGCCATCGGCTTTATCGCCCACGTCGACACCTCGCCGGATGCTTCGGGTGCCAACATCAAGCCGCAAATCATCCCGAACTACGACGGCAACGACATCGTCTTGAACAAGGAAAAGAACATCGTCCTGCGCGTGTCGGAGTTTCCCGAGATGCAGCAATACAAAGGCCAAACGATGATCACCACCGACGGCACGACGCTGCTCGGCGCCGACGACAAGGCTGGCGTGGCCGAAATCATGTATGCTGCCCAATATATGATGGAGCATCCCGACTTCAAGCATGGTGAAATCAAGATCGGATTCACGCCTGACGAGGAAATCGGCCGTGGTGTGGTGAAATTCGATGTGAAGAAATTCGGCGCCAAATACGCTTACACCATGGACGGCGGCGAAATCGGCGAGTTGGAGTATGAGAACTTCAACGCTGCTGGGGCGAAAATCCACGTCCAAGGCAGCAACATCCATCCTGGCTATGGTAAGGACAAGATGGTGAACTCCATGCTTATCGCCATGGAACTCAACGAGATGCTGCCCGTGGAGCAACGTCCGCGTTTCACGCAAGGCTACGAAGGCTTCTTCCACCTCACTGAAATCAACGGAACCGTTGAAGAAACCACAATGTCGTACATCATCCGTGACCACGATAGAGCCAAGTTCGAGGAAAAGAAGGCTTTAATCACTGCAGTTGTGGAGTTCCTCAACAAGAAATACGGCGATGTGGTGAAGCTGGAGTTGAAGCACCAATATTACAACATGCGTCAGGAGGTAGAGCCTCATTTCTTCATTGTGGAAAGAGCGATTAAGGCCATGGAGATGGCCAACATCAAGCCGAAAGTGCAGCCTATCCGTGGCGGCACCGACGGCGCCAACCTCTCGTTCATGGGTCTGCCTTGCCCCAATATCTTCGCAGGCGGCCACAACTTCCACGGCAAATTAGAATACGTGCCGCTCGAAAGCATGATGAAGGCCTCGGAGGTGATTCTGAACATTATCACGTTGTTCCAAGCGGAAGCATAACTGAGATAAGAATGAGGACTGCGCTTTACAAACGCTTGCTGTGCTATTTTGGCATCAGCATGTGCACACTTTCCCTGTTGCGCGTCATTTTCATTTGTGTCCATCATGAAGCAGGAATGCGCTTCATGGACATTCTGAAAGCGTTGGGGATTGGCGTCATCATTGATTCAAGCGTGATGTCGTGTTGTGTCATCGTTTGTTTTTTGTTGGGGATTCTGGTTGCTTTCCTCAACGAAAAGGCAGGGAAGAGAGTCCTCACCATTGGCTTGACAACAGCTTTCCTGTCTGTGGCAGCCCTCAACGTATTGGATGTGTTCTACTATGGTTACTACAATACCCGATTGAGTTACAATTTGGTACGACTTTTCGGGGAGAACCCCTGGGAAAACTTCGTGATGATATGGAAAAGCTTCCCTTTGTTGTGGATTATCATAGGCTGTATCGTGGCCGTGGTTTTGATATGGCTGCTTGTGGAGAGGCTTTTCAGGGAGGTTCAGATGAGACAACAGGTTGGGCATACCATTCCTGCCGTGTTGTTTACTTTTGGCGTTTTATCCTTTTTGTATTATGGCCCTCCTTTTTGGAGACTCACCACTTTCTCCTCAGAAGTCATGCTAAACCAGGCCGCAAGCAATGGCGCCTATACATTGGTCAAGTCGTACAGCGTCATTCACAGAACGCATGGCGATATGTTTCCTTTTGAAGACCAAGAAGTTAAGGAAGACATGGCGAAAAACCTGGCCTTCATTTGTTCAAAGGAGGAAACCCTGGTCAGTCCAATGGCGCCCACATTGCGCAAGTTCAATGAGCCCAACATATTGGAGACTCCAAAAAACATTGTCATCATCATCGGCGAGAGTTTCAGCGCCACGTTGACGGGTGTCGTCGGCCAAGACGAGCGGTCCTATTCCCCGTATTTTGATTCCATCTGCAAGGAAGGCATGTTGTTTACCCATTGTTTTTCAAACGGTCCGCGTACCCAGCATGGCATTGTATCGGTGATGTCGGGTTTCCCCTCGGTCATTGGCAGCTCGCTTATCCGACGCAGGGAATCCAATGCATTCTTCACCATTGCCGATGCCGTGAGGCAAGAGGGGTACGAGACTTATTTCATCCATGGCGGTAACCTTGACTATGATGATATGCGCGACTATCTGCGTCAAGGCAACTTCCAGCACATTTACGGCGTGGAGGATTTCGACACATGGAGATTTAAAAACGACTGGGGGGTGTGTGACGAAGACCTCTTTGACTTTGCCTACCAAAAAATCAAGGAAGCGAAGCAGCCCCATCTCACCGTCATCCTGACCATGAGCAACCATCTTCCATACGACATACCGGAAGAGTTTGCAAAATCGCACCCGGAAGTGGCTGGATTTCAAGACATGAAAGCATCTTACTATTATGCTGACTATGCTTTTGGCACCTTCATGGACCGATTAAAGACCTTGCCGGATTATGAAAACACGTTGGTGTTGCGTACAGCGGACCACGGGGAGGTGTATTCCCAGGAAGATCGTCCGTTCAGGATGTTCCACATCCCTGCATTGCTGCTGAACGGGAGTCGTTGTGACACGGTTTTCGATGCGGTTTGTTCCCAGATGGATTTTGTGCCGACCCTCCTTTCGGAAATCGGCTACAAAGGGGCTTTCCCGTGCATTGGGAGAAACCTCTTTGCTAAGGATTACCAGCCGTTTGCCACGATGAACAATTACGACAACCTCCATTTTTGGATGGAGAACGGCAAGGTGGTCACGTGGGATATGATGAGCGACGAGGCAAGGTGTTATCGCATGAATTCGGACTATCTGCTGGAGCCTTCGGATTTGCCTTTTGATACAGAGCTTCAGAACATGAAGTCGTATCTGGCTTTTTTGAGTTTTGTGTACCAAAAAGGGTTGTATAATGATGCAGGCAAGAATTGATAAGGTCATGAGCCCAATGTCCGTGAAAAACAAGAAGAGACTTCTTGTTTCGGTCTTTGTTTTGGCGGGCATTGTCTATGTCCTTATTTCTCTGGTCAACCATTTTCTTTTCAAGACTTACGGATTGGATTTGGGGCTTTATACCCATGCGATGCACGACTTCTTGCACTTCAGCATCGACGATTGCAGCATGTTCAAGGAAGCACCGCAAAGCATTCTCGCTGCCCATTTTGACCTGTATCTGCTGATACTTTCGCCTTTGGTCTGCCTTTTTGGATCATATACGTTGCTTATCGTTCAGATTGCCGCTGTCCTACTGGGCGGTTGGGGCATTTACAAACTCATTGGGCTGTATACCGACGACGACCTCATGCCGATTTTGGCCTCGGCCATTTTCTTCTTCTCCTTCGGCATCATCCATGCGATGTCCTACGACTACCATTCCAATGTTTTGACAGCCATGATGTTGCCATGGCTGCTCTATTTCATCAAAAAGCGGCAGATGAGGTTGGCAACGCTGATGGTCGTGTTGTTTGTCATCGGAAAGGAGAACCTTTCTTTGTGGCTGTTTTTCATCGCTATCGGCCTGATGTGGGACTACCGCAAAGACAAGAAAGTGCTTTGGCATCTCCTCGCATACGCTGTTTTTGGATTGGCTTATTTCTTGATTATCAATATGGTGGTGATGCCGAAAATAGGAGGTCAAGGCATCAGTCGCTACAGCCATTTGGGAAGCAACTATGCAGAGATTGCCCTGCAACTCGTCACCCATCCCGGCGAGACGTTGCGTATTCTGTTCACCAACACCAACGCCCATCCCAATATCAACCCGCGCAAGGCCGAGTTCTATTTTTGTGCCTTGGCTTCGGGGATGTTGCTTACCTTGCTGAAACCCAACTATTTGTTTATGCTCATTCCACTCATCGTGCAAAAAATGTTCTCCATCGACCCGATGCTTTGGGGCATTTCGGTGCACTACAATGTGGAATTTGTGCCAGTGTTGATCGTTTCCTCTTTCTTGGTGATTCTCAGGCTGAAAAAGCAACTTCCAAGGCTGGTTTTGGCTTTGGCCTTGCTCCTTTCCACCATTCTGACCACCTTCTACACCATAGGTGAACCGAATTCCATGGTGCTCTTGGACCAGATTAGCGTTTTCCAAGGGCGGCATTATCAACAGAGGAAGTTCGATGTCAAATATGCCCGCCAGCTGATTCGGCAGATTCCAGACGATGCTTCGGTAAGTGCCGCCACGGTGTTTGTCCCGCATTTGGCTTTGCGTGACGAGATTTATGACCTCGACAATCGCCCCAATCCAGGCGCGGATTATGTGATGATAATGGAGCCTTATTTCGAGATGGTGAAATATTGGAAAAGGGTGTTCCCCGACCATGACGACTACGACACCGTGGCTACTGACGGGACGCTGTATCTGCTGCGTCGGAAGCAGCCATGAGGCTTTGCAAGGTAGGCGGTTGGTCGCAAAGGTCTTTGCAAGTGTAGACAAAGAAGTTCTTTGCAGGTCTGCCACAGCGGTCGATTTCAATCACGCCAACAAGCTCTATTTCCTTGAAATACCATTGGTAAGTCGTCTTCGGGTCCTTCGGATATCGACTGTCTGAAAGGAACCAATAATTCTCTCCTAAATGGAATCCGCCGCGTTTATCGTTGATCCATAGGTATTTGTGTAAGAATTCTGGCCATCCCAAGCCCATGACACGCAGCCCGAGAGGTCGGGCGACGTAATAATCTAGGTTGGCAAGTGGGAACCATTGGTTGGCCACGATGCCGTCCTCTTCGTTCATCACGCCTTCGGCGATTTTTTGGGCACGGAAGTCGGCAAACTTCTCGCCAAGCTGTCGCCAACCGTACATGTCGACGGTGAAATCGTCGCGACCAATCTGTTCTGGGTCAGTATGTCTGTCAAGTGGGATGAAGCCTGTCTTGATTTCTGCTACGCCAATCACCAAGGTAATTATGAGCACGGATAATGCCGCGATGATGGATTTGGGCAATGATTGATTGTTGGATTGTTTGTCGCGTAGATAAACAGCGGATAGTAGGATGAGCAAGATGTATGCGGGTGAGTTCCAGTGTGGCAAGGTGGGCCTCGTCAGAGAGAACACCCAAAACAGTGCAATCATCGGCAGAGCGATGCACAGGATGAGGCGTTGTGCTGATTTTTCAAGGTTAAGCCGTTTCTTGAAAACCGCAACGACGGTGATGACGGCCAAGACGAAGGTGACGGGGTTGTTATAGAAGAACTCGCCGGCCAATTCGGTCCCGAAGGTGCTGAAATTTAAGGCTCCGCCACCCACGCGCTCGCCATGGAAACTGAGACTGGCAAAGTTGTATTTGATGTTCCAATAAAGAATGGGAATGCAACAGATAGCTGAAATCAGCAAGGAGAGGTATAAATAGGGGTTTTTTAGTTGTTTTCTGTTGAATATCAAGATGTAAAGGCCCATGCCAACCCATAGGAAAACACCTGAATATTTGGAGAGCATGGCTAAGCCCGAGAAGAGTCCGAAAAGAATAAAAAACCGGCCCTTCGACAGGCTCAGGGACCTAATTGCTGACCAAATGGCCAGCAGCCAAAACAACATCAGTGGCGTGTCGGGCATAATGAAGATGCCTGTGATGACAAAGGCATAGATGGAAGCGGTGTAAAGCAAGGCGGCATAAAGTCCCGTCCGGGCGTCCTTAAGTTCCTTGCCAATGCAAAATATAATATAGGTGTTGGCGGTCATCATGACGACCGATGCCAAACGGATGAAAAACTCGCTGTCAAGCAACAAGTTAAGACTAAAAAGCTGTATCACCAAGCCTACCATGGGAGGATGGTCGAAGTGGCTCCAGTCGGGATAGAGGGCGTAAGTCCAGTAATACACCTCGTCGTTGCCAAACTCCATCCATGCGGCCAAAATGCCTCTCACGACTGCACTGATGACCAGCAGCCATGTCAATATCTTGTTGATATTTTGTTCTTTAATCCTCACTTGTTTTCCTCTTTTTTGGCTTTGGCCATTTTGATAAGATACCAAGCCAATGCCACAAAAGCTACGATATAAACAAACCAATATAGATAGGTCTGCGCCTGATTGACAAAGTCAAGTTGCCGGTCGACAGGCTCGGGCGTCGTGTGTCTCGTGACAGGATTGAGATAGAAATGCTGTAAGCCGTTGACGTTGATATGTGTGCGCACATAATGGTCTTCGGGCTGGATGACATAAAGGGCTGTTGCCACGTTTTCTTCGGTTTTTAGCACCTTGCCGTCTTGTCCGATGAATTGCACTTCTTGCATCTCAGGTGAAGAGGTCTCGATGAATAAGGTGTCGCCAACCAATTGCGCACAGGTCAAGTAGGGGAGGGCATGGGCCTGCTCGACCTTTTCGGCCAATGTCATGGGGTAGTGGAAAAAGTTGTCGAACTCAACGGCATAGCAGAGACCTAGGTCAAGGGCATTGTATACGCTTTCTGGGTCAAGGCTCTCTGTGTTGACCATGGTCAGGTTATGGCACACCTCGCTGGCTTTGTTGATGTTATGCGTGTCATCGTCGCCGAGGGCATACACACGGTGACCGTTTGAAAGGGCTTTGTCCCAATGCTCGAAGGCGTTGCCGTATGGGTTGACCACTTCAATCAGACGATAGTTGCTCAAAAAAATCATGTCGCTTACCTTGTAGCCTTTGGTGAATGAGGCATGGGCGGGCATGACGAAACGGCAACGTTCGCCCAACTTGTTGATCATGTGCTGCTTCATGTTAAGGTTCTGCATGAAGGGGAAGTCAGGCCAATACACTTTCTCGGCACCGATGCAAATTTGGTGCGTCTTGCGGAACAGGCCATAACCATGTTCGTAGGCAGGGATATAATCCTCTCTTTCAGAGCCATGCGTGTTGATGCCCATATAGTCAGAGATGCCGTAATGGTCATAGCCTAAGGCTTGATAGACGCTGTCGATAGTCTCTTCTTTGCTTTTGCGCCCGTTGGTGAGCCCAAGATACCTGCGCGAGTGGCAATGGAAGTGGTATTTCTTCCATTGGTCGGGATTCATGTCCTGATAAGGATTGTAAAGGTATTCGCCACTGAAGGGCCTTGGTTCCTTGAAGCTGTATGTGGGCACGGAGAGGTAGACATACAATATCACTAGCAGCAAGGCGATGCCGATGCCGGCCATCACCCTGCCGAAATAGAACCAGAAGCCTTTCTTTTTGCTCATGAGGTTTAGTTCGTTTTGACAAAACGCAGCGTAGCATTGCCACAATGCAACAGGTAGAGGCCTCCGCTCAACTCGCTGACATCAATTTCTTCATCGCTGCCAACGTTGACCACGTTCACCAAGACACCTAACGCATTGTATATCTTCACCTCAGTGTTGGTTTCAAGGCCTTTGACGTGGATTACGTCTTTGGCGGGGTTGGGGTAGAGCTTCACCAAACTATCTTGGTTCTCGTCAACATGAACGCTTCCCTGCTCTATGCTGATGTCGTCGAGGTACCAGATAAGGGTCATGATGCCGGTGTAACTGAAACCGAGCTGAATCTCTTGGCCTCGGAAGGCGCTGAGGTCAACTTCCACCTCTTTCCATTCGCCGGAAGCGTTTTCTACGGATT
Source organism: uncultured Bacteroidia bacterium (assembly GCA_902774365.1). Taxonomy (GTDB): domain Bacteria; phylum Bacteroidota; class Bacteroidia; order Bacteroidales; family F082; genus Limimorpha. Next base: position 13,272 of record CACYHX010000004.1, on the reverse strand, counting down.
GACTCCAAAGCTCAGTCATGGTGGTTCCGTCGTAGGCCCAAAGGATTGCATTTCCATCCCCGAAGCTATTCGAGATTACCTCTAGGGTTTTGAAGCTCATCCTGACGTTGTCGCCTTCGGGGATGGCGATGAGGGGAGTGACTAACCAGCCTTCCTGATCAACCCCTGACGGCCCCATGTCGTGCCAGGCGCAATAGTTGCCAGTGGCGTGATGATCTCCGGACCTATGCCAAAATGCCCCATAGGTCCCGTTGTCGTTGTCTCTGTCTTCCGTTACCCAACAGGTCCAGTCGGTTGCGCCTGTTTCGAAGCCTTCAAAGTAGGGCAGGGTGCGCACCTGGTTGTCGCAGGCGGGCTCGGGAACGATGATGCTCGTGATTCTCTGGGCGTCCTCAATCTCGTAAAGCAAGGATCCGTCTTTCCAGACCTTGCCGACGCTCTCGGCCCCTGCGTAGTAGATACCGTCGGTGTTGGCGAGCACCGTGTTGAAGTAGGAGCCTGTGTTGTAGATTTCAGTACCGTTTTTCCACACTTTGTCGGAGGAGCCGTCCATGCCGTTCACGTAGATGTCGCCAGCATCATCAACGTAAATTGAGAAGCGCTCGTCCACAAAACTCGAACTCATCGACTCGGAGAGCGTGTAAACCACATGGTCAGTGGTGCCCCAACCTGTAACTTCCCACACCTTCAGCTTGACATCACTGTCGGTCATATCTATGCCCACGGTATAGAAGTAGCCGTCGTGGTAATCAATGTCATACATAATTGCCTTGATGTTGGGGAATCGATAGAAGAGGTTGCCGTCCTTCCAAATTATGCCGCGTATGGAGGTTTCGGTGATATATTGATAACCGCAGGAATACGAATGGAGGCCCATGTCTGTGTTGGCAACAACCGTGGTGGCGTATGCCTCGCTCGGATAGGTTTCGTCACCCATGACGAATGCCGGTTCCGCATCGTCACCGCTCCAAAGCACAGCTGTCGTAACGCCGTCGATGTCCATACAGCCTGTAGCAAGCAAGGTGCCGTAAAAGCGGTCAAGGCTGTAGATGTGGCGGCTTTGGCCAATGGGCGAGTTGAGGTACATTTCGTCGTTCTTCATGATGTCGGCATAATAGAACGAGCCTGCATCGTAGCAGTTTCTGATCCAATAGACATCATCGCCATCGACGTCAACACCGGTGCAGTCGCCTGAGAGGTTGCCGCCGTAGTTCGTACTGAACATCTTTAGGCTGTTATGGTAAACGGCGGCTTGTTGGTTGCCGTTTCCATCAGTGTAGTAGCCCGCCGACCAGATGTCCTGGGCTACAGTTGTGCCAGCGAATGCTAACACCATCATGATTAAATGTAGTAGCTTCTTCATATTTTTGACGTTTTCTTTATAAACAAATTGGTATTATTAACAGCTGCAAATGTAGTAATAATCTATATAATTGTGATTTTGTTTCAGATAATATATGTATCTTTGCGGCCTAATTTGAAATCATTCTTAATAAGGAGAAAAATGGATTCGAATCCGAACGAAAATATCATCAGCGAAGTCACAAACAAGGAGTACGAATACGGCTTTGTGACCGATATTGAGACCGATTTTGTGCCGAAGGGCTTGAATGAGGACATCATCCGCCTCATCTCCAAGAAAAAGGAAGAGCCGGAGTGGCTGTTGGAGTTCCGTCTGAAGGCCTTCCGTCATTGGCAGACCTTGAAACAACCCAACTGGGCGCATCTCGATATCCCTGAGATCAACTATCAGGACATCATTTACTATGCTGCGCCGCGCAAACGTCAGCAGAAGCAGAGCCTCGACGAGGTGGACCCCGAACTGTTGGCCACCTTCGACAAACTCGGCATCTCGCTCGACGAGCAGAAGAAACTCTCGGGCGTGGCCGTCGACGCGGTGATGGACTCCACCTCGGTGAAGACGACCTTCCAAGAGACGCTCTCCAAACACGGCGTCATCTTCATGTCGTTCAGCGAGGCGGTGAAGCAGCATCCTGACTTGGTAAAGAAATATCTCGGCAAGGTGGTGCCTTATACCGACAACTTCTTTGCAGCCCTCAACTCGGCAGTCTTCAGCGACGGCTCGTTCTGTTACATCCCGAAGGGTGTGCGTTGCCCCTTGGAACTGTCCACCTATTTCCGCATCAATGCAGCCAACACAGGTCAGTTTGAGCGTACGCTCATTGTGGCCGACGAAGGTGCCTACGTGAGCTATATGGAAGGCTGCACCGCCCCGCAACGTGATGAGAATCAACTCCATGCCGCCATCGTGGAGATTATCGCTGAGACTGACGCCGAGGTGAAATACTCCACGGTACAGAACTGGTATCCTGGCGACAAGGACGGCAAGGGTGGCGTTTACAACCTTGTCACCAAGCGCGGCCTTTGCCGTGGCGACCGCTCCAAGATCTCTTGGACGCAGGTCGAGACGGGATCAGCCATCACCTGGAAATACCCAGGCTGCGTGCTGTTGGGCGACCACTCGGTGGGTGAGTTCTACTCTGTTGCCGTGACCAACAACTACCAGCAGGCCGACACGGGTACCAAGATGATCCATTTGGGTAAGAACACCCGTAGCACCATTATCTCTAAAGGTATCTCGGCCGGCCACAGCCAGAATGGCTATCGTGGCCTAGTGAGGGTGGCCGCCAAAGCTGAAAACTCCCGTAACTACTCGCAGTGCGACTCGCTGCTTTTGGGCGACAAATGCGGTGCGCACACATGGCCATATGTGGAATGTGGTAACGAATCGAGCATCCTCGAACACGAGGCCACGACCTCAAAGATCTCCGAAGATCAATTGTTCTATTGTCAGCAGCGTGGCATCCCGACGGAAAAGGCTATCGGCCTCATCGTCAACGGCTATGCCAAGGACGTGCTGAACAAACTGCCTATGGAATTTGCAGTTGAGGCGCAAAAATTATTGTCAATCACATTGGAAGGCAGCGTCGGATAATCTAAATCTTGAATTTTAAATTTTGAATTATATGCTTCTGAATATCAAAAACCTACACGTCTCCATCGGAGGCAAGGAAATCCTGAAAGGATTGAACTTAGGCGTCAACGAAGGCGAAATCCACGCCATCATGGGCCCTAACGGAACAGGAAAGAGCACGCTTGCGGCGGCTATCACGGGTCGCGAGGGCTATGAAATCACGGAAGGCGAGATTTGGTACAAGGGTAAGAACATCGTTGGGATGTCGCCTGAGGACCGCGCTAACGAAGGTATCTTCCTCAGCTTTCAATACCCCGTTGAGATTCCAGGCGTGAGCATACAGAACTTTATGCGTACGGCTGTCAACTCGAAGCGTGAATACCAAGGCTTGCCGCCGATGAGCACTGTCGACTTCATGAAGATGATGAAGGAGAAGCAGGCTATGGTGGAAATCACCGAAAAACTGCAGAACCGTTTCGTCAATGTGGGCTACAGCGGTGGCGAGAAGAAGAAGAACGAGATTTTCCAGATGGCCATGTTGGAGCCGAGCCTTGCCATCCTCGACGAGACCGACTCGGGCCTCGATATTGACGCGTTGCGCATCGTTGCCCATGGCGTCAACCAGCTCCATAATGCTGAGAATGCCTTTGTGGTCATCACACACTACCAGCGTCTGCTCGACTACATCGTCCCCGACTTTGTCCATGTGATGTATGACGGTCGCATCGTCAAGACTGGCGGAAAGAACCTCGCCCTTGAACTCGAAGAAAAAGGCTACGAATGGATTAAGGAACTCTGATTATGGACAACCAACTTATCTTAGCCGCCAACCAAAGCCGCGAAATCATTGAGTATGATGACGATGCACATCTGTCGCAGGAACCTTTGGTCTCCGAAATCATCCTCAACGAGAACTCCAGTCTTGAGTTGTATGTGCTGCAAAACGTGAACAACGAGGCCTCCATCCGCCGTGAGTTCAAGGTGAGGCAGCTAGCCGATAGCCGTCTGAAAATCGTGGTCATCACCTTCAATGGTGGTGATATTCGCAATACCTATCGTGTTGATTTGGATGGCGAAGGTGCCGACACCCAGGTGCATGGCCTCTATCTCATCGACAAGACCCAGCATGTGGAGAACTACCTGAAAGTGAACCACAACGTGCCGCATTGCACCAGCAATGAGAAGTTCAAGGGTGTCATCGACGACTCGGCCTCGGCGGTGTTCAACGGACATGTGTATGTGGCTAAAGACGCTCAAAAGACCGACGCCCACCAAAACAACAGCAACATCCTTCTGACTTCTACGGCTAAAGTCAACAGCCAGCCGTTCCTTGAAATCTATGCCGACGACGTGAAATGTTCGCATGGCACATCGACGGGTCAACTCGACCAGGAAGCCATGTTCTACATGCGCCAGCGTGGCATCAGCAAATCCAATGCAAGAATTCTGTTGATGTATGCCTTCGCCGCTGAGGTGAGCAACCATATCGGCAACGAGATGCTTCACGAACACATCGACGACATGATTAAGCGTCGTCTGCGTGGTGAGCTGTCGAGTTGCGAGACCTGCGTTCTCCGTTGTAGTCATCCGAAGGAATATAATTTTGACATCGATTATTCGAAGATCTAATGAATATCAACGAAATAAGAAGCCAATTCCCCGTCCTCGACCAGCAGGTCTATGGCAAGCCTTTGGTGTATCTTGACAATGCCGCCACCACGCAGAAACCCTTGTGTGTCATTGAGCGTGAACGAGACTATTACCTGCACGAGAACTGCAACATCCACCGTGGGGTGCATTACTTAAGCCAGAAGGCGACTGAGGCCTACGAGCATGCCCGCCAGACCGTTGCTGACTTCATTCATGCCAAGGAGTCTAAGGAAATTATCTTCACGCGTGGCACCACCGAGTCGTTGAACCTGCTCGCCACTTCTTTCGAGCACCTTTTGTTGAAGGATGTCTCTCTGGAACGCTTCGTTCCTCGCGATGACGCTACGCGGCTGAAAGTGTTAGTCACGGCTATGGAGCATCACTCCAACCTCGTTCCGTGGCAGCAAATGGTGCAACGCCATCAAGGACAGTTGCTTGTCGTGCCGATGGACGATAGCGGCACCTTGGATTTGGAGCAATATGAAAAGCTGCTGAAAGAAGGACCAATGGTGGTGTCGATTGCGCACATCTCTAACGTCTTGGGTACCATCAACCCTGTGAAGGAAATGGTTAAAATGGCGCATGAGTATGGTATCCCTGTGGTCGTGGATGGCGCGCAGTCCATCGCTCACCATCCCATCGATGTGCAAGACTTGGATTGCGACTTCTTCGTTTTCTCGGGTCATAAGATGTATGCTCCGATGGGTATTGGTGGCTTGTACGGCAAGACGGAATGGCTGCAGAAGTTGCCGCCTTATCAGTTCGGAGGCGAGATGGTCGACACGGTGAGTTTTGAGAAGACGACCTTTAATGTGCTGCCCTATAAGTTTGAGGCGGGCACACCCAATGTAGGTGCCGCTTTGGGCTTGGAGACGGCCATACAATTCTTGCAAGGCCTTGACAGGGATGCAGTCGAAGAACACGAAACTCAATTGTTACAATCAGCTATCCAACAGCTATCGGGAATTGAAGGTATCCGTTTCATCGGAGAGGCCGAACGTCGTAGCGGCTTGGTTTCCTTTATTATTGAGGGTGTACATCCCTACGACTTGGGTACTATCATCGACAAAATGGGTGTTGCCGTTCGAACAGGGCATCATTGCGCCGAACCGGTGATGACGCGTTTTGGCATCCCTGGCACAGTGAGGGCTTCGTTTGCGCTGTATAATACTTTGGAAGAGGTGGAGGTTTTCGTTAAGGCTGTTCGGCGGGCTGCGATGATGCTTCGCTGACCTCAAGTGAGTTTTCCTTGGTCTCTTCGACGGCAGTTTCTTCTTGGTCGTCTGATGGCTCTTCCTCAACCGTTTCAACGGTGAGTTTTCCGTCTTTCATTTTGATTTTCTTTTTTACACGGATGGGTGCGATAATCAAGACCAAAAGCACCTCTAAAGCATATTTTACAAAAGGCACTAAACCCGTGGTGAAAAACTGGAAAACGATAAGGATAATGGAAAAACCCACAAATAGGGCTTTTCCATAGACTTTCTTTCTGAAGATTTGTATTAAGCTGAAAACCAGTATAATGGATAAGGCGAGCTGGGCGATTTGTATCAATAGTTCTCGCGTGCCTTCTCCAGTATCCCCTTCGTTAAAGTAATAGGAATCGATGAAATAGCGGCTATAGACCAAAGTAAACACCTCATAGATGAGCAACAGGCCGTAGTAGGTGATGGCAAAGCTCGCCGCCAGCTTCATCGCCGTAGTGAGTTTCGGCTTTAGGTTGAATATCTTGCTCTCAGGTTGTTCCATGGTCATTCAGGGTTTTGCGTTTGCTCGAGCATCTCCATCCGCTTGAAATACAATCGGTAAATCAGGATAAAGATGGCGGTCAGTAGCAGGTCGGAAACAAAGGGAGACGGCTTCTGCAAGGGATAGACGAATACAGAGGCGTTAATCAGCATGCAGATTTGGGCAATGGCATAGATGTGGAGACCTCGCTTGTCGCCTTTGAACATCTTGACGACACCAACCAAAGAAGCGATGAACAACACCGTCAAGATGAGGTAATAGTTGGGGTTGATTTGGGAAAGCATCGCAGCACCGTCATTCATCATCTTGGCCATGTCTTCATTTATCCCTGAAAAAGGCGCCATCATCTCTTCGAACTGCCCGTTCTCGAGCATGGTCGACAGTTTGGGGATGAAGAAATAAGACACTATGGAACTGAAAATGTTCCAACAGGCATTGAGGAACGACAACACCAAGAGGATGGTTATCGAGGTGGGGCGCTTCTTTTGTTCGGTGTTCTCCATATTTCAGGGTTGTAGGGCTGTCCTATCACGGCGGCCGTTTGAGGTCAAGCGGTTGCCACAATGTGACAGCCCTACAGTCATTATTTATTTGTTTTCCAATTCATCAAATGCCAACGGGTAATTCTTCACGAAATCAACCGATTTGGCGATCTCGGTGTACATCACCTTGTCGATGCGCACAAACTCCACGTTTTTGCGGTATTCGGCGACGAACTTCTCGATGATAGGTGACGACTTCAAGGGTCTTCTGAACTCCAAGGCCTGTGTGGCGTTGAACAGCTCGATGGCCAACACGCGTTCCAGGTTTTCGGCCACGCGCAAAGCCTTCGTTGCTGCGTTGGCACCCATGCTGACATGGTCTTCCTGTCCCTGCGACGACTCGATGCTGTCGACCGAGGCGGGCGTGCAGAGTTGCTTGCTTTGGCTGACGATGCTGGCGGCGGCATATTGCGGGATCATGAAGCCGCTGTTGAGGCCAGGCTCGGCGACGAGGAACGACGGCAGGCCACGCTTGCCACCGATGAGCTGGTAGATACGGCGCTCGCTGATATTGCCCAACTCAGCCATGGCGATGGCCAGAAAGTCCAAGGTGATGGCGAGTGGCTGACCGTGGAAGTTGCCGGCGCTGATGACGAGGTCTTCGTCAGGGAAGATGGTCGGGTTGTCGGTGACGGCGTTGATCTCTTCGCTGAACACAGAGGCCACATAGTCGATGGCATCCTTCGAGGCGCCATGCACCTGCGGCATGCAACGGAAGGAGTAGGGGTCTTGTACATGTTTCTTCTCCCTGACAATCAGTTCGCTGCCCTTGGTGAACTCACGTACACGCTTGGCGGTGACGATTTGTCCGTTGTGGTGACGGATCTGATGCACTTGGTCGAAGAAAGGCTCGATGCGGCCGTCGAAGGCTTCCAAGGAGACCGTGCCGATGAGGTCGGCGAGATAGCTGAGGCGGAAGGCCTTCAGCAGCACGTAGGTGCCATAGCTGCTCATGAACTGGGTGCCATTGAGCAGGGCCAGACCTTCTTTCGACTGCAAGGTGATGGGCTTCCAACCGAACTTCTTCAGGACTTTCTCGGCAGGGACAATCTTGCCTTCAAAATGCACCTCGCCCAGACCGAGCAGAGGCAGCATGAGGTTGGCCAACGGCGCAAGGTCGCCGGAGGCACCGAGTGAGCCTTGGTTATAGACCACAGGCAGCACGTCGTTGTTGAAGAAGTCGATGAGGCGCTGCACGGTCACCACCTGCACGCCGCTGTTGCCGTAGCTGAGGCTCTGCACCTTCAAGAGGAGCATGAGACGGATGATCTCTTCGGGCACCATCTCGCCCGTGCCGCAGGCGTGCGACATGACGAGGTTCTTCTGCAAGGTGCTCAGGTCTTCCTTCGAGATGCTATGGTCGCAGAGTGAGCCGAATCCGGTGGTCACGCCATAGATGGGCTTCTCGGGGTTCTCCATCTTCTTGTCGAGGTAGTCGCGGCATTTTTGGATGCGCTTGATGGCGTCGGCGCTGAGCTCGAGCTTGTAGCCTTTGGTGAGTATTTCGTTTACCTGTTTGAAGGTCAGTTCCTTCGATGAGATTTTATGGATTTTCATATTGTTGTGTGTTTGTTGTGTTTCTTCTTTTGACGCAGGGACTCTCGTCGCCTGCTTAAGGTCCTGCGCCCCTACGGGGCTAATAATGTTTCCACCAATTTGTTGGCGTCTACGGTTTCTTGTGTGCCTTCCTTCATGAACTTCACGGTGAACTTCTGCTCGGCCACCTCTTGCTCGCCAGCGATGACGACGATCGGGATGGCACGTTGGTTGGCGTATTTCATCTGTTTCTGGATCTTGGCGGCATCGGGATATATTTCCGCGTTGATGCCGTGCTTGCGCACCTGGTTGAGATACTTCAGACAGTATTTCTCTTCGTTCTTGCCGAAGTTGAGGAAGATGACCTTGGTGCTCTCCGACATGGTTTCGGGGAAGAGGTTGAGGCCTTCAAGCACGTCATAGATGCGGTCGGCGCCGAAGCTGATGCCCACGCCGCTGACGTTGGGCAGACCGAAGATGCCCGTGAGGTTGTCGTAGCGACCGCCGCCCGAGATGCTACCCATCGGGAAGTCCTTGGCTTTCACCTCGAAGATGGCGCCGGTATAGTAATTCAAGCCACGGGCCAAGGTGAGGTCGAGTTCAGTATCAATGCCCAACTCCATATTGTCGATGTAGTCGAACAAGGTCTCCAGCTCCTCGATGCCTTTTTGGCCGACTTCGTTGTCGAGCAAAGGCTTCAGTTGCGCCAACTTTTCGCGGGTGTTGCCTTTCATGAAGAGGATAGGCTGCAACTTGTCGATGGCGGCTTGTTCCAACCCCTTTTCGGCGAGTTCCGCGTTGACGGCGTCAATGCCGATTTTGTCGAGCTTGTCGATGGCCACGGTGATATCGACCAAAGCGTCTGATTTGCCGATGTATTCAGCGATACCCGCCAGCACTTTGCGGTTGTTGATTTTCAGCGTGACTCTGATTTTCAAGGCACCAAAGACCTCGTCCACGATTTGCACCAGCTCGGCTTCATTCAGCAAGGAGTCGCTGCCGATGATGTCGACATCGCATTGGTAGAATTCACGGTAACGCCCTTTCTGCGGACGGTCGGCGCGCCAAACGGGTTGTATCTGGTAGCGCTTGAAGGGGAAGGCGATTTGGTCGCGGTACATGGTGACGAAACGGGCAAAAGGCACGGTCAAGTCGTAACGCAGACCTTTTTCCGTGATTTTGCTGGCCAGTTTCAGGGATTCAAGCGGCTCGCCATTTTGCTCCACGCCACCCATGAAGTCACCGCTGTTGAGCACGCGGAAGAGCAGCTTGTCGCCCTCGTCGCCGTATTTGCCCAAGAGGGTGCTGAGATTTTCCATTGAAGGGGTCTCAATAGGTTGGAAACCAAAGCGTTTGAACACGCCTTTGATGGTGTCGAAGATATAATTGCGGCGCACCATGACTTCGGGCAGGAAGTCGCGGGTGCCTTTGGGAATGCTGGGTTTTTGTGCCATCTTTGAAAATTTTTGCAAAAGTACGAATTATTTCAGTTCAAACTCCTCGCCTTGTTCAGGGATGAAGATGTTGTCCCATCCTTCCTTGCGCAGCTGGCGCTTGTAGAACTGTTGCGCCTCGGGGTCGCCGTGCACGATGAAGGTCTTCTTCACCTTGCTTGGGTCTTGGCAACTCAAATAATGAATCATCTCCTTGTAGTCGCCGTGTCCGCTGAAGGCGTCGATTTCGTAGATGTCGGCGTTGACGGCATGTTCCATGCCGAAGATGGAGACGGTCAGCGGCTTCGGGTCGGCCAGCAGCTTGGCACCTAAGGTGGTGGGGGCGCAGTAGCCGATGGCGAGGATGCTGTTGTTGGGGTTCTCGATGCTGTTCGCGATGTGGTGCTTCACGCGACCAGCCTCCATCATGCCCGAGGCCGAGATGATGATGCAAGGCTCCTTGCGGGCGTTCAGCGCCTTCGACTGGTTGACGTCGCGGATGAAGGTCAGGCTGTTGAAGCCGAAGGGGTCGGGGTTGTATTCGATGACATCCTTCACGTCGTCGTTGAAGAGGTCGACGTACATGCGGAAGATCTCGGTGGCGTTGACGGCCAAGGGACTGTCGACGAATACCGGTATCTTCTCAGGCAGCTTGCCCAGGTTGTAGAAGTTGTTCAGCAGGTACACGATTTCTTGCGTGCGGCTGACGGCAAACGACGGGATGATGAGTTTGCCGCGTTTCTCCACGCAGGTGCCGTAGATGATTTCCAGCAGCTGCTGCTCGGCGTTGGCGCGGTCGCTGTGGAGGCGGTTGCCGTAGGTGGCTTCGGTGATGAGGTAGTCGCAGTGCGGGAACGGCTCGGGCGAGCGCAGCAGGTAGTTGTGCTCACGGCCGATGTCGCCGGTGTAGCCGATGCGGGTCATCTTGCCGCCTTCGTCGATTTCGAGGATGGCGCAGCCGCTGCCGAGCAGGTGGCCCGTGTTGTTGAACTTCACCTTTATATTATTGTCGAGATAGAGGTAACGGTTGTAGCTCACGGTGACGAAGGTGTCCATGCAAGCACGTGCGTCTTTCTCCGTGTAGATAGGCTCTAAGGCCGGCAGACCCTGCTTACGGCGTTTCTTGTTGAACCACTCCATATCGTTCTCCTGGATGAAGCCCGTGTCGGGGAGCATGATGCTGCACAGGTCCTTGGTGGCCGGGGTGCAGACCACTTCGCCACGGAAGCCCAGCTTGTAGAAGTAGGGGATGAGGCCGCTGTGGTCGATATGGGCGTGGGTGAGGATGATATAGTCGATTTCCTTGGGGTCGACCATGATGTTGCGGTTGGCGGCGTCGGTTTCGAGGCCCTTGCCTTGGAACATACCGCAGTCTAACAGGATTTTCTTGCCATGGTCAGTGGTGATGAGGTGCTTGCTGCCCGTCACTTCCTGGGCCGCACCGATGAATTTGATCTTCATAATTCAAAAATTTGACCCCAAAATTAGCAAAAAAAAGTGAGGTGGCAATATTTTGTCACCTCACTTTGCGTATTTGCGGGGAAACCGGGCTTATTCCACCACAATCTTCCTCACGGTCTGACCTCCGGCGGCCTCGAGGTGCATCATATAGATGCCCTTGGCCATCTGCGAGAGGTCGATGCGTGTCTGGTCGCCTTCGAGGTCGGCGTTGTAAACCGTCTGTCCAAAGGCATTCACGATGCGTACATGGCTCAGACCTTCGCACTCAACAATGATGTCGCCCTTTGTGGGGTTAGGATAGACCATGGCTTGGATGGCGTTTTCGGCGATGCCTTGGGTGTTCAGGAGATGGACCACCAAGTCGTGGTTTTCAGTGGCTTGGAAGGTGAATGTCGGCTCCTCCGAAACGACAACGCCGTTTTCGGTCCAGTTGATGAAGGTGAAGAACTCTGCAGGAGTGATGCTCAGCGTGACCTGTTCGCCGTAGTTGTAAGTGCCATTGCCAGTGACGAGGCCACCTCCCATCGGGTCGACCGTGACATTGATCTTCACAGTTTGAACCTCGTAGTTGGCTACCAAAGTGCGGTTGGCAGTAACGGTGAAGGTGTAGCTGGCGCTAGCGGAGACTTCAACGCCGTTTTCAGTCCAGTTGATGAAGTTGTAGCCGACGTTTGTCGTGGCTTCCACCGTGCAGGTCTGGCCTTCTTGGTAGGTGCCGCCGCCAGTGACGGTGCCGCCCTCGGTCGGGTTAGCCGACACGGTGACGGTGTAGTTGGTAGGAGGTGCTACATAGGTGAAGTTGGCTACGAGGGTGCGGTTGGCGTTCACGGTGAAGGTGTAGCTGGCATTGGTGGAGACCACGTTGCCGTTCTGGGTCCAGTTGTTGAAAGTGTAGTTGGCGTTGGGAGTGGCCACCACGGTGCATGACTGGCCATAGGTGAAGGTGCCGCCGCCGGTGACGGTGCCGCCCGCGGCCGGGTTGGCCGACACGGTGATGGTGTAAGTGTTGGCGGTGAAGTGAGCCACAAGAGTGCGGTTGGCGTTCACGGTAAAGGTGTATTGGGCGTTGGTGGAGACCACGTTGCCGTTCTCGGTCCAGTTGGTGAAGGTATAACCTGTGGCGGCAGTGGCGTTTACAGTGCAGCTTTGCCCATAGGTGAAGGTGCCGCCACCACTGACGGTGCCGCCAGCGGTCGGGTTGGCCGACACATTAATAGTATAGGTGTTGGCGGTGAAGTTGGCGACCAAAGTACGGTTGCCGTTCACGTTGAAGGTGTATTGTGCGTTAGTGGAGACCACGGTGCCGTTCTCGGTCCAGTTGGCGAAGGCGAAGCCCGTGGCCGCCGTGCGCCACCCGTGACGGTGCCTCCGTTAGTCGGGTTGGCCGACACGGCGACGGTGTAGGTCGGGGGAGTGTAGGTGAAGTTGGCGACCAAAGTGCGGTTGCCGTTCACGGTGAAGGTATAGCTGGTGTTAGTGGAGACCACAGTGCCGTTCTCAGTCCAGTTGTTGAAGGTGTAGTTGGCGTTAGGCGCAGCCACGACGGTGCAGGACTGGCCTTGACTGAAAGTGCCGCCTCCGGTGACGGTGCCGCCGTTGGTCGGGTTGGCCGACACGGCGACGGTGTAGCTCTGTGTCTGGTTCGTGAAGTGGGCCACAAGGTCGCGGTTGCTGGTCACGGTGAAGGAGTAGGCGGGGCTCGACGAGACGGCGGTGCCGTTCTCGGTCCAGTTCACGAATTGGTAGCCGCTGTTAGGCGTGGCGGTCACAGTGCAGGTCTGGCCGTAGTTGAAGGTACCGCTGTCGGTGCCGGGGTCTTCGCCTTCCACGATGGTGATGTCATCGACCAGCAACGAGGCTTGGTCGGCGTTGGCGGTGTGGCGGATGGCTACATAGCCCATGCCGGAATAGCTGCCCAGGTTGACGTTGACCACGGTGTAGTTGGTGGAAGTCACACGGGTCGCAG
>CACYHX010000003.1 GCA_902774365.1 uncultured Bacteroidia bacterium | reverse complement strand
GGAAGCACGGGCACGGGAGCAAATCCAACCCATACCTACGCTAACCCTGGCACCTACCAAGTCACGCTGACGGTAAGCACGGGTAACGGACATTGCACCGACCAAATCACCAAGACAGTCACCGTCAGTGCCCTGCCCACCGCATCGTTCAACGCCACTACTGTATGCCAAGGCCAAGCCACGCAGTTCACCAGCACCTCGACGGGTCAGGGCATCAGCAACTACCAATGGAACTTCGGTGACGGAAGCACTGGCTCTGGACAAAACACGACGCATACCTTCGCCCAGCCTGGCACGCATCAGGTGACCCTCACCGTGCAGACCTCTGGCGGCTGCACCGACCAGGTCACGCAAACCGTCACTGTGAATGCCCAGCCCACCGCCAGCTTCAACGCCACGACGGTATGCGAAGGCGAAGCCACCCAGTTCACCAGCACCTCCACCGGTGGCAACAGCTTCCAGTGGAACTTCGGCGACAGCCAGACTGGCACGGGACAAAGCGCCAACCACACCTATGCCCACGCCGGCACCTACCAGGCGACCCTCACCGTGCAATCCGAAGGCGGATGTACTGACCAAATCACACAAACAGTGGTCGTGAACGCTTTGCCTACCGCTAATTTCACCGCCACCAACGTCTGCCAAGGCAGCCCCATGCAGTTCACCAGCACCTCCACCGGCGACCAAATCAACAGCTACCAATGGACTTTCGGTGACGGACAGAACGGCACGGGACAGACCGCGAGCCACAACTACACCTCTGCAGGAAGCTATCCTGTGACCCTCACCGTGCAGACCGCTGGTGGTTGCACCGACACTTACACCCAGAATGTTGAGGTGTATGCCATGCCCGTGGCCTCAGCTTCGGCACAGCCCTCCACCGTCATCTACGGCGCCAACGCCACCTTGACTGCCAACGCCGGCGCCCAAGGCGTGTTCAGCTTCCATTGGGAGCCCGCCAACTTGGTGGTCAACCCTGACGCCCAGACCACACAGACTGTGGCGCTGCAGGAGACCCAGACCTTCACCGTCACCATCACCAACCCACAGGGCGGCTGCACCAGCACCGCTCAGGTCATCGTCAGCATCGACGGCTCCAGCCTACTCGCCATGGCAACCGCCGACCAGACCGACCTCTGCGACGGCGAGTCCACCACACTGCATGCCATCCCCTCAGGCGGCGCACCTGAAAACTACACCTACCAGTGGTCGCCTGCCGGCACACTCAATAATGCCACCTCGCAGAACCCCGTAGCCTCACCCGCTCTCGGCAACACCACCTACACCTGCCACGTCAGCGACGGCTTCACCGACATCGATGTCAGCGTCACCCTGCATGTGCATCCCAACGTCGAGCACGACATCTACCAGACCATTTGTGACAACGACACCTACTCCTACTTCGGCGAGGACATCCATACGCCGGGCATTTACGACCATACCTTACACACGCAATTCGGCTGCGACTCCATCGTCCACTTGCACCTCGACAACTGGCAGACCTACGAGACTCCCATCTCCGACCACTTCTGCCAAGGTGAACAATACAACTTCCACGGCGATGTCCTCAATGCGCCAGGCACATACTACCACACCCTCTACTCCGCTCACGGCTGCGACAGCGTCATCAGGCTCAACCTCCTACAAAACCCCAGATACGAATTCGACTTGTGGGAGTCGACCTGCCAAGGTGGGGATGGCTACTACTTCGCTGGCCAGTACTATCAGCCCAGCCCTGATGCCTACAACTTCACCTACAACACCCAGCAAAACTGCGACAGCATTATCCACCTCCACGTTGAGGAGTCGCTCTACAACTCCAAGAGTTACAACATCTCACTCTGCGGTACGCAATACACCTGGCCCTCAAACGGTGTGACCTATTACGAAAGCGGTGTCTATTACGACACACTACAATATGCCGGCACCTGCGACAGCACCCTCATCCTCAACCTTGAAATCAGGCCTAACTACAGCGACGAGGTCGTGGTTTCCAGCTGCGACACCTATCGCTGGAAGAACGACAACTTCAACGTCGACATGACCTTTACCGAAAGCACCGTCTACACCCACCACTACACCAACGCCTTCGGCTGCCCCAGCGAAGCCACGCTCTACCTTACCATCAGCAGC
This sequence comes from uncultured Bacteroidia bacterium, assembly GCA_902774365.1. Classification (GTDB taxonomy): domain Bacteria; phylum Bacteroidota; class Bacteroidia; order Bacteroidales; family F082; genus Limimorpha. The sequence goes on along the minus strand of CACYHX010000003.1, from coordinate 119,417 downwards.
CACGACGAGTACGACTTCGTCGTCCCCGAAGACGAGGCCTGCGATGAGTACTTCTGGGACCCCATGGGGCATGAAATCGTCTACACCGACCACGACGGGCTTGTCTACGACATGTCGGGCACCTACCACAGAACCTACACGAACGTAGCGGACTGCGACAGCCTCGTCACCATGAGAATTCAACTCGAGTACACCCCTCATCCCACCCCCATCTACCCCATGGACGCCAACAACACCGCCCCGCACTGGGTCGTCACCGCTTCCGAGTTCCAGATCAACACTTACGACTTCAACCTCTGGGATACCAACCCCAACTGTTACTGGGACACTGTCACCTGGACCTGCGTTGGCGCTTCAACCGCTGCGCTCCCGACGAGGGCGTCATGCAAAGGTATTGGATGGTGTGCTCTTTCTATGGCATCGACGAATTAACCGACGCCGACTTCTCCGTCGTCCCGAACCCCAACAACGGACAGATGACGCTCAACTTCGACAACCTCACCGGCAAGATCAACGTCAAGGTCTACGACATGAAAGGCGCACTCATTGACGACTTCCAGACCTACAACAACGCTGGACCCAGCACTTACACCTACCAGATGAGAAACCGCGCCGATGGCATCTACTACTTCGTCGCAACAGGCAAGGAAGGAACAATAGCAAAGAAAGTGATTATCCGAAGATAACAACAAAAACAGCACAAATACAACATATTAGCTTATGAGACTCTTCAAGACATTACTGCTTGTTGTGGTGATGTGTATGGTATTACCTACCCATACATTAGCCCAAAATACTTCCACACAAGGCAAGGAATTTTGGCTAACGTTCATGCACAACGGGTTCAAGGAGCACCCACTTGGTGGATGGATAACCAACCAAGTGCTTATCAGTGCCAAACGTGACTGTTCGGGTACGATTTCCAACCCAAAGACAGGATGGAGCGTGCAATTCAATGTTAATGCCAACAGCATCACCACTGTCGACATCCCTATTGAGCAAGGCTACCACGACCGCTCCAATTATAGCACGGTTTCCAAAAAAGCCATCCATATCGTGTCGACCGACACCATCTCTGCCTATTGCACCAACATCGCCTATGTCTCCTTCGACGCTTCGTTTGTGCTGCCCACAGAGAGCCTTGGCGACGACTACATCATCCAAAGCTTCAACCAATCGAGGATGTTTTTGGAGGATGTCGTCAATGTCAACCAAACCAGTGCCTTTGCCATCGTCGCTACCGAAGACAACACCGACATCGACATCACCCCCTCCTGTACCACTCTGGATGGAATGCCTGCAGGCCAAACATTTCAGATTACATTGAACGCAGGTGAGACCTATCAGGTTAGGTCGAACAACTATGAAACCAATCGTGACCTTAGCGGCACTCGCATCACCGCAAGCGACTGCAAGAAGATCGCCGTCTTCAACGGCAACACCCTCACCTGTATCCCCACTAACCAAGGCGACGGCTTCGACCATGTGTTCGAACAAGCCATGCCCTTACGTTCATGGGGGAAACGTTTTGCAGTCACTGGTTCTGCGAACCGCAATCGTGACTTCGTCAAAGTCACTTCAAGTGCCGACTACAACCAGATTTACAGAAACGGCGACCGCTTAACCTCGTTAAACGCCAACCAATCCTACATTTTTGAGCTTGATTCATACGATGGTTCCTGTTTCATCGAGTCGACTCATCCTTGCGCCGTTTACCTTTACAACACCTCTTGCTATGACGACACAAACTCGGAATTGGGTGACCCCTCCATGGTGTGGATCGCTCCCGTAGAGCAAGTCATCGACGAGGTGAACTTCTCCACTTTCGATAACGCCACGACGGGTATCAGTGTCCATTACGTCAACATCATCGTCAACAGCAATGATATTAATAATGTGTATTTGGACAACCGCCCCATCGCGTCAAGCGACTTCGAACCCATCGAGGGCAACAACGAGTTCAGTTTTACCCGCAAAAACATTACGCACGGTTCGCATCACCTCTCATGCAGCAATGGCTTCAACGCCCATGTCTACGGATTCGGTCGCGCCAAGGGATACGCCTATTTGGTAGGCTCCAATGCCATAGACCTCAGCACTAGCGTCACCATCAACGAGGTCAGCGTCAATCCTAACGAAAGCTACGCCTACTGTTCCGACCAAGGCATGACTTTCCTTGCCGACATCAACTCTTCAAACTATTCACTCCAATGGGATTTTGGCGATGGCAGCACCAGCACCGACAACCCCGCCGTTCATACCTACCACGACAACCTCGTCTATACTGTCACTTTGACCGTCAACTCCGACGGCAGTGGATGTGATGCGACAGCGGCGCACACCTTCACCTACTATGTCGACTTGACACAGCATTACATCATGGAAAACGACGAGAGCTGCACGGGAGAGTTCTATTCAGGACACGGCTTCAACAACGTGTTAATCAACAACGACACCATATTGGTAAGAATGGTCGACAACCCCGACCACCCGGAATGTCAGGATAGCCTGTTGCTTTACCTCACGGCACGGCCAAGCTATCACATCCCCTTCAACGACAGTCGTTGCTGGCAAGGCGAGCCTGGCGTCTACAACGGCTACGGATTCAGCTTCGAATACAACGCCCCTGGAGAATACAACCGGCAACTTGAATTGCAATCCGTTGATGGTTGCGACAGCATTGTTTTCCTGCATCTCATCGTGGCCGACCGTATCACCACTGAGGTCAATCACCATGAATGTAACGGGAGCTATACTTGGGATGGTGACATCTATACCACCCCGGGCACATACGAAAAACTATACACCACACTCGACGGATGCGACAGCATCGTCACATTACACCTCACCATGGGCACCAACCAAGAATCGTCGTTCGACACCATCTCATGCGGCACCTTCCATTGGAATGGACAAGAATATGACCTGTCGGGCGACTACACACAAGTTTTGACCACGTATGATGGCTGCGACAGCACAGTGTTGTGCCATCTGCTTGTCAGTGCCCCCGTCGATGGCGCCACCACCACGGCATCCGAATGTAACTCTTACACATGGTACGACGTTGATTACACTGAGTCGGGCATATACACCAAGGTGTTCCAAACCTATTTAGGATGTGATAGTATCCTTTATCTCAACCTGGACCTGAACTACACCCCCGACCCAAAGGAAATCACCCCTGCCGATTTCGATAACCCAGCCCCACACTGGGTCATCACCGCATCGGAGTTCGACATCCACTCCTACGACTTTATCTTTGAAGACCGCAACCCCAATTGTCGTTGGGATTCCATCGAATGGGCCATCGATACGCCCGAAGCCTTATGGATTCTAGAACCCGACATGACAACGCAACCTCCTGGGAAGGTCTGCACGATGATTGTCCGCAACTCGCTGCCCGACACGATTTGGATACATGCCACGGCCTACAACGAATGTAACCCGCAAGGCGTCGAGCGCCGCTACTGGTTCCTTTGCTCGTTCTATGATCTTGAGGAAAACAGTGCCGAGGTTCAATTTGACATCGTCCCCAACCCCAACAACGGCCAGATGGACCTCCTCTTCAAGCATCTTGAAGGTAAAGCCGACGTGAAAGTGTATGACATGAGAGGCACGCTGATCGACCATTTCCAAGCCTACAACGGCACTGGTTCAAGCACGTATCCCTATATAATGAAAGCCGTCGCAAACGGAATTTACTATTTCGTCATCACTGGGAAAGATGGCGTTTTGACGAAAAAAGTCATCATCGCCCGCTAAAAAGCCCACAAACAATACGTCATAATAATTTGATTATAAATACATTAAGAAAATTGTTGAAAAAAATTTGTGGGCAATTGGCGGAACAATAAACTAAATTACTTACATTTGCGGAATATTCTTTAAACCGAATAAAAATAGCACCTCTTCAAAAACTAATACAGATGAAGAAGCACTTATACAGGACCGTCCTTTTCTTATGCGGCACATTGCTGTTGGGTTCATGTCTAAAAAACGACCCAGAGCACAATCCAACGGTTTACTACGCTTACCAGGAAATTCCGAATATCAACGAGTTCATGCCCCAGCGGCTCTTGTATGCCTTTGGCAATGAACACCTTCATTTCGGAGACGAGCCCCCAAAAATCGAAGGTTGTTATGTAGCGGATGATGTATGGGTAACATACGTCGAAAAGGTCCCCTCAAGCCCTTGGCTTCAGCCCGCCAACAACTCCATTCCCAATCCGCAGTATTTCAAATTCTACGAGCAGCACAAGGGCATTGCCAAGATGAAATTCCAGAGCCCCAAAGGCCATGTTGGGCAATATGACTATTTCCTTGAGCAGTCCAGCACAGACGACACGCACAGCTTCATGTCAGCAAACACGAGTTGGTTTGTCGATGACACCATCTCCCCCATTTACTTCAAAGAAGGCAAACTCGAATCAAGAGATTTCAATACTGTCTACATCATGGGGCAAGACCCCTATTTCACCGTGTTCTTCTACGAAATCCGCGACATCAAGTCAAAAGGCTCACCGCTGAATGCCGTCATCTTCTCCGGTAAGATGGACGAGGAGATTACCGTGGTGAGCGACACGGTCAGCCACACCACCGACACCATCGTCAAGCCTGTCATCAAAGACTTGAGATGGGGCATTCAAACCATGAAATACGGACAAGAAAGCTCCAGCATCAACCAGATCATCAACTTAGGCTTCCTGCCTACACCAGGCGACTTGATGATGCTCCGCAACGACGGGGACACACACAGCAGTGAACTTCCAGAATAACCTACAACCTATTGCAGCATGAAAAAGTCAAGCTTAATATTGCTCCTTTCCTTATTACTTATAGGCAATGCCGCCAATGCGCAATTCAAAAAGCCCCTGCAGTCGCGTGGCGCAAAACTCAATGAGGCCCGGTACAACATCGGTTTGACGGGAGGACTTACCTCTACCTATTGGGTGCACTTTGGCGGGACAGGGACAAAATACCATGAGCCTTTCAACTTCGGCCCCATCGGTGGCATCGTTGTAGAACGCATGTTCAACAAAGACGTCTCCATCGCCATCGAAGGCTTGTTTGCCATGCGTAACGTGCACATGGACTACAATGTGCTCAACTTCCCCGTTGCCATCAACGTCAATAAGGATTTCTACCGTCAATATGATGCCGACTATATGGAAGTGGACGTGCAAGTACCCCTGACTTATTATTTCGGCGAAGGCAACATCCGTCCTTATGTCTTTGTCGCTCCCCGTTTCTCACTTCCCTTGTCTGGTCACATAAAATGGCAGAAGATGGAAATCCTTGAATACGGCACCGAGAACGAACACTACGATGAGTCCACGTCCACCCTTGACACCATTTCAATGACCGCCCAAAATATGCGCTCTGCCAATGCGGGCCTTGTGTTGGGAGCAGGTGTTAGATTCAAGGTGCAAATGGGCAATTATTATCTTCTTATGAAGCTTGACGCTTCAGCCCATACCACCCTCATCAATTCGTTCACGAAAGACGAGAACAACGGCGACTCCGAAATCGTCATCGGCGCCTCCTACATCGACCCCTATCTGATGCAAAAGCGTTTCAACACGGACGCATCCGTGAAGTTCACAATCCTCTTCCCGTTGAAGAAGCCCTTGAAGGATGCTTGCTTGAACTGGGGTGAATACGATTGATAGTTGACAGTTAGAGAATAACAGAGCGGCTGGCCTGAAGGTCAGCCGCTCTGCGTTTACAAGGATATGAAAAAGTGATTTACTTTTCGTTGAAATCAGTCAGTCGCCAAGGCGCTTGACCCCGCCTCCCACTTTGTCGCCTTCCACGACAGGGTTGCCGTAGTAACCAATGTCGCCTGAGCCGAAGATGCCATAAGTGAGTTTGCCGTTGACCCGTGCCTTGATGTCGCCTGAGCCAGCGACGTTGGCATCGAGGTTTTCAATGTCGCAGGTGAGAACGATGTCGCCAGAGCCGGCCACGCTGGCCGTAGCTTCACGCACCGTGCCCTTTGTGACTTTCAAGTCGCCAGAACCTGCAATGTTGCTATCCAATTTGTCAGCAACTAAGTCGTCGCAAACCATGTCACCAGAGCCAGCCACATTCAACTCGATGTCACGAGCGCTAACCGTTTTGTGGAAAACAATGTCGCCTGAACCAGCCAAGTTGACCTCCATTGCCTCTCCTTGCAACGGGCTAAGCGCGTTGAAAGTGCCGCTGCCCGCAAGGTTAAGGTTCTCCAAACTCGGAGCCGTCACCTCGATGACGAACTGTGTGGCTTTTAGGCTGGTGTTTTTGTCTTCCTCTCGTTTGCCCATCAGCAATTCATTGTCTTTCACTTTGATGTCAAGATAGTCGAAAAGGTTCTCGTCAACGCTCACGGTGCAGGAATAACTGTCAGCAATGGTGAAGTTGACCGTTGCCGGCAACGAAGTCGAGATGGCGTTGAATGCTGCCACGTCGTAGTCTCGAGTGACAACATTCCCGTCGCCTTTGACGGTTTTAAAGCCAAACGATTCGCCATCAACATTGATAGTACAGGCATTGAGCATCATGCCAATGATGACGGCTGCAATGATTATGATGTGTCTTTTCATTGTATTAAGTTTTAATTGATTTGTAGTAATACGAAGAACAGGTGAAAAAGTTACAGTCTAGTGTGTTTTTTAGGTTCCAGCAGGAAATCTCCTACAGTCTTATCTCATCCAGCCCTATGCCAAGCAATTTCATTTTCTTAATGACTTCGGGCAGTTCCTTTTCAAGGAACTCCTCGCGCATTTGCTTGAGGACGATGTCCTTGGCTTCGGCGGAGATGAAATAGCCGATGCCGCGTTTGTTGTAGATGATGCCCGCCGCCGTCATGGTCTCGTAGGAGCGCATAATGGTGTTGGGGTTCACCCCAAGTTGGATGCCGTAGTCGCGCACCGAAAGGATGCGGTCGTCGGCCTTCAACTCGCCGCGCAGAATCTGTTCATAGAGCTGCGAGCAAATCTGCAAGTATATGGGTTTGTGTGCGTTGAATTCCATGGTTTAGTATTTTTGCGTCTTGATTTTATGATAGGTGAAGAAAAGCAGCACGCCCGTGATGATGATGCCGACTACCATGCCACAAATCATTCCATTATGGGCGATTTGTATCATCTCCTCCTCAGAAACGCTATCCATATTTTCGAGCCACTGCTTCAGGCGGCTGCTGCTTGACGTAAATGCAAGTCCAAATATTGTGGAAAGCACGTAGGAGACACCCAGATAGCTGGCAAAAGTCTTTCCGGCTTTGTGTTTTTTGAAAACCATATTGCCGAGCATGAAGATAGCCGCCCATTGAATGATGCCCACATAAAGCGAAATGCGAATCACTCCTACAGGGAACACATCGCCAAAAGAGAGTTCTATATTGCTGGATTGCACCACTCCTTCTGAATTGTCTATCATGCGAACAACCTCATTGATAGTGTAGAGATGTATCGGCTTCTCGAAACCGCCGAAGGGGAAGAGCGACAGTAGCGTGTCAACCAAGTAACCGCCAAAGAAGACGATGATGGGCGTCACGATGGCGCAATAGATGAACATGCTGATGAACTTCTCCAACGAAGAGGCAGGCAGCATGGCGAAACTCACGCCCTCACGCGAAAGGTTGGCCTTGCCGTAGACCTTCTCTGGTACCATCATCATGGCCAATGCTGTCCAAGTGCAAAGCATACCAAAGCGGAACGGCTGTTGGGATGACGTACCAAACAAGAGGTTGAAAATCCAGGAGATGGCGTTCAAGCAGCAGAAAACAACAAGTCCAGTTCCGTAATTGCGGAAATACCTCCTACCGTCTTTCAGCAAAAGGTTCTTGAAACGATTGATTTCAAATGTGTTATTCATGACTTTATCCTCCTATTAACTAAAGATTTGTTTGATGGTTTCCTTGTTTTTCATCACGGTGTTGAACAGCACCTCGATGCTGACTTTGCTGTCAAGGCCTTCGGGGTTGCGGGTCACGTTGACGTAGCCGCCAGGGATCATCTCACTGTAGAGCGCGGTGTCGTCCTTCTCCATGCCATAATCGAAATAGAGACGGTCGGTGATTTCGCGGAACGAGGCCTTCAGCAGTACCTCGTCATGGTCGAGGATGATGATGGGGTCGATGAGGTTTTCCACATCCTTCACCTGGTGGGTGGAGATGATGATGGTGCGGTTTTCCGTGGCATGCTTGGCGATGACCTGACGGAAGAGGGTCTTCGAGGGGATGTCGAGGCCGTTGGTGGGTTCGTCAAGGAGCAGATAGTCCGTATTCAAAGCCAAAGCCGTGGCGATGAGGCACTTCTTCTGCTGGCCAAACGACAACTCGGCGAATTTGCGCGTCGGGTCTACTTCCATCTCCTTGCAGAGTTCATGGAAAAGGTTCTCGTCGTAATGGGGATAGAACACGCCCAACTCCCTTATATTATTAATAGGTGTGCCCTCCGGGATGGCGAAATCCTCCGAGATGAAGTAAATCTTCTGGAGGGTTTCCGGTAAGCGGTTGAAAGGCGCAATGCCGTCCACCTCGCAGGCGCCAGCGGTCGGCTTCTGCAAGCCGCTGATGAGTTTCAGCAGGGAGGTCTTCCCCACTCCGTTTTCGCCTAACAGCCCGTAGATGTTGCCCTTCTCGAAGCTGAGGCTGATGTTGTTGAAGACTGGCTGATTCTTGTAGCCGAAGTCTAAATTCTTGATTTCAATCATGTTGTTGTATTTTTGTGTTAGTGTATTAGTTGAATAGAACACTGCAAAAGTACAACAATTTTTCTTACTGTCAAGAAAAAAGTGTGATTTTTTCGATTTTTTTTGTTTTCGGGATTGCTTCGCAAGAAATACGCAGTATTCAACGCAGTTAAATCATTCAAAAATAAAATTTAAAATCTATTGAAAATCAAAACAATAGATTCTGAAAAATTTTAGAAAAGATTTTTGATAGATTTCTGCCCTTTAGGGCATACCCAACTTTCCATAGTGGCAAACTAACAACTCCCCGGACTTTGAGCGAAGGTGCATCGCTCCGCCCAAGCAACTCTTAAACACCTTGCAATCAGCGCATTGACCCGTCTTCATCCATTGGCGGTCGCGGAAAGGCTGGAAACGATTTTCCCAGACATCGAGAAAATCGTCTTGGTAGATGTTACCTTGAGCAAAGCTTCTGTCAATATTGGGGCAAGCGGAAATAGAGCCGTCAATGAGAATGGAGCCGACGGTGATGCCCGCGCGGCAGAAATAGAACCAGTCGCGCACCTTGCGCTCGTAAGGGCCGACATAGGCCTCGCAACTGAACTTGCAATCGATTTTGCCTTCCATTCTGGTCGCGACGATGAAGTCCATCAGCTGGCGAAACTGTTCATCGCTGAGTTGCAGGCTCTTGTCGGCGGCCGCACGACCAATCGGGTCGATGGTGAATAGGCGCCACGCTTTCACCTTATGTTCAATAAGCAACTGCTTGATAGCCTCCAACTCGCCGAAATTCATCGGACTGACGCAGGTCACAATGTCGTAGGTAGGCAGACGTTTCTCGTTAGCAATCAAATCAATGGCGTGAAGGGCATGGTCGAAACTGCCTTGGCGTTTACGGAAGGCATCGTGTGTGTCGCGCAGGCCGTCAAGGCTGATGGTGATGCTGCACATTCCCGCGTCCATCAGCTTTTTGTGCATGGTCTCGTCGTAAGCATAGCCGTTGCTGACGATACCCCATGGAAAGCCGTGCTGCCGCAGTTGCCGCCCGCAGTCGACCAAGTCGGGGCGCACCAAAGGCTCACCGCCCGTGATGACCACCAAAACTGAATTGCGCTCATACTTGGTTTCCAAAGGTTTGATGGCATTCAGAAAGTCCTCGAAAGGCATGTCCTTGTAGCGCGACGAAGCCAAACAGTCCGAGCCACAATGCTGGCAATTGAGGTTACAGCGCTGCGTACACTCCCAAAAAAGATAGTTCAGCTCATGGAGCTGAGTTTCCTTCTTTCTAAAATAGTTATGTAAGGCTTGGAGCATCATTCTTCGGGTTGCTTTTGCAACTTAATAGTAACCGGTACATTTTGAGATGGACAAATCATTGTATCCTTTACTTGGTAACCTAGTTTGCTGAACTCCAAGTCTATGCAGCTTTCAGTAACCAAACGAAATTCTCCATCCTCGTTCGTTACAGTCAAGACATCTCCTTCTGACCCAATAACAACTTCTGGAATCAAGCCATTTGTTTCTTCGTCAATAACCACACCATAGATCCAATCGCTTGGCATCCCATACTTGCAGCAGCAAGCAAACATCATCGTCAAGGTTGGTATGCCCGAAAACATCGCCACGCGGCGGAACCATTTATATAAGGAGTGCTTTTTCATCGCTCAAGGATTTACTATTTACTTATCAAATTGATTTTTAAACCAGTGAGGTCTGTATCAGAGTAGACCAAGGTGTCAAAGGGCTGATAGTTCTCTTCCTCATCCTCAACTTCGATGGATAGCGAGGAAACCCTATGGATATTGCCCCACTGCCGCATTTCAAAGTATCCGTTTTCATCCGATTCTCCAAAGTCATGACAGCCAGACCAGCCGTCAGCATGATACACATGCAAATGTATGCCTTGCAATGGCTGACCTGTGACCTTATCCGACACATAGCCGCACAAGTTGATTTCGACAATATCATCAAGGTCCCTAGGCGTGCCATAACAAGCCTGCATGATGAACATCACCGTCGTGAGCGCCGAGGCTTTCATCAGCCCTCTTAACCATTTGTAGATTATCATAGCGTTCGTTTTTTTGTTGTTGCTGCAAAAGTAGAAAGAATCGTAACAAAAACAACGTTTGTTCAAGGCATTACAAACTTTTTCGGAACGTCAATGCTGATTATCAATGGTCTACAAATCCAAATTATAAACTGTTTTGCATCTCCAAAGAGTCGACAACAAGTTGTTCCACCTCTTCTTCACCAATAAGTTCTGTATCATCAGGCATTTCTGGCCGCATGTTCGGCGAACCGTAGCATGCCTGCATGACGAACATCACCGTGGTCAAGGCCGATGCTCTCAAAAACCACCTAAAGATTTTGTATGCTTTCATAATATATAGGTTTTATTTTTTGATACTTAGAATTACACCCAAGGCAACACCGAGGAAGGCTGCGAACAGCACCTGAAGCGTTCCAGGCAGCAGGAATGTAATCGTGTGCATCGGATACCAGAACAGCGGGATGGTCTTGGCGAAAACGAAGCCGTATTGGATGTCCCAGTTGATTTTCTTTGACAAGGCCTCCCCTATCTTCAGCGGACTGCTGAAAAAGCCTTTCAGCGAGCCACCCGTCTCTACGATGTGGATGTCGGTAATCTTGTGGAAGGTCATGAAGACCGGCGCAAACAAAGTGTTCATCAGCACGCTGACACAGAGCGCGACAAAGGCCTTGCCCCAGCTGAGGTCGCCGGCAAACCATTCGGCAGCTTTGCCATTGAGATGGAAACCACCGTCAAGCAACTTCACCGTGCCCGTCTTGAAGATGGTCATGGCCGAGGCGATGACCACACCCAGCACACCCCAAATCAAAAGCTTAGGCAACAGGCCAAAGCCTTGTTTCATATAAACGCCCTCACGGATGCGCATGGCCAGCATCTCACCAAAGGTGCCGAGGATGGCAAACTTGAAGAAACTCATCAGTAGGCCGTGGTGGGTCGTGGTCGTGAGGAACCAATCCCACGCGCCAGGAATGAAAGCGAAGCCACAAACAACGGCTGCCACAATCATTATAGTCAACAAATCGGTTTTTTTCATATTACATCTTATTGAATTACAAATTTTTGCGTTTTATTTCCAAATCTAAGAACGTATATGCCAGCAGCATAAGGGCATGACAAATTCAAATAGTTTTCGCCTTCCATCAAGACTATCTTTTGGGAATAGACTCTCCGGCCCATGAGATCATACAATTCAATATCGCTCACAGCGAAACCGTCACTCCAAAGAATCACATGGAGGTTATCGATTACAGGATTCGGATACAAGACCTTGATAATCGTAGTATTGTCCTCTGTCGCAAAGAACTCGGCAAGTCGGTCTATCATATTTTCCACCCTCGTCCTAAGAAACTTGTCGACAGTCAAAATGTCATACTCCCATTGTCCAAGATTCAATGGCAAGCCAAAGCGTTCGCATTGCGAAGGCACCTCTCCCCTAACCAGAGCTGCTGCATCGTCAAAATAGGGCTTTGTCACTGCATATGTAAATTGCGAGGTCAAAAGCTCTTTGAAACGGAGAAGGAAGCGATCACCAAACTCTTTGTTTTCAAGCAGTTTCCGAAAGAGCAACGTCGACCTGGCGTCGGTGGGCCAGCCCAAATTAATCGTTGATGTGGCATTTTCCAGAACATCAAAATCCATTTTGGCGAGCGCATCATCACCATCGAAGAAGATCCAACGCCATTTCCCATCATCCAGTTGATAGCAGCGCATATTATTGGCGGGCCAGTCGTTGTTGGCGATGAACAGTTCTAAGCAATAGTAGTCGATGAAACTGCTTACATCAATCATCTCGTTGATGCGTGCATATTGCTCTTCTTGGGTAAGGTCGCACTCGTTCACCCAGCGCATCATCTCAATGAAGCCAGTAGTGTCGCCATCTACCAGATAGCCATACCAATTACTGACGACATTATAGTCCGTGTCCTCGTTTCCGAAATGGTCCTCCAGATAATGGGCGTCAGGCTTTTCCTTGAGGTAATAAATGCCCCAATACTCGCCATTTATGAAAAGCACCATGGGACGCGAGGCGACGGACTCCACGTCAAGATGGGCCGCCATGCGGTTGCAGATGTTGTCCTGTATCCCGTAATTGAACCATTGGTAGCTGAACGGCTTCATCACAAGATGCTTGAAACTTTCATTGGGAATTGACTCAAAGAACTTGTGTTTGAAGCGCTTCTTGCCGTACTCTTCACGAGCATAAATCTTCATGCCTTTCTGCGTCTGGCGGCGACATGTTCCGCCATGCGTACGTAATCCAGCCTGCTGGTTGATGCCACTATTGTCATTCGGTTCATAAAACTCCACATTGACAAGCCGCTCCCATTCCCGGCCGTTCTGATAGAAATTTCCCGTCCCATTGATATTGGAGGGATCAAAAAACACACCAGGGACGAGAATACCCGTTTCATAGTCAAACAAAGCCAAAGAATCGGCACTGATGGCCATCACGGGCAAACCATGGGTGTCGCAGCCCAAGGAACGAATAAAATAACTTTGCGTGGCGACAGGACCGACACAATTCCCTGCCTCATCGAATGCAGCAGCCCGAAGCGTGATGCAATGTTGCACCGTTTCGGGGGCAAAAAACAATTCGTCACAGGCAGTTTGTATCGTGTATATATCTGATTTTGAATACAAATCCTCATCCAACCACAAAGGAGCTTCGTACAATGCCGAAGCTCCCGTTGGAGTATTGCCATTGATGGTATAACGGATTTGATAGGCTGCGTTGCACTGCAAAGCCAACTCAAACGACGCATCATAGAATCCTCCGGTAGCAGAAAATGTTACCGTCTGTGCCCGCATCCATTGCGACAGCAACAGCACGAATCCTATGAGTGCCAAGCGTTTCATCAATGGTCACGCCTTTTGTCAATTTCCTTGTTTTGCCAATAACGCCCTAAGAGGCATAGCAGGCAAAGACCGCACAAAATGCCGCCCAGCACGAAGCCTGTCTGATCCTCGCCCTTGGCATAATACAGATAAATTCCGAAGCCAAGGATGCCCAAGTCGAGGATGATGCTCAGGATGTAGCCAATCGCCCGACTTGTCTTGTCAAGTTTCTTCAGCAATGTCATGTCGACCACAAAGGTCAAGGCGACCAAGATGGCGTAAACCAAATAATAGAGGGCTTTCGGGGTGATGCTTGGCATATTCTTAAGTTTTGGGTCTGTAGAGACGCAAAATTTTGCGTCTCTACATGACCGATGGTTTATTTTTCAATTCTAATACGTGCATCCACGGCGACGACGTTCTTCGGGTTGCCGAGCAACGGGTTGAGGTCCATCTCGGCAATCTCGGGAGCGGCCATCACAAGGGTGCTGACGCGAGCAATCTGCTCAGCATACACGTCGATGTTGACGGGCTGCTGTCCACGCACGCCTTGCAGGATCTTGTAGCCACGGAGCTTGGTCAGCAGGTCTTTGGCTTCGGCCACGTTGACAGGAGCCAAGGCGCTCTGCACGTCCTTCAGCACCTCGATGAAGATGCCGCCGAGACCGAAGAACACCTGATGGCCGAACTTGGCATCACGGATGGCGCCGATGTAGACCTCCGTGCCATCGAGCATAGGATACATCTCCACAGCGTAGGTGTCCTTGATAGCCATCAAGCGGTCGAATTCCTTCTGCACGGTATCGATGTCGCGCACATTCAGTGTCACGCCTCCGACATCGCTCTTATGCACGGGACCGACCACCTTCATCACGAGTGGATAACCCACCTCGTTGGCGAAATCGACGGCTTGCTGCTTCTGGTCCACCACACGGATCTGCTTTTGGGCAATACCCGCAGCGTCGAGGAGTTGATAGATCTTGTCGGGGTCGATATAGCCGTTGTCGCAGCTGTCGATGACCTCACGGATGCGTTTCACGTCGATATTAGGCATATCGGGATTTTCAGGCTGCGGCTTGGGCGTATTGTACACCTTGCAGATGGCATTGCCCAACACGCACTCTTCCGGGAAGTTGATACGGCCCTTGGCGATGAAGTCTTCAATCTCATCCTTCACGTTGATGATGGAAGGCAGCACGGGGAAGATAGGCTTCTTGCAGGTCTTCATCTTCTCGTCAAGCAGGTCGTAGACCTCCTTGTTGCTGAACAATCCAGGCGAGCCGAAGATGACCACCGAGAAGTCGATGTCGGTGTATTCGTTCTCGACGGTGTCGATGATATATCCGAGTTGTTCGGCAGTTCCCGTCGCGAGGAAGTCGATCGGGTTGCCCACACTTGAGCCTCCGAAGAGCTTGGCGAGCAGGGCCGGGCTGGCGGGATGTTCCTTGAGTGAAGGCACCTCCATGCCGCCGTTGCTGAGCACGTCGGTAAGCATCACGGCGGGGCCGCCAGCGTGGGTGATGACAGCGCAGCGTTTGCCTTTGAGTTCAGGATGCATGAACACGCCGCACACGGTGGTCAGCTCCTGACGGTTGTGGCAGCGCACGATGCCCGCCTTGCGGAACAAGGCATCGACCACGGCGTCGTTGGTGGCCAAAGCACCCGTATGTGACAAGGCCGCACGGCTACCTGCAGCAGAGCCACCAGACTTGATAGCAGCGATATGGCAACCCTTGTTGATAAGGCTCCGTGAGTGTTTCAGCAAGCGTTGCGGATCGCCAATCTTTTCCATGTAAAGCATGATGACATGACTCGACTTCACCGGGTCGAAGGTCTCGTCCAGGTATTCCAGCACGTCTTCGATGCCGAGTTGAGCGCTGTTACCCACCGCCCACACGCTGTTGAATTTCAAGCCGTTGCTCATACCGTATTCCTTGATAAACACGGCGGTTGCGCCTGAGCCCGTGATGAAGTCGACACCCTTCGGGTCGAGGGTCGGGATAGGTGTGTCGAAGCAGCCAGCATAGTTCACGTTGAGGAAGCCCGTGCAGTTGGGGCCGATCAAGCTACCGCCAACGCTGTTGATGGTGTCGACGATATGCTTCTCGATGGCAGCGCCTTCAGCGTTCTCCTCCGAGAATCCAGCGCTGATGATGATAAAGCCTTTGCAGCCTTTCTCTTTGGCCAGCACGTCAACGGTCTGGGCGCAGAACTTGGCGGCGATGCAAATGATGGCGCATTCCACCTGAGGCAGGTCATCAACTTTAGCGTAGCATTTCACGCCTTGCACTTCGGTCTCTTTGGGGTTCACAGCATAAACAGGGCCTTGGAACGGGCTTTCCAGAAGGTTTTTCAAAGCTTTTCCACCGGGTTTGTGAATGTCGGACGACGCACCGCACACTACGATGCTTTTCGGATTAAGTAATTCTCTTGCTATCATAATAATAAGATATTTGTTGCTACAAAATAATTTGCCGCAAATATAACCAAAATAATGAAACGAAAAGCAATCAGCGCCTGTTTTGCAATCTTTCCTCGCAATCCAGCAACAATTGGTAATGAACTTTGTTGAAAAGCCCGTTTTTACAAAGCTGTTCGATGTCCTCATGGCTCATCCAGCTCACCGATTCCACTTCGTCTTTTTGAAGGCGCAGCATCTCGATCGGGACATTGCTTTTCAACATATACAAGAGGGTGAACTTATAATCGTAGCGTCTGATTTTCACCAGTTTCAGCTCGCTCTTCGTGGCAGAGAGTCCTATTTCCTCTTTCATCTCACGAAGCATGGCCACGGCGAAGTCGCGCTCGCCGCTTTGCACATGACCTGCCGTGGTGGAGTAATAGTTGCCTTTCCGCTCAGCCACTTTTTGAATCAGATACTGGCCTTGGTTGTTGTAGACATACACTGCCACGATGGGAATCATCAGCCCGGGAGGGACGCGTCGGCCCCGCTCGATGGTTTGGCCCGTAAACTTCAGGTCTTTGTCGTACAAATCCAAAAGCTCCATGATGCAACGATCAAATAAGTTGCTGCAAAGATACGGAAAAATACAAAAAGGAAGGCAATCCTTGCGAATTGCCTTCCAATTGTTTCCCGAAACAAGAGTGATTATTTCGCGAACAGGTCCTTGATGCCGCCGAGCGAGCCCAGCACATTGGTGGCCTCGTAAGGCAGATACACGGTCTTGTTCTCTTGTCCGCTCGCGACTTCCTTCAAGGCCTCGATGTATTTCACGGCCAAGAGGTAGTTGACGGGGTCGGCACCACGGTCGGCGACGGCCTCTGCGATGTTGCGGATGGCAGCGGCTTCGGCTTCGGCTTGCAACACCTTGGCTCTGGCTTCACCTTCTGCCTTCAGGATGTTGGCCTGCTTGTCAGCCTCAGCAGCATTGATTTCAGCCTGTTTCTCACCTTCAGAGTTCAAGATCTGAGCTTGCTTCTCACCTTCTGCCTTCAGAATCTCAGCGCGACGGTTACGCTCGGCCTGCATCTGAAGTTCCATGGTACGGCGGATGCTTTCCGGAGGTGTAATATCCTGCAATTCAACACGGTTTACCTTTACGCCCCATTTATTTGTGGCATCATCAAGCACGTTGCGGAGCTTCGAGTTGATGGTGTCGCGCGAGGTCAAGGTCTCATCGAGTTCCATCTCACCGACCACGTTACGTAAGGTGGTTTGGGTGAGTTTCTCGATGGCGACGGGGAGGTTTTGGATTTCGTACACGGCCTTCATCGGGTCAACGATTTGGAAATAAAGCAAGGCGTTGATTTCGGTCATCACATTATCTTTGGTGATGACACTTTGTTTGTCGAAGTCATACACCTGCTCACGCATGTCGATGCGGGAGGTGCGTGCCAGTGCACCATTTTGACGGCGCACTATGGTCTCCTTGGCCTGCTCAATGATGGGCAGAATGACATTGATGCCTGCGTTCAAGGTACGGTTGTACTTGCCAAGGCGTTCTACAATCATGGTTTCCGACTGGGAAACAATCTTGATGCCTCGAAGGATGTAAATCACAACAAGTGCAATCAAGACATAAAGAATAATCATGCCAAAATTCATAGTGTTATTGTTTTACAGTTACTATAATACTCTCCAATTTAACGATTTCCACGGTGGTGCCTTTCTCGATGACCGAGCCGTCTTCCGACACAGCTTTCCAATCGTCGCCATCAATGGCAACACGACCTGTATGCTGCGCGGCATCAATACGTTCCGAGACTACGCCTTTTCGTCCAATGATGGCATCGGCATTGGTCTTCACGTCTTTCGATTTCCTATCCAGAAACCGCATCACGACAGGCCTTAGGAAAATAAAGGTCAGCAGGGAGACCACGGCAAAAATAATGATTTGCCAGGTGAGGTTAGCACCCAAGCCAGCAGCAAGGGCTGAGAAGCCCGCCCCAATGGCGAAACAGATGGCGCCAAAGGTCGCCGAACATATTTCGAAGATGAGGAGCAGGATTGCGGCAATAAGCCAGATTTGGTATGGTTGCATAGTTTTAAATTGTTTTGTTCTGCAAAGATAATCAAATTCCAAATACAAAAAAAGGTTGCAACATTGCAACCTTTCTTTTTGTCATCAGATCCACTTGACTAGCGGGAAGTCCTGACGGTGCGGGAGCATCTTGTTGGTGGGATAGACGCGGAAGGTGTAGTTATACACGCCTGAGCGAGTGATCGGCACCTTAATATAATACTTCACCCAGGTATCGCCCGAGTCGACGAGTTTCATTTCGTGGACTCCGGTGATTTCGTTCACCACATCGTTGTTCTTCTTTCCGAAAAGCAGTTCAACGGCCAGGTCGCCAGGCTCAAGGTCGGGTGTAAGCAACGTGATTTCAGCGATAAACTGCTCACCAAAGGTCAATGGACGCACGTTGGTATCAGGCAAGAGGAGCGACTTCACCTCCACCTTGTCCCAAGCGTTGCGCACGCGCGTCTTCCACGCATTGATCTCGAAAGCTTTCTGATAACGGTTTTCACGCATCCAATTGGTCCGCTCAATCAGTTTGTTGTAGTACTTCTCGAAGTAGTCGTCCATCATGCGTTTCATCGTGAAGCGCGGTGAAATCTCGTTGAGACACTTCTTCATGGCGGCCACCCAACCCGTGGGCACCTCCTGAACGTTGCGAGCGTAATAGAGCGGGACGATTTCATTTTCGAGGGTGTTGTAAATCGTCTCAGCATCCATCTCGTCTTGATAGCGTTGGTCTTGATAGGTGCGCTTCTCCTGGATGGCCCAGCCAGCGTCGGGACGATAGCCCTCGGCCCACCAGCCGTCAAGCACGGAGAAGTTGAGTACTCCATTCATCACAGCCTTCTCGCCGCTGGTGCCAGAGGCTTCGAGCGGACGCGTAGGCGTGTTGAGCCACACATCCACACCGCTGGTGAGGCGGCTGCCGAGTTCCATATCGTAGTTACTGATAAACAATATCTTACCGATGAATTCAGGACGACGCGAGATGTCAATGATCATCTTGATGAGGTCTTGACCGGCCTTGTCGTTGGGGTGCGCCTTGCCTGCAAAGAGGAAGATGACGGGGCGTTTCGGGTCGTTGACCAGCTGAGAGAGACGCTGTAGGTTGCCAAACAGCAGATGGGCGCGCTTGTAAGTGGCGAAACGACGGGCGAAGCCGACAATCAAGGCGTTCTCGTCCAGGTTGTTGACAGTCTGCATAATCAGTTTCGGGCTTTCCTGACGCTGACGCATGTCTTCCTTGATTTTCTCCGAGAGATAAGCTATCAGTTCGTGCTTCAGCTGCTTGCGGATGTCCCAGATGGCTGCATCTGGCACCTCGTTGATTTGCTCCCACATCTTCACATCCGACTGGTGGTCGATGTAATCGGGGCCAAAGGTCTTCTTATAGAGGCGCTGCCACAGGCGGTTGCTCCATGTGGGCAGGTGCACGCCATTGGTGACGTAGCCGATGTGGTTCTCTTCGGCAAAATAGCCTGGCCACAGCGACTGGAACATCTCACGCGACACACGGCCGTGGATCCTACTCACGCCGTTCACCTCTTGGCTGAGGTTAGTGGCCAGCACGCTCATCGAGAACTTCTCGTTCGGGTTATTGGGGTTGAAACGGCCCAAGCCCATGAAGCGTTCCCAACTGATGTTCATGCGGTTGGCATAGTGCGGCATATAGGTACGGATGAGGTGCTCCTCAAAGGCATCGTGGCCTGCGGGCACAGGCGTATGTGTCGTAAACAAGGTGGAGGTCCTCACCAACTCAAGTGCGACGTCGAAGTCGAGGTTATGCTTGTTGATGTAGACTCGCAGACGCTCCAAGCCACTGAAGGCCGCGTGACCTTCGTTGCAGTGGTAGATCGTCGGTTTCATGCCCATGGCTTCGAGCAGACGGATGCCGCCTACGCCAAGGAACATCTCCTGTTTGATACGCATCTCGGGGTCGCCGCCATAGAGTCGGCTCGTGATGCCGCGGTCCTCGGGCGAGTTCTCTTCGATGTCGGTATCCAACAGGTAAAGTCCTACCCTACCCACGTTGACACGCCATGCTTTGGCATAGACCGAGCGGCCAGGGAAGGCGATGCTCACCATGATCCATTCGCCCTTGTCGTTGCGAACCGGCTGCAAAGGCAGCTGCGAGAACTTCTGCGGGATGTATTCGGCCCTTTGCTCGCCAGAGACAGTGATCTCCTGAGCGAAGTAGCCATAACGGTACAGCAGTCCGATACCCACCATGTTGGCGTTGGAGTCGGAGGCTTGTTTCATGTAGTCGCCCGCAAGGATGCCGAGACCTCCCGAATAGATCTTGAGACTCTTCATCAAGCCATACTCCATGCTGAAGTAGGCTATGAGATCCTTTTGCTTCGTAGGCTGACTCATGTATTCCTTGAACTGGTCGTACACCTTATTCAGACGGTCAATGAAGTCCTCATTGTTTTCCAAGTCCTTGATTTGCTCCACCGAGAGTCCTGCCATCAACGCGACGGGGTTCTGCTCCGTAGCCTTCCATGCCACCGGGTCGATGCTCTCGAACAACTCTATGGCATCCACGTTCCAACACCACCAGATATTGCGCGACAGCTCCTCCAGCTTACGCATCTCTTCGGAATAGATGGGCTTCACGAGGACCTTCTTCCAACTCGGGGCGTCGTTCTTCTGGTAGACTACCTCATGCAGCAACTCGGCGTAGGGCACCGGCTCCAATACATAGTGGCGGCCACCCGACTTGTCGAGGGCCATGGACCACGCTTTCTGGTAGCTGACAATCAAGTCTTTCCACAATAGTTTCTTGGCCTGTTGGAGTGCCTGCTTCGACAACTCCTCCATGCCCTTGTCCGTCAAGGTCAAGAATTGACGCAGGGTGGCGACCATCTTGTCAATCACCTTATTAGTATCACCATCCTCTCGCGGGATCACGGTCACGGCCTCGTTGCCTTGCGATTCGCGCTGCACAAACATGCCGAAGCCAGAGACATCAGACGTCATGGTCGGGATACCCATGGCAATGCTTTCAAGCGGCGTATAGCCCCAGGGCTCGTAATACGAGGGGAACACCGAGAAGTCGAAAGCGGCGAGGAAGTCGGAATAGGTCATGTTGAAGATGCCGTCGTTGCCGTTGAGGTAGGCAGGCACAAACATCACCTTCACCTTATCGTTAGCGTCGTTCTGCAGGCCTGCGTTACGCAAAGCGTTCAGGATGGCGTCGTTTTCATAGTCAAAGACATGGTGCGTGGCCGGAAAATCGGTATGGCCCATGATGGTCACAGAGCCGTCCAAACGGTGCTGCAAATCCTTTGAAGGGCCAGCAATATTGCTGGGCACAGCAATCACGCCAACGACAGTGCGCGGCAAGTTCTTGTCCTCGTTCAATCGACGCAACGCCTCGATGAAGAGGTCAATGCCCTTGTTCTTGAACTCGTAACGTCCGCTATTGATGACCATGAGGCAGTTCCTGTCGATGGTCTCGCCACAGAGCGTGTCGACGATCTTCAACACCTTCTCGCGCGATGCCTTACGCTTTGCGACAAAAGCAGCCTTGTTTTCACGCATGGTATGGTCGATACCGTTCATCGTCACCACATCGGGCTTGCGATAGAGGAATTGTTCGCACTCCTTCGCCGTGATGTCACTCACCGTCGTGAAGACATCGGCATTCTTGGCCGCCTTCTGCTCCATCGACTGCTGCGAGACGATGTTGAACTGCATGGCCATTACCGAAGGCAGATACGACTTCAGGTTATCGTAAAGCGGCAACCCGTTGCCCGAGATGGCACGGCCGAGATAGGTGGCATGGGTGGTGAACACCGTGGCGACCTTGGGGCAATGCTCCTTGAGATACAACACGCCAGAACCTGTCATCCACTCATGGAACTGGGCCACGATATTGGAGACCTGCTGCAGGTTGAAGTTGACGAAACTCTCAATCACCTGACCAGCGGCATAGCCGAACAACACCGGCTCGATATAGTCCCACTGACCGCGGATGCTGTCGAGTTCATATTGTTCCCAAAGATGGGCAAGGATTTCATTTTTCGATTGATACAGCGTGGTGTAGTCCACCAAAATGGCGATAGGACTGCTTTCGATCTTCCAACGCCCGATGCGGAACTTCAGTCCTTGCGCCAAGGCGCGCTCACGCCATTCGGGAAAGAGCTCGGTGTCCTCGACAAAATAAAGTGTCTCATGGGCTTCCTTGACCACATCGGGGCCCACTGTAATATAATGGTCGCCAAGCAACTGACGCATCACATTCGACTTCGTGGAAAGCACCGTATAGATACCGCCCACCATGTTACACACTTCCCAACTGGTTTCAAAAAGGTATTCGGGGGTTTTCATTTATTTAATATTCAAAGATTTAAAATTCAAAATTCAAAATTAACCGCCTTCTATAGATTCCTTTCGGATTTTGAAGGCATGTCATACCGACCGAGGAACGAAGGAGCGTATCTATGCCTTCAAAATCCTCGGAATGACATAGAAGGCCGACTTAGCCTGCCACCTTCCGTTTCGACAGTTTCGCCACTCTATCTGCAAAGTCCGTCAGCACATTCATGTAGTTGACGTAGGCATCATACGGTGAGGCATAGTGGTTGAAGTACTTATGCACCACGCCATCGGAGAGCCACTTCGTGCACATGTAGTAGAAATGGTCGGAAGACTGGAGCAGGGTCCAATCCTGTTGCAACTCTTCGTCCTTGATGCGATGCACCTTGGCGTTCAAGTCGTACAAAGCGCGGAAGGCGTCATCCTGCAAGGGGTTGCCGAGCCAAGCCGTGAGGTCGCGCTCCTCGTCGCTCCACGACAACACATTGGGCACGTTGACGGCACTAATCGGCTGCAGCTTCTTAGCCAATTCCTGCGGCGTGGCAAACTTGAACTTGCTGCCTTTCAGGATGGCCTCAGGCAGAGCCTCCATAAAGTTGAAGATGCCCGTCTCAGCGCTCTGGTGCTCGCCAAAGGTCTCGTAGTCCATGAAGATGTTGACCACCTCTTCCTCCTCTGGCAAGGCATTCAGCCAGCTGACGAAGTCCTCGGCGCGGAAACCGTCCTGCACGAAGCGGAAGGCAATCTCGTCGCTGAACTTGAAGTTGCGCAACAGCACCTTCAGCTTCGGGTTGATGGCGTTGGCGTACATGTAGTTGGGACTCTTCCAGCCCAAGATGTGCTTGGCACCTTCGGTGAGCATGAGGTTGTAGCCCATGTCGGCCACCGCCGCACCGATTTCGTCGCTATATATTAATTCGGTGTTGCGGAAGGTCTTGGGGGTGACGCCAAACACTTCTTTCATCTTGTGCTTGTGGGCCGTCACCTGGCGCTTGAACTCATCGGGATTCGACAGGGAGGCCAAGGAGTGGGCGTAGGTCTCTGAAAGCACCTCTACCCTACCCGTGGCGACCAGCTTTTGGAAGCTCTCCAGCACCTCAGGCGCAAATTGCTCCATCTGCTCGATGACCACGCCCGAGAACGAGAAGGCGAATTTGACCTTGTCGCCAAACTTCTCGATTTGTTTCATCAGCAACTCGTTCATGGGCAGGTAGCATTTCTCGGCCACGCGCCGCATGATCGTGCGGTTGCTGTAGTCGTCATAGTAATAGTGTTTCTTGCCGATTTCGAAGAAACGATACGTGCGAAGCCTATAAGGCTGATGCACTTGGAAATAGAAACAGATTGATTTGCTCATATTGTTGTGTTTTTATTTTTCTTACTTAGCTACAGACTCATATACGGCTTTAATCTTCTTGGCGGCCAGTTCCCATTTGAGGCTGTCCACCTCGTCCTTGCCTTCATCCTTGAAGCAATCGGCCAAAGGCTTGTAGTGGCAGAGGCCATAGATGGCATCGGCCAGGCCGTTGATGTCCCAGAAGTCGACCTTCAAGGCGTGCTTGACGACCTCGGAGACACCCGACTGCTTGCTGATGACCACCGGCACGTTGAGACGCATGGCCTCCAGCGGCACGATGCCGAACGGCTCGGAGATGGACGGCATGACGAACACGTCGGTCATGGCGAACATCTGGTCGACGGCCTCGCCCTTCAGGAAACCCGTGAAGTGGAAGTGGCTGCCCATGCCGAGCTGCGCCACACGGCGAATCATCTTCTCCAGCATATCGCCTGTGCCCGCCATCACGAAATGGATGCTCGGGTCGACCTGATGGATCTTGTATGCCGCTTCGATGAAGTACTCAGGCCCTTTCTGGTAAGTGATTCTTCCGAGGAAGGTCACCACCTTGGCATCCAGACCACTGCGTTCGTATTCCGACTTGGGCTTATCGTTAGGCTCCACGGCGTTGTGCACCGTCACGACCTTGGCGGGGTCGATACCGTATTTGTTGATGACGATATTTCTAGTCAGGTTACTCACCGTGATGACACGGTCTGCGGCCTCCATGCCTCTACGCTCGATGGCGTACACATCGGTGTTGATATTCTCGCCCGAGCGGTCGAACTCGGTGGCATGCATGTGCACCACGAGCGGCTTGCCCGTGGTCTCCTTGGCGGCGATGCCTGCCGAGTAGGTCAGCCAGTCGTGGGCGTGGATGACATCGAAGTCGTATTTCGTGGCCAGCGACGAGCCTATCAAGGCATAACGTGCCACCTCTTCCATAAGGTTCATGCCGTATTTGCCCGAGAACTGGTAGTTGCGTGCAAACACCGAGCCGCTGCGGTTGAAATGCTCTACCACATGGCGGTCATTTTCCAGCACATTGGCGAAGTTCTCCGGCCCGACATACGGGATGATGTTGGAGCCGATCTCCATGTACTGCACACGTTCCCAATAGCTGCGGTCTTTCTCGTGGTCGATATCGATGGTCACCTCGCTGGCGTTGAGCAGACGTACGTTGGTCTCATCCTCATCGCCATAGGCGCGGGGCACCACAAACAGCACATCCACGTCATTCTTGGCCAGGCCTTTGGTCATGCCGAAGCAAGCCGTTCCGAGGCCGCCGGTAATATGGGGCGGAAACTCCCACCCAAACATCAGGACTCTCATTTTGAGCCTCCTTTCTTATTTAGTTCTTCAATCAGATAATGCAGGTAGAGCAAGGCACCCACGCTCGTCGACTGGGAGATGCAACCTCTTGCCTCGAAGGGCGGGTTGCCGTCGTATATCTCCGACACCGTGCCGATGCCGTTTTCCTTGATGGCCACTTCAAAGCCATTATACAAGTCTTCCAAATAAGGCTGCGAGGTTTTGCCAAACAGCTTCACCGAAAGGTCGGCATAGAAGGCAATCAGCCATGGGAAGGCCGTTCCGTTGTGGTAGGCGCGTTCACGCTCGCTATGGTTGCCGATGCTGACGCCCTTGTAGTTCTCATCGTTGGGCGACAGCGAGCGGATGCCACGCGGTGTCAGCAACTCGGAGTGGGCGATGTCGAAAGCGCGTTTCTGCATCTCATCGCTCATCGGGCTATAGGGCAAGGCGGCGGCAATCATCATGTTGGGCCTCACCTGTTCGTTTTTCTCATTGCTATTCACATAATCGTAGAAACCGTTGGCCTCTTTATTATAGAAAGTGTCGGCAAACGAAGCCTTCACCTTGTCGGCCAACTCCTGCCATTTTTTGAGCAGCGTGCTCTTCGGCTCGGCGGCTTTCAACAGTTCCACACCATAGCGCAGGGCGTTATACCAAAGGGCATTCACTTCAATCGCCAATCCCGTGCGCGGCGTCCAAGGCTTGCCTTGGGCGAAGACGTTCATCCAGGTGAGCGCCAAGTCGCGGTTGCCCGCATAGAGCAAGCCATTGTCCAAAGTATGCACATTAAAGTCTGTGCCAGCGATGAAGCTCTCCAGGATGGTCGTCATCGGTTTCTTATATTTCTTCCAGATGTCCTTCTTGTCCTTTCCGAGCATCTTTTCGTAGAGTTGCAGCACATAGAAGAACCACAATGGTGAGTCAACCGCCGTGAAATACAGGCTCTTCTGATAGTAACGATGCGGGAAGAACGGGCCTTGCATCCTTGAAATCAGATAATCCAATGCTTCCTTGAAGGTCTTCTCGTCGCCTTGCGCCAAGGCAATGCCAGGAAGGGAGAGGAACATGTCGCGGCTGCACGAGCCGAACCATGGGAAGCCCGCCCAAAGACGCGTGCCTTTGTCGTCGCGGATGACAAACTGATCGGCGGCCTTCAGAAGACACTCTTCGTAGTTGTGTTGTGGCAACAGTCTCTTCACCTCGGCCTCACACTGCCGCTTGATGGCAGCGGGGTTTTCTTCGTTGAGGCTCACCGATAGAATCACCGAGTCGCCCTGTTTCATCTGCAATTCGAAGAAACCCGGGACAAACTGGTCTTCCACCGCCTCGTAGCCACGTTCTTGTTCACGGATGTAGAACATATTATAATACCAATGCGGCACATGCGTATATTGCGCCGCACGCGAGAACTGCAGGTACAGCCTTGAATAGTCCCTATAGAGCTGCCACGAAGCGCCATTCTTGACCAGCTCCACCTTACGGCTGGCCTCATGGTTCTCATGCGTCAGCATGTGGACGTTGCGGAAGGCCAGGAACGGCAACACACGCAAGGTGATAGGCACCACGGATTCACGCAGAGTGTAGCGCACGAAGAGCCGTGCCTCGGTGGCGGAGAAAATCAGCTCCTTGTCGAGCACCACATTGCCAATGCGATAGGTCATCTTCGGCATGGGGTCGGCGGTGAAGTCACGCATGTATTTGTGCCCACGCGGGGCAAAAATACCGTCGGGGTACATGTGTACGCCAAGGTGAAACTCCTGCTTGTTTTCGATGATGGTCTCGTCGAGGCTCGACAGCAGCACGTGGTTGTTGTTGTCCAGCTGCGGCTGCGGCACCACCAAAAGGCCGTGGTATTTTCTCGTGTTGCAGCCAATCATCGTGGTGGCGAGGAATGCTCCCAAAGCATTGGAACGCAACACTTCTCGGTTGAGTGTAAACTCCAGATTGATTACTTTTTTCTTATCCCAGGAAATGTAACTCATATAATTATTTTCAGAATTTGCATAAATAACCGACTACAAAGATAATGTTTTTACTTTTTCGCAAGGAAAAAAACAACATTTTTTATCTTTGCAGCCCAGAAATAATATCAAAAGCACTATACAAATGAACAAAAAACTTGTCAACATGATCGCATTAAGCGTCATCACCTTGGCTTCATGCACTTCGAAGCCTGAACAGAAAACCGAGGCCGAAGCCCCGAACCCTTTCCTCAGCGAATACACGACCCCTTTCCAAGTGCCGCCATTCGACCAAATCAAGAACGAGCACTACATGCCCGCCTTTGAAGCCGGCATGGCCGAGCAACAGGCTGAGATTGACGCCATTGTCAACAATCCGGAGACGCCCACTTTCGAGAACACCATCCTGCCTTTCGACAAGTCAGGCCAAATCCTCGACCGCGTCAGCAACGTGTTCTTCAACCTCAACGAATGTCTCACCAACGACGAGATGGTGTCCATCGCCGAAGAAGTACTGCCCGTGCTCTCGAAGCATAGCGATGCCATCATGATGAACCCGAAACTCTTCGAACGCATCGACTACGTATATCAGCATCGTAACGAAATGGGCCTCGACGACCAGCAGATCCGTGTGGTTGAGAAATACCATCAAGATTTCATCCGCAGCGGCGCCGGTCTGCCTGCCGACAAACAAGAAGAGCTCAGCAAAATCAACGAGCAGCTCTCGACTTTGAGCCTACAATTCGGCAACAACCTGCTGAAGGAAAATGCCAACTATAAACTCGTCGTCGAAAACGAAGCCGACCTGGCGGGCCTGCCACAGACCAGCATCGACGCTGCTGCCGAGCAAGCCAAGAACGACAGCTTAGAAGGCAAGTGGGTGTTCACCCTCAGCAAGCCCAGCCTCATCCCCTTCCTGCAGTTTGCCGACAACCGCGACCTGCGCGAACAAATCTATAAGGCCTACTACAACCGTGGCGATAACAACAACGAGTTCGACAACAAGAAACTCGTCAACGAGATGTGCAATCTGCGTGTTCAGAAAGCCAAGCTCTTCGGTTTCGACAACTATGCCGACTATGTGTTGGATGTCAACATGGCCAAAGACTCAAAGACGGTTGACAAGTTCCTCATCGACATCTTCAATCCCGCACAGGTGCTGGCCAAGAAAGAACTCGCCGAGATGCAAGCCATCGCCGACAAGGAAGGTGCTGGTTTCAAGCTGGAAGGCTGGGACTGGTGGTATTATGCCGAGAAGCTTCGCAAGGCCAAGTATGATTTCGATGAAAACTATATCAAGCCTTACCTCACCGTGGACAATGTGCGCAATGGCATGTTTATGGCTGCCAATAAGTTGTATGGCATCACTTTCACACAAAACACCAACTTGCCCATCTATTATCCCGGTGTGGAGACCTACGAGGTGAAGGAAGCCAACGGTGACTTCCTCGGCATCCTCTATCTCGACTACTATCCGCGCGAGTCGAAGAGCGGTGGTGCCTGGTGCACCAGTTTCCGCGAAAGCGGCCACGACATCAAGGGCAACAAGATTTATCCCGTCGTTTCACTGGTGATGAACTTCACCCCGGCTTCGGGCGACACCCCTGCCCTGCTCACATGGGACGAGACCGAGACCATGTGGCACGAATTCGGCCATTCGCTACACGCTTTCTTCTCAGACGGTCTTTATGACCGCACATGCGGCAACGTGCCTCACGACTATGTGGAGATGCCTTCGCAAATCATGGAGAACTGGGTCGCCGAGCCTGAGGTCATCCGCCTGTACGCCAAGCACTACCAGACTGGCGAACCCATGCCCGACAGCCTCATCAACAAGATCGAGAACAGCGCTTTGTTCAACCAAGGCTTCATGACCACAGAACTCATCGCCGCCTCCATCCTCGACATGAAGTACCACGAGCTGACCGAGCCCCAAGACCTCGACGTGGATGCCTTCGAGAAGCAACAGATGGATGCCATCGGCCTGATGCCCGAAATCTTGCCCCGCTATCGTTCGACCAACTTTGCCCATATCTTCAATGGTGGTTACAGCGCTGGCTATTATGCTTATACCTGGGCCGAGGTGTTGGACAAGGACGCCTTCAACTACTTCAAGACCTCCGGTGACCTCTTCAACCCCGAACTAGCGGCCTCGTTCCGCCTGAACTGCCTGCAAGAATGCGGCAACGATGAAGGCATGGTGCAATACCGCAAGTTCCGCGGCCAAGACCCCGACTATGAACCCTATTTGAAGGCACGTGGTTTAAAATAAATAATACGAAATTGATTGTAGGGCTGTCATGATATGGCAGCCCTACCCTAACCATAATACAATGAAACATCTTTTCTTATCGTTCCTTATTTTTACTTGTTTAGTTACAGCTGAAGCCCAAAACAACAGCATAAATGTCAACTTGAGCAAACCGCGCCCAAAAGTGGGCGTCGTGCTCGGTGGCGGCGGTGCCAAGGGCGCCTCGCACATCGGCGTACTGAAATACATCGAAGAAATGGGCATCCCCGTCGACTATGTGGCAGGCACCAGTATGGGTTCCATCCTTGGCGGTCTTTATGCCATGGGATACACCCCCGAAGAAATGGCCACGCTCATCGCCGAAATGAACTGGAGCGAATATATCGGCAACAAGATCGACCGTTCCACCATGTCAATGGAAAGCCGCCAGCGCACCAGCACCACACAGCTCAGCATTCCCTTTAGTCACGAGAACCTCTTCGACAAAGACCCTAACACCAAGCTAATCGCCAACTTGCCCAGTGCCTATGTCAACAACAGCTCACTCATCAACCTGTTCAACGACTTGTGCGTAGGCTACCAAGAGGAAATGGATTTCAATGACTTGCCCATTCCCTTCGCTTGTGTGGCTACCGACATCGCCACGGGCGAGGAGGTGGTGATACGCCATGGCAGTGTGCCTACGGCAATGCGCGCCAGCATGGCCATCCCCGGCGTGTTTTCACCCGTCACCATTGGCGACAGGTTACTCGTCGACGGTGGCCTGGTCAACAACTTCCCTGCTGACGTGCTGAAAAAAATGGGCGCTGACATCATCATCGGCGTGGAGGTCACCAGCGAGAAGAAAATCACCAAAGATGACATCCAATCGCTGCCGCAACTGTTTGGCCGTCTGCTCATCAACAGCACCAGCAGCAAACGCAAGGAGAATGGCAAACTATGCAACATCCATATCGTCCCCGACGTCAGCGGCTTTGGCATGCTCAGCTTCACACATGAAGCCATCGACACCCTGGTCGGCAGAGGCTACAAAAAAGCCGCTGAATATCACGACCAATTCTTAGCCATCAAGCAATACATCGACAGGGAGGCCGGACATCCCGTCACCAAGAAGCTGCATGCTCCTGAGGCGCGCAACCTCATGAAAGAGAACGTGGTCATCGGTTCCATCGAGTTCAACAACGTGCCTGAGAGCGACAGCCGCTGGCTGATGCGCAAAGGCGGACTGAAAGCAGGCAACAAATACAGCCAGAAAGACATCGAACATGCTGTGAGCGTGTATCGTGGCACGGGCTGTTACGACGAAATCACCTACACCATAAAGGAGCAAGACTCAACGAATGCAGATGGCCAACTTGCCGACCTCTACGACCTGTCGTTCCAGATGAAGCCCTCAAAGCCCCATGTGGTGGGGCTTGGCTTCCGCTACGACACCGATGAAGGTGCAGCCTTGCTGCTCAGGATGGGAATCAACGAAAAGAAATTCGGCGGCTTTAAATTCAATGCCAATATCAAACTCAGCTACAGTCCGAGGGTCTCTTTGGTTGCCACCTATTCAGCGCCTTCGTTGGCCAACTTCAACATCGCCTATGATTACCGCAACGAGCATTTCAAGACAGTGTTAGCAACTGAAAATATCAACCTGCACTACAAGCAACATAAGGTGAGCGGCTACATATCGCAATTCCACATGCTCAACTTCAGCACCAATGTAGGCGTGTCATACACTAACACTTCATTCGATCAAGCATCTATAGAAGGAAGCCTTGCAGATTCCACCATGTTGGCAAACAACAGGCTGTTGACGCCATACATCAACCTAGAATATGATAATCTTGACGATGCCTATTTTGCCAAACATGGCTTCTATGCCCGACTGACCGGTCGTTATCATTTTGATTTCACTAAAACCGACAGTGTTCACGAATGGATTAAAAAGAATTGTCCAGAATTCAGCTACGCATTTCAAGCCTACATTACGCCAAACAATGGCAGGTTCACCATCATTCCCCAAGTATATGGCCGTTGGGTGTTTAATAGACCTACATATTTCAACCTTTATAACGTGTGCGGAGGTGAGATTGCGGGTCGCCATTTTGAGAACCAGATGCCTTTCATTGGCTTTGGATCTGTGGGATGGACCAACGACAACTCAAGTATAATCCGTGTCGATTTTCGTTATAATTTCTTCAGGAAGCATTACATAACCGCCACATATAACATACTGGCCGATTGGAAAACATTAGAGTATACGCCTCAATACTTCCTTGCTGAAATTGCCCAAGGGGCTGGCATAAAGTATTCCATTGATAGTCCCGTCGGACCCATTTCGTTAACCGGCCAATGGTCAAGGAGATACTCCGAAAACCGCTGGGGAGTCTATTTCTCAATTGGCTACACGTTCTAATTTCCAAGCCTATTCAACCAAAATCATGAAACGTATCATAGTATTGTTTGCAATCTGCGTAATGGGGTTGTCGCTCCATGCCCAACACCCCGTTCGCCTCCATGCTACGCCACGTCCGAAAGTAGGCGTGGTGCTTGGAGGGGGCGGCGCCAAAGGCGCCGCACACATCGGCGTGTTGAAACACCTTGAAGAAATCGGCATCCCTGTCGACTACGTGGCGGGCACAAGCATGGGCTCCATCATCGGCGGCCTTTATGCCATGGGTTACTCGCCCGACGAACTCGCCTCATTGATAGCCAACATGAACTGGTCGCAATATGTGGGCAACAGCATCGACCGTTCCGCCATGTCGCTTGAGACCAGAGAACGCCGTAGCACTTACATCGTCAGTATTCCTTTCAGTCTCAGTCGACTCTTTAGCACCAAACTTGACACACAGCCCATCGGCTTCATACCCAGTGCATTTGTCAACAACACGGCATTGATCAACCTCTTCAATGACTTGTGCGTAGGCTATCAAAAAGAGATGGACTTCAACGACCTGCCCATTCCTTTCGCTTGTGTGGCCACCGACATCAAGACCGGCAAGGAAGTCGACATCAGGCACGGCAGTGTGCCCACTGCGATGCGAGCCAGCATGGCCATCCCCGGGGTGTTCACACCTGTTTCCATGGACAATCATTTGCTCGTCGATGGCGGTTTGGTCAACAACTTTCCCGCCGACCTGGTCAAGAAAATGGGAGCCGACATCATCATCGGAGTCGAAGTGACAGATGCCGACACCCTTATCGCAGAAGATGATGTTACCCTACCCGACGTCCTCAACGGGCTGATTGACAACGCCGTCAACAACAAAAGATTCGAAAACCAAGCCCTATGCAGGCTACACATCACGCCCGACATCACTGGCTATGGCACCTTAAGTTTTAACCACGACGCCATCGACACGCTGGTCAACCGTGGTTACCAAGAAGCGAAGAAATACGATTCCGTTTTGATGAGCATCAAACATCAATTGGACTCCATCAACGGAGCACCTTTAGACAAGCAATTAAGAGCGACAAAAGCGAAAAACCTCGCTGACGCTCCCGTCTACATCAGCTCCATTGACATCAATCCAAGCGACATGTTGAGAACAAAATGGCTGCTCAGAAAAGGGAAACTGAAGGCAGGACAGCTTATCTCGGAAGCTGAAATCAACCATGCCGTTGACATCTATAGAGGCACCGGCGCCTTCGACGACATCACCTACAACTTGACGGAAAGCGGTACCGACACCATCAACGGAGAGGTTCAAGACACCTATGCCTTAAGCATGAACTTCAAACCGACACAGCCCAATGTCTTCGGTCTAGGGCTACGATACGACACCGAAGAAGGCGCAGGCCTGCTGCTCAAGTTAGGCCTCAACGAGAAACGCCTCAACGGATTCAAGCTCAGCCTCAGCGGTAAGCTCAGCTACAATCCGAAATTCGACATCACGGCTACCTACGCGAGTATCAATCTGGCCAGTTTCAGTTTGGCATACGACTATCGAGGCGAGCACTACAAGGCGTTGACTACCGGCAACGACTACAACAACCTCAACTATGTCCAGCACCGGGTCAGCGCATACGTGTCGCAGTTCCACTTGCTTGACATCAGCACCGCCGTTGGAGCCAACCTCTCCTCAACCTCCTTCTCCAATCCCTTTACCATCGATTTCAGCAACGACACCATCGACCAGTCGACGATTTCCTCGTCCTACTACAACGACAATCTCTTGGTCACGCCCTTCGTCACGTTGAAATACGACAACCTCGACGATCCCTATTTTGCCAAACATGGCATCAACACGACCTTAAACGGGCGAATACACTTCGACCTAAAAGGCGCCTCAGGCAACACGTATGAAATCGGTTATAACATACAAGGCTACATCACGCCCTACGACAAAATGTTCACCATCATACCCCAACTTTATGCCAGATGCTTGTTTGGAGCTGCTGCCTACGCCAACCTTTGGAATGTTGTCGGCGGTGAAATCGAAGGGCGGCATTTCGACCAGCAAATGCCCTTTATCGGCATCAACCATGTCGACTATGTCAACAACTTCACCGCTATTGCACGCTGCGACTTCCGCTTCAATTTCTTGGAAAAGCATTATGTCACAGCCACCTACAATTTCTTGTATGGCTTCAACCCCTTTGGCAAAGGCTTCATTGAAGGCTCGAGGCACTTCTCTGGCGTAGGTTTGCGCTATGCCTATAATAGTTTTATCGGCCCGATTTCGTTCACCCTGCAATGGTCTGACTGCACCAAACGCGTCAGTGCCTATTTCTCGGTCGGATACACTTTCTGACACGCGAAACCCATAAACAAAACAATCCCGACGGCCATGCCATCGGGATTGTTTTTTATGTCGCTGAGCCTTTGGGGATCAGTCAAACAGTGTCTTGTTATTCTCTAGCAGTTGCGCTATGGCGTCAATTTCTTTCGTTCTCAGCCTAAGCTCAGGGAGGAAACGCCTGAAGTTGTCCAAGCCATGCATGTCGGAGCCGATGTAGTCATACATCCCCTCGTTCAAAAGGAAATGCGCCTTCTCGCGGGCAGGCTCGCCATACACGCCCGCTAGCGAAAGCAGGTTCATCTGGAACTTGTAGCGTTTGTCCTTCCACCTCATGTAGACGTCCTTTCCCGCGTATTCATAGCGCTCGGGATGCGCGATGACTGGCTGCAGTTCCTCACACATGATGTCGTAGAGCATATTGGTGTAATTCTGCTCATACATCATATAAGATGTCTCGCAAAGCACATGGGTACCCGCTTTATCCAAAGTCAGGAAGCCTTGTTTGAAATGTTCAGGAAAACCGCCTTCTAGCATATACTCACCGCCCAATCGCAACTCAATCTGGCAGGCTTTCTCCGCTTCAGCCTTAAAGGTCTCAAACTCAGCGGAGATGCTTTTGCGGTTGTTTTCCGGGTAATTATTCATGAAGTGAGGTGTGAGGATCATCTTTTTCACGCCACGCTCCTCCAGTTTCTTCAAGGCGTACAATGATTTCTCAGCCGATGAGAAGCCATCGTCGACACCGGGCAGCAAATGACAATGGATGTCATGGGCGCCTTGGAAGAAGTCTTCCGGTAAACTATATTTCTTTCTAAAGCCGAACATACGCCTACTTATGCTTTACCGTCGCTTCCCGACTTGAAATGTCCGTGTGAACGGCGGTGATGATGATGGCGGTTGGGGAAGATTTTATCATACAATTTCTCATACCATTTCCTGTTTTTCTTCCTCTCCTCCTCTTCACTGCCATAGCCGTAACCGTAGCCATAACCATAGCCATAACCATAGCCATAACCATATCCGTAACCATATCCGTAACCATAATAGCCGTAGCCACGCTTCCTCTTACTCACGCCGTTCAACACCACGCAGAGGTTCGGGAACTTGTTGTCGTGATAGAACTTGTCAACGTCGAAGAGCAAGCGCTTGTCGGTCGTGCCCGCTCTCAGCACCATGATGGTGGTGTCGGCCACACGTTTCACAATGTCGGAGTCGGCCACCATACCCACAGGTACGTTATCCAAGAAGATGTATTCATAACGCTTGCGCAACTCAGCGACTAAATCGTCAAGACGCGGGCTCATCAGCAACTCGGCAGGGTTAGGCGGCACCGGACCCGAGAAAATAATATCGAGATTGGGGGTTGTCTGGCTGGAGTGCACAATGTCATCCACGCTATCTGTTTTGCCCGACAGGTAGTTAGATACACCTGCCCTAGTATTGACGCCAAACACCTTAAACAGCGTACCTTTACGGATATCCAAGTCGACGATGACCGTCTTTCGCGTCGCCAAGGCAAAACTCGTTGCCAAGTTGGTGGACACGAAGGTCTTTCCCGACGACACCATAAACGAAGTGAACATGATGACATGGCCTCCCTCCTTTCGGTCTTTCATGTACTCAAGGCTAGATCGAATAAGTCGGAAGGACTCGGAAAGCGAGTCTCGACCATTCTCCTTCACCGAGACCACATGGCCCTTCACTTCGCCATCAAACGGCACATCGCCCAAGAAAGGTACGTTGGAGCTCTTCTGAACATCCACCCTATCATGGATGGTGGTATCCATCATATTGCGGAGCAGCATGATGGCAATCGGGATGGCCAAGCCAATCAGGATACCGATCAACGTAGCACGTTTCTCATCGGGAGCCACCGGGCCGTAGTTAGGCGAAGCATAGTCGATGACTTTACCCGTAGCCTCCAATTGGGGACTGGTCATCATCAACTCCTCGCGCTTGGTCAGCAGATTGAGGTACAGCTGTTCCTTGATGTTCTGCATACGAGCCAACGACTGGAACTCCACCTGGGCCTCAGGAACGGTTTGAATTTGCGAGTTGGCTATCATCCTTTCCTTGTTGGCGGCATTGATGCGATCTTCAAGACCAATCAAGTTGGTCTCAAGGATGGAAACAATGCTAGCATGAAGTGAGACCTGCTCTTCCACAACACTTCTGGCCACGGGGTTATTCATCGTGCCATCCGCTTTATACTTCTCAATCTTCACCAAGTTATCATTGTATTTGGCGATGACCGACGCAGCTTCTGAAGAAACTTTCACCACGCCCACCGGGACAATCTGGTCTTGATTATTCTTAATGAAATTCAGTAGATAACGCATCATATCCTTCTGGGACTCAAGCTGTTGCATTTCTTCTGTCTTAGCATTGCTCTTTGCGACATAGGCTTGACCATAACTACCCATATCAATAATGTTGTGACCTTTCTTGAAATCAACCGAATACTGCTGATACTCCTCAATATCACTCATCAACATTTCGATACGGTCGTTGATGAATTTTTCCGTATAGTTCAAAATACGCTGCTGGTCATCTATGGATTCCTGATTATACACTTCCATCAAAGTATTCAGGACATCCGCGGCCCTTAACGGAGACGTGTCGTTTAAATACAAGCGCAACAAAGCATTACGCTCACTGTCTCTTTGCACATTAATACGGCCACGGTAGGAAGCCGCCACCGACTTCAACGGCATATGACGCACCACAACAGCAGTATTGATAAAATCGTCATACTTCCATGTGGGTGAAACTACCAATTTGCCAATAGGAGAAATCACCGTGTCGTTCAACCTCACTTTCATGGACGGGACATTCTCACCGAAATCATCCAATAAGACAAATTCGTGATCCAAGGGCTTCACGCTAAATGAAGCGCCACCATTCTCATCCATCTCTGGGAAAGACACAGTAATAGGCGAGTCCTTATACAAATCTGTATTACGGCGCGACACCTTGGTTTTATATGAATACATGGTGCACAAATTCAACTGGCGCACCATATCCTCCATGTTTTTCTGTGAACGAAGCACCATCACCTCATTGTTGACCGTACTTACCACCAAACCTGGGCCTGAAATCAAGTTCAAGGGCGCCGAACCACGAAACGATTCCGAGCCACCGTTGGCCAATGTCTTGATAAGAATGGACGAGGAACTGGCATAGATTCTATCTTTGCCACGCACATTGTAAAAAGCAATAATACCACCAATTGCGGCACAAATAAGGAACCACGGCAGATTATGCAGAATCAAAAAAACCAAATCCTTGAACTTAAAGCCGCTGTTTGCATTTTCATCGAAAAACGCATTCATGTCGTTGGGCCTCATGTTTGTATTGTTGTTGTCAGTAGCCATTATATTGTCAATTATTATAGTAATACACGATGCAAATCGAAATCATAGAATTTTTAGTCTTGTTTAGGTATAAAAGTCCTAATCAAGGCATAAATCGACACCAAAGAGGTAATCGAAGAAATCAAAGCCAAAACGGTATTCAAATTGTTATTGAAGAACTTGTAGCCCATCTCTTCAGTAAAGATGATATCGTTTTGCTGCAACACAAAGAAATCGTCGTCAAAAATGGAGGTGGAACGCGGATCCAGATAATGGATGACCCGTTTCCCATCCACTTCACGCATCACGCCGATGCGGTCGCGACGGGTGTACCAGTCCAAGCCTCCTGCCATAGACAAAGCCTCCAAAAAGGTGCAACGTTCATTGGTGACATTAATTACCTTACCTCCCGAACTGCTCAAGAAAAACACCTTGAAATTCAGGAAACGAGCCACCACCAAAGGATTCTTGATATAGCCATTTTGCTCCAAACGCGAAGCGATGGTATCCTGTAATTGAAGTCGAGTCAGTCCTTGTACGTGGATTTCACCCAAAACAGGAAATTCAATATTACCTTGAGCATCTACAAGATAACCGCCCAAATTACCGCCACCGCCCATATTCATGGTCTGCATGGCATTGAAAGGCTTGAGCAGTTCATCGTCCTTTCCCGTATTGCTCAGCACCTGGATACGGAGTTCATCATACGGGGCCACCGTCGCCTCCAAGGCCTCATTCAAAGGCATACCAGCCTTGGGCATATCCTGCAAATAACGCACTTTCTTGGCGGTGACACATGAGGTAGAGGCCATGGCAATAACAACCAAAGCAAAAAACAAAGCTATTTTATTGATTTTCATATAGATATTAAATTATTATCGTTCTATTATCGTGCAAAAATACAAAATATTTCCGACAAAATGCTATACCAGCATTCTTTTCACCACATTCTTAACGGATTGAAGGCTTTTTTCCATCAGCCATTCGCCCCATGCATTGGTCCAACGCTGGGGATGAGTGGTCATCATCAACCTTTGTGGTAAGGTTCCATTACCACTTGCCATAATGATATCATCCGTGGAATGATAAACGAGTCCCTCCTTAATCCATTGGTCTTGATAGACGGGTATCTTGTCACGAACACTCACATTGAATCCGTCCCAACGGCGGCCCGTATCGGTAAGATAAAGCACTTTGGAAAAATCCACATCAAAATAGGGCTCGCCGATAATGCCAAAAGTATGGTAATCAAACGATTTCCACAAATCCCTGCCATCATATTTGCTGCGCGGCGCGCCATGCATGCAGATGGTTTTCACTGGATAGAACTGACGAAAATACGTAAGTTGCTGCTCAAAGTGGGCAATGGCCTTTTCGGCATCTCCGTTGCACAACGACATGTCCTCATAGTGATAGCCTATTTCATGCTCCAAAGCGGCAATAGACTCAATGGCATCAGGATAGTTGCTCTGCTCAACAACACGGAAATAATAGGAAGCCCGAATCCCCAGCGAATGTTCTATCTTAGCTGTTGCCAACGCATTCTCAGGCTTCAAGTCAACGTCATGGCGCAGAATGACAAACTTTGCCTCTAGTGACTCCTTCTCCTTACAGTACTGCTCAAAGGTGATGAAACGATATCCGTTGTCACCCAGCCTCCGAAGAAGTTCCGTATATTTCGCCAAAGTAAAGTCTCTACTCATTTGAAACGCCATTGAAAATCAGGTTGTTGAAGCATCGTTTTTCTGCTTTCGGGGTAGTTCTCAATAAACCACGTCAAAAACGCGGTCACATCAATCTTATCCTCCAGCATTTTTTTTCGACGTTGTTGAAAAACCTCATGCAAATCGGGCATCTTCAATAATTCATCTACTTTAGCATAAAGCTGTTCGGGATGGGTTGGCTGGATGCCAAAGGTCAGGTTATATTTATGCTCCAACTCTTCCAGCACGCCAATCCTACCCGCAAAATCATTAAAACGCAAGCTCGGCGTGCCCAGCATAGCCGCCTCAACCGCCATGCTCTGACTGTCTCCAATATACATTGTGGCAAAAGCCATCAAATGATGGATATCTAGCGGATTGATATTCAACCTGTATTTCTCGAATTGAGGTTCTAGTTCCCGTTCCGAAGTGATGTACACATCCCCATGAGGGAGCAACAGATCCACCAAATGTTGGGCAATCTCAGTATTGATGCCATGGGCATCGGCAGCCACGTCATGATAGGCCTTCAACTTGGCAAAACGCAAGATGAAATAAGGGCGTTCCGCAGGGAAATACTTCTCAACCACACGCTTGTCCGGCGTAAACTGATTCGGATGGAGGTAGGCCAGTTTATGATACCCAGCATATTTCACCGATTTGGGCTCCAACTTCCAATTATCGCATACTTCGGGCGACAATATGCATTGGATGAAGGGCCCTGCCATCTGCTGAAACAAAGGCACAATCCTCATGTCATCCTCGCCAGTGTTAACTCTGTATTTCCTTGTCAGCCAGCCCACTTGCGCCACCTCCGGCGTTGACCCAGTGAGCAAATCGATCTTGTTTTTGTGCACGAACCGAAGCATTCGCCAATCACGCACCAACATATCCCAAAGCACGCCCATCTTGCTCTTGCGATGCGCCTCCTTCAAAATATTCTCGTAAGGCAGACCCGATTGCGTCAAAAGGTCTTCCAAGATATCCTTGGTCTTAATGAGAATAAAGACCTTATGACCGTCATCCATTAAGTTCTTGGCCACATACTTATAAAGATGGAAATGAGCGGGATGGCTCAGTTGAATCAGCACATTCATGGTAGTTTGACTAATGAATTTTTTAAATATTCAGTACGCATCAAATACCGTATCTCTCTTTTCGTTCATTCAGCAAACGCTCAAACTCTTCAGGTGTGTAGTTGTCCTTCAACTTCTCAGAAAGATCCTTGATGAACTTTGCGGGGATGCCGCCATATAAAGTCATGGGAGGCACGTCTTTGTTCACCAGACTATTGGAGGCCACAATCGCACCTTCGCCGATTTCGACGCCAGGCAGAAGCGTCACATTCACAGCCACCCACGCGTTTTTACGGATGACGACGGGGGCAATGTAAGAAGGACTGACGTTCTTATGATACTCAAGCGGCTTGTTATGGGCCAAGATGGTGATGCTTCCCGCCAGCGACACACCATCTTCAACGGAAATGAAGTACGGATAGGGCAAATCCATATTCACATACGTCCCTATATGAACATTTTTTCCTATTCTTACCCCTCTCCATCTCTGCATCTTTACACGCGCCTTATTCCATGGGAAAGTCTGAGCCCACACGTTAAGCATGTGATCCTTTAGCCTCACAAAGCCAAACACCAACGCTGACTTATACCCATGCTCCTTGGCCGACAGCCGCATGGTCTTCCACAAGCCATTGGCCTCGTAATTGGGCACGGGTTGTTTTTTTATCTCAAGATAGGCTTTCATAGTCTTTAGATGACACTATTGTATATTTCAAGCAGTTGGTCTGCAATTCTAACATTATCCAATCCGTCGGCGATGATTCTTTCTCGGCCTCTCGTTTTCCCTTCAAAAGCGATCGCCTTAGCCAAGCCTTCGGCCAATTCTTTTGCCTCTCGTGTTTGTGCAACATAGCAGCCCTCCACCCCTTCGACACGCTCTTTGACATCACCCACATCCACACTCACGACAGGGCATCCACTTGCCATCGCTTCCTTGACGACTTGGGGAGAGCCTTCGTTATACGACGTCATCAGCAAAGCATTAGCCGCACACATGAGCGAAGTCACCTCATCACGCGAGTAGCCTTTTAATTCCAACAATTCAACTTGATCGTCGCGCAACGATGCTACAGTCTCTTTTGCCAAAGGAGCGTTTTTCACGGCATTATCGAAAGCGCCGGCGAAAAGGACATATCGTTTGTCGAGATTCAGTCCCATCTTTTGTCTTGCTTCATTTCGAGAGGTCAATTGGGCCTTCGAAAGGTCAATTCCACATGGCAGCAATGTACACTTTTGTTCTAGATGAACCATTTCCATGGTCTTTCTTGAAACAAAGATGTTCCATGCTGACAAACGCATCGCCATCTTGGAAAACGGCAATACTTTCCTATCGTTGATATCCGAACCATGATAGGTGGTCACCACAGGAACACGACGCTGCAAGTTGGCAAATAGGCCCGACAAGCCATAGTGTGCATGAACGGCATCTGGTTTACATTCCTCGATTGTTCGTTTTAGTTGGGGTAGGTTCTGCAAATAACCTTTCAAGCCCTTACCTTGCAAACCAAAATATCCCACTTCACATCCCTGCCGCTTCAGTGCTTCGGTCTGTTCGACAATAAAAGGGGCGAAAATGCCTTTGTTAAAAGACGCGACAACAAGTATTCTCATTACACCAGTCCTCTACCCGCCAATTTAATCCACGACCATGCAATGGTGGCTATACAAATACCCACCAGCCAAATGGTGTACCATCGTTTATGCTTGTTCGTCAATTGCGATATCCCATATGCAGCAAACATTAACTCTAACGGCAAAATGGGAAAATGGAAACGTTCAGAATGTGCAAAGTTACTAAACACCAGCACCACAAGATAACCACACATAATAGAAATGACCAAGACATGCTTTCGCCAAGTTCCTCGGAACAACAACATAAACAAAGCCAAAATCGTAAAACCAGAAAGAATGTTCTTGATAAAGCAGGCACCATTGAGCATCATCAGATGCTCTTGATTCATAATGGACACCATAGAAGAGAAAGGTATAGTAAATATCAAAGGTGCAAACAAAGAAGCAGATGCATATTTCGCAAAAGCATTACCATTAACACGTGTGGCGCGCCATTCATAGCCGATGCTTTGGTTCTGTTCTCTTCCTTGCCACAACAATTGGGCTTCCTCCCACAATTCAGCACTCACCATAGAGACCATCCAAGCAACAAAAATAGTTCCGTACAAAAACTTCTGCCACGTCTTCAATTGTCTTTTCGAGGTAAACACAAGTGCCACAGCCATACCAGCGACGAGCACGCCCGCCAATGCCGTGCGGAAAGTAAACATAACCAAAATAACAACCAAAGGAAGGATCAATTCCTTAAAACTCAACTTTTCCAGATGGAATGCGGCGTCGGCGCGTTCAACAAAGAGAACCACCAAAAAAGCCATTTCCGTTTCTTTCAATGTGAGGCCACAATAATACCACATGTTAGGCATCAACATACAAAAAACGGCCGTCATCCGCCCCACCGCTTCGCCAAAGTTGCGCTTCGCCAAATTATACATCAACACACACGAGAATGCGTCAATAAAGCATTTCACGATTCTTGCCGGCAGCACGTGGGTACCCAGCAACTTATATTCCAAACCCAACCACATAATATAGCCACGGTCAGAGTATGCATAATAATACGTCAACTCCTCCCAATACCTTTCGAAACCCTCCAGTCGCCATAATGCAGCAGAAATATGGTATTGGTATTCATCACCGGTGTGATAGGCAAAAGGAATGCCCGTCATTTCAATGTAATAAAAATAAATGAAAATGACATAGATCAAACGGATGATGAATGCGGTGATAAAAAGCTTCTTGGCATATATATACGGGGAATAGGTCTGCCATCCCATGGTTAGTTTGGTGGCAAAGGTGAAAAACACCACAACCGACACTATACCAAACACCATGAATTGGAAAGGCATAGCATGACTCATAAAGATAGCGCTCACCAAAACCAATGTGATGACATAGCAAATGATGGCCCTAGTAGATATGAACTTTGGAAAATAAGTCAGCATATCATTTAGATTTCGAATCTGAACAAAAAGGT
The DNA here is from genome assembly GCA_902774365.1 of uncultured Bacteroidia bacterium. GTDB lineage: Bacteria > Bacteroidota > Bacteroidia > Bacteroidales > F082 > Limimorpha. Next base: position 76,282 of record CACYHX010000003.1, on the reverse strand, counting down.
TGCAAAAATAGACATTTTTAGGTTATCCCAACAGTCTTCGCTTCAACTTAATCAAACGCGTCATGTTTTTTTGTCCGATAACCTTTAAGAGAAACCCACCTCTACTGTTGTCATTCCAGGTGCCCATAAAATGGTGGTCGCAATAGGTGTTCTCTGTAAGAAAAAACTCCCCTGTGGTCTGTCGAGGGCAAAAATACTCCGTTGGGAACACATGCATGTCCTTATATACGCTGTATTTACCATCCTGGATAAATCCATTGTTACGCATTATGGTCGAAATACGGATCGTGTTGGTGGTCAAATCAAAAGAACCGTCTTCCTTGATAAAATGGGATCCATTATAGGATTCAAGTTGTTCCTTCACCCATTCCCCTCCTGCCTTGCTGGCCATCAGTCCTGTCACAGGAGGCTGTGTCTTACTGCCCTCATACCCCGTAAAAGCCGACAGATGCAACAAATCGTCCAAAGGCTTCAGGATTTCCACATCCGTATCCATATAGATCCCTCCCTCTGTATACAAAGCCCAGAGACGCACATAATCCGTCACGAATGCGAACTTGCGAGCCACATAAGCCTCTTTCGTGTAGGGAACCGAATTGACATCAAAGTTGTCTTCGTTCCACAACTTGTATTCATAGTTGGGCATAAACTTATGCCACGAGGCAATACATTTTTCCGCCAACTCGGGCATTGGCCCTCTTCCGAACCAACAATAATGGATGATCTTTGGTATCATTTCAATTTCAACAAATGTTCAACAATTCGCTGGCAGGCCTTCCCGTCGCCATAGGGGTTGATTGCCTTGCTCATGTTCTCATACACGGCACCATTATCCAATAAATCAGATACGCCTTTTATTATTCTCTCCCTATCTGCCCCTACCAATAAAACAGTACCGGCTTCAACCGCCTCGGGCCTTTCGGTCGTATCTCGCATCACCAAAACCGGTTTACCCAAACCGGGAGCTTCCTCTTGGATGCCGCCACTATCCGTAAGCACCAAATACGATTTTTCCATCAAATACACAAACAGAAGATACTGAAGGGGTTCTATCAGAATGATATTGGGATTCCCCTTCCCAAGGATATCCAACACAGGTTTACGAACATTGGGATTTAAATGCATGGGATACACAAAATCAACCTTGGGATACATCTCAGACAATCCTTTGATGGCCCGACAGATGTTCAAAAAGCCATCGCCGAAATTCTCTCTACGATGCCCCGTTATCAACACCAAGCGCCTTCCCTCATCAAGCCGAGCCGTATCATAACCCATTGACTTGATTTCACTTTTTATCAAATCTTGCAATTGCGAATCAGATGCAATCTTCTCAACCACCCAATGAAGCGCGTCAATCACCGTGTTGCCCGTCACCACTATTGATCCCTCTGGCACGTTTTCTTTTAGCAGGTTGTTTTTTGAGCATAGGGTCGGAGCGAAATTATAGGTCGCGATACGTCCCGTAATGGAGCGATTCATCTCTTCCGGCCATGGGCTGTAGATGTTTCCCGTACGCAATCCTGCTTCCACATGAGCCACGGGTATCTGCTGATAGAATGCCGCAAGGGCCGATGCCATGGAAGTGGTGGTATCGCCGTGAACGAAAACCACATCAGGGCGGACTTCGGCAAGCACATCACGCATGCCCATCAGGATACGACTCGTAACGTCATACAAGTCTTGATCGGGTTTCATGATGTTCAAATCATAGTCGGGCTTGACCTGAAACAAATCCAGGACCTGGTCCAACATCTCCCTATGCTGGCCAGTAACACAAACCAACGTTTCAAAAACATCTCCATGCTTTTTGAATTCATGCACCAAAGGAGCCATTTTGATGGCTTCCGGACGTGTTCCAAAAACGAGTAATACTCTTTTCATTCTCAACGTTTATTCTTAATGTAGCCTTCGGAAAACTTATCTTTCAAACGAACCACACACTTTCTGATGCCATTAGTTACTTTCAACCAAACTAAAGGCGTTTTATACAACCTTCTCACTATGGTCGGCTGCAAATCCCAATTCACCTTCTGCAGTTCAAGCGCAGCATCGTCGTGATATAGCTTAGAGAGGTAATACGGCATTAAACTTGACACGCGCAGACGATCAATCAACTGCTTGTAATCGGGATTCGTCCTTTCCTCCTCTTCCAAAAAGCCCAGATTCCATAGCATGTGTTCTTGCGGCTGATGCAGCCTGCCCACACCGCGATTTACGCCATCCACATCTTGGTTGTAGAAAGCCAGGGGCTGGTTAAGGAAGGCGACCTTGTAGTTCAAAGCGATTCGTATCCACAACATGAAATCCTCCCCCAGTTTAATGTTTTTGGGGAAGCCTTGCATCTCCTGAAAAACAACCCGAGGAATCGACACCGTTATGGATGTCAAGGGCATATACAATGTTTTGGCGTACACTTGGCAATAGTTGATGTAACCTTTTTCAAACCCCGGATCCACGCCTACCGATGCCACACGAGTCTTATGCCTCGTCTCATTTACAATGGTATAGTTAGTGCCATAAATGCCGGCATCCGGAAACTCTTCTATCAGTCTCGACATCTCTTCCAAGAACGTCGGTTCCCACCAATCATCGGCATCCAAAAAGCAGAGGTATTCCCCTTGTGAAAGGGCCACCGCATTGTTACGCGCCACGCTAACGCCTTTGTTGGTTTGCCGATAAATGTGACAGTTAGGGTGCCCGTCAATACATTGCAAGGCCACCTCAAAAGAACCGTCCTGGCTCCCGTCATCCATGATCACCAACTCATAGTCGGCAAAGGTTTGGGAGAGCACGCTTCCGATGGCTTTAGCCACATAGGGTGCTTTGTTATAAAGCGGTATGATGACAGAGAACCTCATCGTCTTATTCGTATCTTACGATAGCAGTTTTCCTATTCTTGCGCTTTTCCATCTTAAAAAGGCAACGCTCAACAAACCACATCAACTTGTAAGCCCAAGGATGCCGTTGCAACCGCTTGATTTGGCTGATGGGGAAAGCGAAACGCTCATAATCGCCGACAACAGCCTTGGGGAACAGCTGTTCCAAAACCATTTCACGCTCTTTTTTGTCCAACTCTTTATTGGTTTCACTGATGCCTGTCATATCAAACAAGGTGACATCCATATCCACATATTGCGGTTTTTCGTCACCGAGAATGAGGGCTTGCAAATACCATTTCCAATCTGAAACAATTTTCAAACTCTCATCGTAACAACCATATTTCTCAAACAAGTCGCGACGGATGTATGCCGGGTCGTGGTTCAACGTTCCCGTGTACATACCGAGCATGGTGATTTCCTGACCAGCAAAGCATTTGTCAACCATCTTGCGTCCATCGGAGAAACACTTCACCATATTGCCGTAGAGGATGGAAGGATAACCTTGTTTTTCCAGTTCTTCCAACATCCGCTCGGTCACCTCAGGGGCGGCCAAGCAGTCCGCCGAATTAAGGATTTGGATATAGTCGCCCGATGCCATGCGAAGTCCTTTGTTCATGGCATTATAGATGCCCGCATCAGGCTCCGAAACCCACTTCAGATGGGCGAACTCTGATTCCAAGCTTTTTATCACTTCCACGCTGCCATCGGTTGATGCACCATCTATGACGATGTACTCAAGTTCCTTGAAAGTTTGAGCAGCCACGCTTCGCATGGTCTTTTCAAGACCTGCAGCGTTGTTCCGGTTAATGGTAATGATGGAGAGTATCATAGTCACAGCAAATTAGACAAATTGCCTGTAAAAAACTTTTCAAGGGGCATGGCATCGCCGCCGACCACCATGGAATACTGAGGATGATACATTTCACGGAAAGTACTCAGTCCTGTGTTGTGCTGCCTTCTGCCGCTTTTCACCTCTATGGCGACCAGACTTTCGCCTCGGGCAATCACGAAGTCGACTTCCTCATTACTTTCCCTCCAATAATACAACTTGTATTCCAACTCGTCAGCCTTGTCCAGAAGATAACAGCCCACTGCTGACTCCACCCAACGCCCCCATAAAGTGGGATGCGTGTAGGCCTTCTCGTAGGTCATGCCATCCGTCATCACGGTAAGCAACGCATTGTTAAACACTTGCAATTTGGGTATGGAGCGGTATTTTCGCGACTTGTCGACTGCATATTTCTGCAAACCGATAAGCAGCTTGCTCTCGCCCAACACCTCGAGGTAGTTGACCAACGTGGTGGCATTGCCTGCATCCTGCAGTTGGCCCAGCATTTTGTTGTACGACAATTGTTCCGCTGAATAGGCACAGCCGAGATGGAAGAGCTGGTGCATCAGGGCTGGCTTGTAGATATATGTGGTCTGCAACACGTCCTTCTCGATGGCTGGCGCGACAATGGAATCGCGCATATAGCGCCGCCAGCGGGTCTCGTTGGACATATAGGCCGCGCTGCCAGGATAGCCGCCAAAATAAACATATTGGTTAATGTCCCACCCAAAAGCTTCATGCATTTCCCGATAGGACCAATGCGTCATGGGCAGCAGCTCAAAACGACCAGCGAGCGACTCCGTCAGTCCCTTCTTCAGCAGTAAGCGAGAAGAGCCAAGCAGGATCACCTTCAGATTCACATCGTTGAAGGTATCAGCATCCCATTCCCTCTTCACTTGTTCGCTCCAGTTGTCGATTTTATGGATCTCATCAAAAACGAGCAGAAACTCGTGGTTTTGTCCGAACCGCATCTGCGCACGGGCATCCTCCCAACGGGCAGCAATCCATGTATTGTCGTCGTGCGCAACTCCATCGGCATTGAAGAACAACGACGGAATAGTGATTTCATTCAGCACCTGCTTCACCATGGTGGTTTTCCCCACCTGCCGAGGACCTGCCACAACCTGAATAGCCTTTCGAGGTTCGCTGATATTTGAAATCAAATTATCGTTTTGTAGCCTCCTAATCATAACTCATTTATTTTTAGGCTGCAAAGATATAAAAAATCTGCGATTCTTATTAAAAAAATCTTCAAAAGTCTATGAAAAAATCTGCGATTCTTATTAAAAAAATCTTCAAATCTTGCCAAAATCACTGTGATTTTGACAAATAACGAAAGAGCAATTGCGGTGTTGTTACGGTTGATGATGAAAAGGGAAAGACACATTACAGATATCAATGATGCATTTCTATTTCCACAGCATTAATGTTTTTGGCATTTTCCTTTAAAAACCATACAACATAAAAATTATATCCATCGAACACCTCATCTGGCTTATCTCGTCTCACGACAGACTCTCTTTCATAAACATAGTTCCGATATTTATCCAACCATTCCTTCCACCATTTGTGCGGACGAGAATAAGAAATTTTGAAAACGACTTGTTGATTGTCTTGCAATTCCTCAACCGGAATACGGAAAAACAACATGCAATTCTTTGATAAATGATAATTTGGATTGACATCCGCCAATCCTTGTTTATCAAGCCAAACCCTATCGCCCAAAGGAGAAGTCCTGTAATATTTATCTTGACAAAAATACGGATAGACATGCACTGAGTCCAAACCTAACTGATAAGCAATACCTGGCCAACTCCATTTCGGATAGTCGGGTGCATAGGCCATACGATGAGACGATAACGGATAGTCAACTGCGGCGACGCCACCAGCTGCGGCAATCTCACTTAACAATCTATTATTGTTGTTCTTTTGCCTGACAGTTTCTTTTATAGCAAAACTCGCATCCACCAAAAAAATGGCAAAAAGCAACGATCCAACAAGCCAATATCTTGAGGCAAACGCTTTTTCTCCAAACATTACTTTCAAACGAGCCGAAAAAGGTTCTATCATGGCAACAATTGAATCATCAGTAAAAAAGCGTAACAGCAGAATGATTGATAGTGTTTCCGTAAAAAACAAAGCTCTTTGGTAAGGTCTAAAAACCACACTGAACGCAACAATGCTCCATGCAAGCGATAAGAGTAAAACCCAATTGCCACGCATCCATTTTTTTGTCAGTTCATTATCTCTTTTCACTCCTAAAAGCATAACAACCAAAAACAACCATAATGCCTTATATTTTATGATTTCTTTAGGAAAATGGAGGATCAATTCTTTCAGATTCGTCCACAAGAAAAAAGAATTCTGTTCACTCGCATGCATCCGAGCAAAATTGCCAGGAGCAAGCATAAGTACCAAAGTCCCAATAACAAATCCAACAACCAAGGGAACCGCATTCCCTTTGAATTCTTTGACATGGCACAAATAATAGACAACAAAAGCACCGCAAATAGAAACCCCTGCTATAAATTCCGTTGGGGAAAAAAATGAAAGAAAGAACAATCCCAATTTACCTAGCCAACTGTAATCTTTGTTTTTACATTTTATAAAAACCAAAAGGAAGAGAAAAGTCAATGAATGGGCCCACAAATAAGTCGTAGAGCCTGCAATCCAAAACAATGTTTCCCTAGGAACCGGGCAAAGAAGCCAAAACAGCAATACAAATAATAGCGTGTGCCCCCCAGCTCTACTTGTATTCACCAACTTCCCGCAAATCATAATAAAAAAAGAAAAAAACACCGTATTTACAATATCATACCAAATCTTGTTCCCCAAAAGCCCATCAAACATGTATTGAGCTGCAACGGACAGATATCGTCCTCCTAAATGAAAATAAAACCATTTGGTTTGCTTCAGAACATCAACAAAAGAGTAATTGTCTCCATATCCCATTGCATAATCGTCACTCCACAGATAACCGCAACGGCTAATGACATAGAAAACCACTATTACAAAGACAAAAGCAATATAACTAATCAATAATACGCTTTTGCTTTTATTACACTCTTTCGTATCCATATTGTTACTGTTTCTCCCCATTATAATCCCTTACAAAATATACCGGCCTATTTTTCACTTCGACAAAAACCTTGGCCAAATACTCTCCAATAATGCCAATGGTAAACAACTGAACTCCACCCAAAAAGAGTATTACGGTGAGCAATGTTGGATAACCACGTACTGGATCACCATACAAAGCCGCTTTTAGTATTACGAAAACCATGTATGCGAATGCAAATAAGGAGACAATTATTCCGATAAAAGTTGCCCATCGCAAAGGTGCTGTCGTAAACGAGGTAACACCTTCCAATGCCAGATTCGCCAATTTCCGATAACTCATGCTTGACGTTCCCGAGATCCTATTTTGTGTCTCAAACTCGACCCCTACCTTCTTGAATCCTATGTAGCAATACATACCTTTAGTGTAGCGACCAGACTCTCGCATTTGACGCAAAGCGTTAATGCATTTGCGGTCTAACAAACGAAAATCGCCCACATTAGGAAGAACATCCATTCTCGAACTATTTTGCAGTATCTTGTAGTAATAGTTGGTCAATTTTTTTCGAATCCAAGACTCACTCCCTCTCGTTTTCCTCCTAGCGTAAACATCATCATACCCCTCCTCCCATTTTTTGAGCATTTGTGGAATAACCATAGGGGGATGTTGCAAATCTGCATCCATAATAATCACTGCGTCTCCTTTGGCATAATCAAAACCTGCCAGCATAGCATTTTCTTTCCCAAAATTGCGGCTCAAATCCAAATAGTTCACCCTTTTGTCCTTATTTCGAAGCCCAATAAGGCAATCCAAAGTACCGTCTTTACTGCCATCATTGACAAACAGCAACTCCCATTCATACTCGGGAAGTTCATTAATTACTTTCACAATCTCTTCATACAAAAATGGCAAAGACTGCTCTTCGTTGTAGCATGGCACTAATAAACTTATTATTTTCATCAATTAAGTTTTTTAAATACAGTTCTAACCAAAAGAAAATTGATTGGGACTACAATACAATAAACTGGAATTGGAGCCACCTGACTTGACACTCCAAATGACAAAAACAAATTCAAAAACAAAAGATGCAAAACATAGTTGACAGCATGGGAGACCGCAAAGCCTATTCCTCTTTTCACTGTCACTTTTTCTTTGAAAGTAAACTTTGCGGTAAGCCATAAATTAGCGCACCAACTAAGCAAATAACCGATGGAATAAGCCACATTCTCCCCAATCAGGCTATCAATATTGAAAACCTTAAGGATGAGCAAATAAATGCCATAGTGAAGTATTGTAGCAACAACTCCAACCAAACAAAAACGAAAAAATTCCGCATATTTTGGATTTCGAATATCCATAAATTTTCAAAAAGGACACCTGAGTCTCAATACTTGTAATAATATGCATAAAGCATTTTGGCCATCATCGATTTGCCGAAACGACGAACCCGAGTGACGCAAACATATCGATGCTTGGTCTCCAATACACCGTTCATAAAACCAATCGCGACCCAGCAACAATTTGAATTGTCTTTCGAAGCTCATTGATATGAGAAATCAAACCATCAGTATTTTGCAGCCCTCTATTCATAACTCGTTTATTTCTAGGCTTTAATAAAATCTGCGATTCTTGTTGAAAAACCTTCAAATTTTCCGTTTTTATCATACAATACACCGATGCTTTGATTCAAAATCTCACAAACACCTTTCCACTATGCAATCAAGTCTTGGTCAACAAGATAGCTTTGCTATCATAAAAACTAATAAAAAAATCAAGGTAGTTTCACCAAAGCCGTACCAGTGATGAGCACCAAGCCAGATTCGTCTTTGCAAATTGTCTCGAGCAGCACCCTGTGCTTTTCGGGAAACAGTTCCTTAACAGTGACCGTTGCCGTAACCCATTGGTCGTGAAACACCGGGCGCAGGAAACTCATGCCTTGTTTCAAGTAGATGGAACCTTCGCCTGGTAACTTCGTGCCGATGATGGCGCTAAACAGCGAAGCCGTCAGAAAGCCGTGCACAATCCGCTTGCCGAACATCGACTTCTCAGCATAGCCCGCATCAAGATGCAAAGGATTGATATCCATCGATAACTTCGAGAACGCCTCCACCTCGTCGGAGCTAAACGACTTCGACATGGAGCAGGACATACCAATTTTTAGGTCTTCGTAACGCATGGTTTGATTCACGTTTCAAGCGGCACCAATTTGAGAATCATTTTCTCGCCAAGACAAAAAATATAGGGAAACGATAATTATTATCCACAATAAAGCTAAGCCATATCCTTGTTAGGCACAAGGTTTTAGAGACCCACTTGTTGTTAGATTGATGGTAATAATGGAGAGTATCATTTTACATCATCTTCTAATTTCAACACCTTTCCTATCATCATACACTCCCATGAAGAAAGTCGTCTAAACCATCCATCAAGGAGTCGGACTTTTAGAAACTCCACCAAAAGGCTTATAAGGTATAATCCAAATAAAGATCCTGCCCAATACAAGAAGATATTATCCGTAAACTTGGGGATCCAGAGTTTCAAAGTCTCTTGTACAAGATAAACACCCAATGTCAGTTTAGCGACTTCATTGACCATCGCACTATAAAAGGACATCTTGCTAAAGAGATAGAACAAGGAGACGGCTATCAGCAATATGAACAAACTGTTATCCCTGAAAAGGCCCCTACTCATCCAAGGGTTGCCAAATGACTGCCAACTACTCGCAATAAACACGACAAGAAAAGACAAAATAAGGATAACAATAGCGTATTTCTTAATTAAAGCAGGAAAGTCGAAACGCTTAAAGTAATAGCCGGTCATGTATACGACAATCATGTTGATTGGGCCTTTTCCGCCATCACAAGTGATCTCGAATTTCAATAAAGTGGGAGCCACAACAAATATAAAAAGCATGAAAGCCAGGAACGCAGCATACGTCTTTTGGGTCATATTGTCCAAACAAGTATTCAGGTGTGGCGAAGCCACAAACAGAATGATATACGAGGTAATAAACCAATACTTATTTGTGACTATGGGGAAAATGGTTCTGATCAAATCCACCCTGAGGAATCTGTGATACAACAGAAAACCAACTCCAAACAACAGCAACGAATAGAACCAAGTCTGATTGGCCATATACATCAATCTGTCCATCTTAAACCTAATTCCATAGAAACCAGAGATTAGAACAAAGATAGTAACACCTGCATTACAAAATGAATTAATGAAGAGGACAAACTCTCGATCGGCAAGCTTTGTAGGCTCCATAAAATGCGCACCTAACACATGCATACTTATTATCATAAGCATGGAAATAATGCGCAACAGTTCAATAGATGAATTTCGCATTCCTGATTTGTTTGGAGGCATTCCCATCATCATCATTGCCAACTCCACAGGTCCGTTAACAGTTGGTCAGCTAACACAGCATTGTAGTATTTATGCAGCGATGAAAAATGCTTGTATTCATGTCGCTGCGCCACATGGTTCACAAAGCTAGAAGGCGAAGAAAAACCACGCTTGCTGGCATACAAGATATAATCGGGGACAATCCCTGCCAGCACATCTTTCAGATACTGTTTGGGACGACTTGGCACATACTTATACTCCAATGGCAGCGACATCACATGCTCAAATAACTTGTAATCAAGCAACGGAGACCTCACCTCAAGAGAATTCCCCATCGACAGCCTGTCGGATAGATAAAGATAAGCTTGCGTCATTACCGTGTCAATGGCATAGTCATAAACCAAGTCGACCTCCCTACCCAAAGGACAAGGTGCGAAACCCTTGAAGATGTCGAAGTCATCCAAACGCCAGGTTTCATCATCTAAAGTCAAGGTGGCATCTTTCACGAACTTATAGTAATCATCGTGAAGCCACCAAGCCACAGATTTATCTTCCAACTTGTTGGGGTAGCCAGCCATCATAATCCATTTGAAATGCCGCAAAACGAAACGGAGCCAATGCAGCTTCCGTTCTTTCCCTTTCCAAGGGAAGATGGATTCGTGCTCACGACGCAATTGCAAAGAATCGCCCAACTGGTTCCAAGCAGGATAGCCATAAAACAGCTCGTCACCACCCATGCCGCCCAACAGCACCTTGAAGCCCAACTCCTTCACTTTCTTAAACATGGCCCACTGTGCAATGGCGGTGGAGTCTGTCATGGGCTCGTCAAGATACGAGGTCAACTCGTCGAAGCAGTCTACATAATCCTTCTCCGAGAGTTCTATTTCATGATATACGAATCCTTGTTCTTTTGCAAAACGCCGTGCCACATCCCGTTCATCTTCGTAATGCTGGCCAGAATACCCTGTAGTTATGGTATGAACCTCATGTCCGTTTTGCTTAGCCAAGGCTGCCACAGCGCTGCTGTCAACGCCGCCACTCAACATAATCGCCACAGGCACATCGCTCCGCATCTCGATATCAACCGCCTCCCTCAACAAACGCAACGTCTCAGCTTTGGCATCCAGAAGCGACCCATTAAAGTCATAGGTGCGGCGTCGTTGCCAGTAAAACTTCCTTCGAACGCCATGGGCATTGACGACAACTATCTCCCCTGGTTGCACTCTTTTTATCTGTTCAACAAATGTATCACGAGGATTCAAGGCGCCGGTAAAACGAATTGGCTCCAACAAAGCCGACACATTCAATTGTGGGGTGTCGATATACGCTTTCAAGATGCCTTTCAACTCGGAGCAAAACACAACGCCACAAGGCACCTCGGCGTAATAGATGCGCTCCTCTCCTATCCTGTCTCGAGCAGCAAGCAGTTGCTGTTTCTTCACATCATACAAACAAAATGCAAACATGCCGCGCAGATGGTTCACGCAATCCGTCCCGTACAACTCATAAAGATAAAGGATTACCTCGGTATCGCTATCCGTAAGGAAGGAGAAGCCTTTGGCCTGCAGCTCCTTCTTCAACTCTACATAATTGTATATCTCGCCATTGCAAACCAAGGCCAATGACTTGTCGTGATTGAAAAGCGGCTGCTTTCCGTTCTCCAAACCGATAATGGACAAACGGACTTGTCCCATAGCGCAATGCTCGTCCGACCATCTGCCTTCGTCTTCCGGTCCGCGATAGCGCATTTGATCATTCATCTGTTGAACCTTCGACAAATCATCTTCTGTGACAGCCGAATAGCGATACACCACTGAAATGCCACACATATATTATTTAGAGCTTAAGACTTCAACAATTTGATTATAAATATGTTCCGCATTATTACCCGCTGAGAAGCGCTCTGTAGCATCGGAAAAAGCCGCCTCGCCTTGCGAAACCAACAAATTGGGGCTAGAGCAATAGCTTTGTATGCCATCGGCTAATGCCTCCACATCTCCCAATTCATAAATCAAGCCGGTTTGGCCGGATTTAACCAATTCTGGGCTGGCTCCTGAATGGCTGACAATCACAGGCATTTTCATCAGCATATACTCAATGGTGACACGGCCAAACGCCTCATCGTGGGCTGTAACCACTCCCAGATTCATCTTTTGCAGCACCTCAAAAACCTTATCAACATGTCCTACAAAATGGGTCATCCCTGCCAAGCCGTTATCGTTGGCATAGTCTTGAATGGAATTCAGGTAAGCCTTGTCATTGCATGTTCCAACGAGCCATGTATCGATGTCGATCCCGCGTTTATGGAGTGCACATTGGGCACGAAGCAGTTCCATCTGGTTCTTCTGTTCACAAATCACTCCCACACAGGCCACTTGCAACCGTTGATTAATCCGGTTCTCTTCCCGACGGGCCACTCCTTGGGGCAAATCCAAACCATTATAGACTCGCACCATCCTCTCGTGCGGAAGATAGGGCCTATAAAACGACATCATATAGTCACTAATCAACAGATACCTCCTGTTGGTCTTGTCAGCAAAAAAACGCTTGGATAAGCATTTGGACAAGGACAGGGAAAACTGCGTAAGGCTCTCCCTAAACTGCCAAACGTGAGGCAGACCAAGGCATTTGGCGACAAGGAAGCCCATGTTAACACAAATACTATTGGAATAGACCAAATCGATGTTCCTTGCCTTGAGTTGACCGCCAATACGCTTCGCTCTGTGCCAATTAATCCATTGTTTCCGCTTATTGAGGGCCCATTGGAAAAGTCCGTGGTTGTAATTCACCCACCAATAATAGGGCGACACCACGTACTCGATCCCTTGTTCCTCCAACATGGCACACATCGCACCTCGATTATGCAAAAGGACGATTGGCTCGACCCCGTGCCGTTCACGCAACAGAACCATCAAGGTCAACAAGGATTTGTTGGCGCCATAGAATCCCGCATAATGTGTGACGAACAAAATGGTCATTTGCGACGCAAAAACTTGGATTTTAGTTTCTTGTAGGCCAACAGCATTCGATAAGGGAAGCCTTGCAAATTGGCTATCTTCCGATAAGCAGAAATCATCCTGTCCTTAACGAAGCCTCTCGACCGCACCTTGGCAAAGCAACGCGCATCACGGACCTTATCCACATAGATTTGTGCAGGATGGTCAAGCGGCAGTATGGGGAACACCGATCTATCACCTCGGCCGTCGTTCTCAAGCGTGTGTGTTCCTTCTCCATCAAATCCGATATTCGAGATGAGATTCTTTCGGGGCATGATCGTAATCCCTGAGTTAAGGAGCAACACAATCAGGCACTGGTAATCCCAATAGCTTTTCTTTGCATTGTCTTTCTGGATCTCCAACAACTTGAAATACCACCAATCGGCTTCTGCCCTTTCAAAGAGAATCTTTTTGCACTTACGATAGAACACTTTAGGATCAACGGTTTTCAAATCAATATCATAGTTGACCCAAAAGCGCCTCCATGATGCCCAAGCGCCAGCCACTTGGTAGCGCGAAAAATCGTACGAGTGTTCGCATTTCCACCTGTCGTCATACAAAGCGGCATTGATAAACTGCACCTCTTCGACATCTTTATATCTCTCCAGCAGTTCCTCGCAATATCCAAAGAAATCCGGATGCGGCAAGCAGTCGTCTTCCATGACAATGCCCTGCTCAACATGATCGAAAAACCATGTGATGCCAGTCACAGGGCCTGGACCACAACCCAAATTCGTATCCGAATAAAGGGTGTGAAGCCGGACTTGAGTTCCATGAGCCATGTCCTCTACCACACGACGAACCTCAGCACATTTTGAGGTGTCGTTTTCATTCCCTTCGCGAGCGCCATCTTGAAACACATACAATTCTAGTGGTTGGGCGGCCAAAATGGCTTCTAATACCCGCTTGGTATGCTCGGGTCGATTGAAGGTAATCAGTAGGACCGGCGTATTCATCTCATCCTAAATATCACAATGCGTGAAGTTTATGCATGTCATACCAATAAACCCATGGGAATCGTATCGCCCATAAGAGATGCGCGATTCTTCTTCGCAAGTTGCCTTCATATTTTTGGACAAGCGCATTATTGGCCGAAGCCCGCAACAAGCCCAATCGGGTTTGCCTAGCCATGCCCTTACAGACCCTATAGTACCTGTCGAAGGAAGGATCCACATGAAGAATCGTGGCAATTTGTTCGAAGTTCAACTCAATGGGGCGGGATTTTTCATCGGACAGATGGCGGTATGTATAACAGATTTTCTTTCGCCTTGAAACGTCTTGAATGACCAACTCGGAATGTTCAGAATAAGCCGTAGTGCATGCCCCTCCATGCCTTCTCCACAACGTTAACTCCTCATCTGAACATGCATACTTATTTGTCATAGACGCCTCTAACGCCAAAGCGTGGTCAAAAGGCAAGAATTCAACCCGATCAAAAACGGATAGCATCTCCTTCCGAAACAAAAAAGTGTGCCCTCTCATATTATTTCCCCAAATCAGATCTCTCATCTCGGGCATTTTTTGAAAGAAGTCGCTAGTGCTTCCATCTTCCCAAAGTATCTTGTCTTGGGAATAGACAAGGTCTACGTTCTTCTCAATCAGAATATCAAGCATCACTTTCAGATGATTCACATCCCAAATATCGTCTTGGTCAGAAGGCGCAATTAAAGGGCAAGAGGCGAGGGCAAAAGCCTTTCTGAAATTCTGATGCGCTCCAACCCTTTGGTCATTGCGAGCATAGCGAATCATCGGATGGGACTCCGCATATTCTTTGATGATATCAAAAGTATCGTCAGTAGAGAGGTCGTCAACAATGACAATTTCACGCGGGAGGACAGTCTGAGCCAAAACCGATTCCAATTGCGCCCTAATGAAAGAAGACCCGTTATAAGTGGTCATCACCACAGAAATATCCGTATTTGCCATAGACCTACTATAGAACAATCACAACCAATTCATCCCCTTCTTAACATTGACATCCCTACTATGTTTGATGCCATTGGCGTTCTTACGCAAAAAACGCATAATCCCCCAGTGAGTCTTAGCTTGCGAAAACTTAAAGGCCAAAAGCTTTGACATCGCTTTCCTAAAATGATAAAGGCATAATGCGTTGACCTTATCCGAGGAATTGACATCTGCAACCTTCGCCAGCAACCAACTGCTGCTCGTCTGAACTTTCTTTTCGGCGGCGGCAATCCTGCGTTCGGTATCATGCACCGCTACACATGAAGGGCAAATGCCTATCTTCAAACCATGAAAGCGGACCCTTTGCAGATAATTGTCATCTTCCCCATAATGCGAAAAAATCGGGTCAAAGCCGCCGATGGTCTCAAGCGTATTCCTTGGCAACAGCCATGCCGCCGCATTGACATAGGTGGTGTCGTAAATATCCTTCAGCCTATGGAAATAAAGATCTTCGAGCAGCCGCTTATCCGTAACCTTTTTGTCATCCAGATAATTAAGCAGTCCTTTTTCGATCCCCGTCTTCTCGGCATTTAGGTGTATCGGGCTCAGGATCCCATATTCAGAGTGGTTGCCGTGAATGTCCAACAACTTCCCAAAAGTATCGGTTTCCACCCAAGCATCTTGGTTGAGCAAGAAAACGAAATCGCATCCATGGTCCAAAGCATAGCGCATCCCCAAATTGTTGGCACGACCAAAACCCAAATTCTCATCAGACTCAATCAGATGGATTTCAGGATAGTTTTCCTTGATGTATTCCACAGAGCCATCGCTGGAAGCATTGTCGACCACAATAGTCTGCACGGGGAGGGTTGATTCCCGCAGCGAAGCGAAACAACGGTCGTACCATTGCTTGCCCTTATAAGTGACGACAATTACAAATAACTTCACATTCATGACTCTAAGATTTCCCCAAAACCCATCTGAGTTTTGGATGATTCAACAACTCTGAAATCAGGCATGGTACTAACACAGCCGCTGCCAACACAACCAAAGTGGCTATAGTTGACACCCAGACCCCTTGCGAGAAAAAGCCCCGTAACACCTTCATGGCCAATATCTCAACCCACCAATGCATTATGTAAATTGCGAGTGTATTACGGCCAATTATTTCCAACAGTCTTGCCCTCTTGACAAGAGAACACAACTTGAGAAAGACAAAACTACCTGCCACGCACAGAAACAGGGATGGCAAAGCAGATTTCAAATTGAGCAACATACCTCCTTCTGGAGCAGGGATATTCAACCCTTGCCACCGATAGAAGCAACAACCTGCAATGAGAACCACCAATGAGACAAGAAAAGCTTTCCATCCGTCGAGATGATTAAAAATCCATTGTCCGATTGGCAAATAAACCAACAATATCAAAGCGTGATTCCAACAGAAATAGTTGGGCAACCATATTTTCAACGCCGCTACACCTAAAACATAAAAGCCTAGGCAAACCAACAATCTTACCCAAAACTTTTCACTGATTCTACTCACGCCCCAATAAATGCATTTAGCCAAAAACAAGGCCAGGATAAACCAGTAATCGATAGAAATAGAAAAAGATGGGGACTCTAATGCATCAGCGTTATAGGAGCCCTTTAGAATCTCATAAAAAACCTCTTGCAGTATACCAATATGATTAACGGGAGAAGTAAAACACGTGCGTTTTTGATGACAAAATCCTTGAAACTCGCATCATACCTTGCAAAAAAGCCTGCAATAACAAAAAACGCAGGCATATAAAAAAGGAATGTTGACACTAACGGCATAAAGAAACTTATGGCAGGACACGATATGCCCAGCTCATCGCCTCTCATGGTCATGTGATGCATGGCCACCAAGATAATCAATATACCTTTGGCCATGTCCACCCAATAAAGACGGGGTTTGACATTTGCATCAATCGGATTGTTCTTGTCAATCTGCATATCAGGCCAGCACCGTTTCTGCTTCCACATCCTCCTTCACCGCCACCCCTTCACCTATCACAGCATTCTTTCCAATCTTAACGTTTCCAATAATTTGAGCGCCATTGCCAATCCACACGCCATCTTCAATGACAATCTTTCCTGCATCGGCGATAGTCACATCATCGGATATCCAGCAATTCTTGCCGACGACGATTTCTTTACTGCACTCCAAATTTGAGCCTTTCCCTATCCTGCCATCATTACCCAAACGCAGCATGGCTCCATTTTTTATGACACACTGGGAGCCACTGACAAAGTCGAAATTGCCATTGCACTCCAACTGGGATCCTCTTTCCATTTCAAAGACACATGGTGCGGCCACTTCCACCTCAAACCACGGTTTTGAGATAGTCATCAGCCCGTTGGAAATACGAATTGCAGCATCTTTTGAGACTTTTACCTGATTTTTCGGATACACATACACCGAAGCCCAGCCCTCGAGATTGCACTTTCTACGCAAACCCAAGGTAGCCCCCAGGTCCAGCTTCGTTGCGGTGCGCAACCGCTTCAGCATCTTATCTAACCACTTATATCCCATACTCATGATTAACGAAAGGCATATTGAACACATCCTGGCAAACCGAAGCAACTTTGACGTTGTGCTTCTTACACAAAAACGGGAAACTCAATTGGTCCTGGATGGTAAAGTGACAATTATGGGCATACCATTCTTCCCCAAACTGTGTCTTTCCCAACATCCTTGAAGAATAGATGATCATCGTCAACTCATTCAAGCAATCATCAACAAAACCACCGGCTTTCTTATACTTATAGAGTTGAAACGCCAGGCTAGGGGCATAATACTTTGTGCGGAGATTCCCATAGCCCATCTTCAATGCGTTCAGCATATCCATTGTCTCTTCCTCAACCGACGATCTTACAGAGTGCTTCGAGGTAATCACATCATGCTTCGGATACTTGTTGATGAGCCAAATCAAGTAGTCGAGCCAATGCTCATGGATGGTAAATTTGGAGTCAAGCCAAACGTAGTAGTCGTAGTCGTGCGGCACTACCTTGTAGAACATCATCTTGGGTATCTTGGCCACCAACCTTGTATAATCGTCTTCCTTTTTTGGACGATAGGTCTGTTTGTACTTCACGTTTTCGTACCACCAATACACCCTCTTGTCGCGCCTCGTCTTGTGTAGCACTTGCTCCTCGGTAAGCGTGGGTTCGACATGCGGCATCAAGGCATCGAGGTTGCCGCTATTGAACTTGTAGACATCCACTCCATAGCGGTCAAATTCGGCTTGGGCTTCCGGGTCGATTTTCAACTCGCCCGTGTTACCGGCATTGCCGATGAAGGCCGTCATGATAGCTATTTTATATTTCTTTTCCATGCAATAATTCGATGAGTTGATTGGATTGGGCGGAGACTTTTCGCATAATCAGTTTCCCACTGGATTTGATGGCATCATAGTCTGTCTCATTCAAAACGCAGGGCGAGATGTCATCGCGAAATTGCCAATCCATATAACGCAGGTTATCGTTCACTAATGTGTCACGCAATGGCGAATTGACTAAAATGGTTTGGAAGCAGAATTCTTCCGGAATCAGGCAAGTCCTCAAACTTCTCACATAAGCACCATGCTTCGACATAAAATCCAACACATATCGAGCCGCATCTTTGTGCAGCGAGACGTAAACCATGCCCTTTCTCATCTCATCAATTCCAAAGTCACCTATGTGACAACGCTTAATTCCTAATCTTTTCTGCCACTTGAGCAGCTTACCAATCACCGGGTGAGGCAAAAAATCAAAACTCTTCGGGTGCTGGATGCAGTCGGTAAACCAATAGTATTTATAGCGTTCCTGCATCCATGAACCATCGGGCACCGATTCAAAGTCCAAAAAGCTTTGTCCTTCATGCTCAACAAAGAACGCGTCAAAAGCCTCATTCGAAACTATGGGGTAATCTTGCCCTGTAATGACGTGAACATAATCGGGGTTGAGTCGCATCGCCTTCTTGAGCAAAAACAAGATGGCTTTCAAATGATGAAACGACCCCCAATTGACCTTGTACTTTTTATAGACTTCAACGCCATCACAAGCTTCAATGTCGTTCACCCGCAAAGCGCAGTTCTTGTCGATGTGAATCAAGACCTGACCGTATAACATAAGCTTGTTCACCAATCTGTTCAAACTTGGCGCGTCTTGATAGGCCGTGACCAGAAACACGTGTTTCAGCCTCATTGTTTCTTTCCTTTTATCCATGAGAACGGACTTAGGAGCAACTTCCCAAAACGATAAGCCTTCGATGCATGGATTTTTTTACTCGTTGCCGCTTCAGCCACCCACGAAGCCTCTTCCCTGATGATCTTCAGATAATCCGAATAATAATCTACAGCAATTTGGGGGTCAAGGCCACGGCGCATGCAGGCTTCGTGGAGCACCCTCGCATTCCAATAGATGCACTCATCGCTACGTTTGTGAATCATAGAATTGGGTTGCTGACGGTATTTGTAGGTAAACTCGTCCAAAACCAAATAATCTCCCACCTCTTCAAGCAACAACAGCAATTCTTGGTCATCACCAATCTTATTATTCGGATTCAGACCATGCGTCAGACCATATTTCTTCTTCTTAAACGAGATAAAGGGAGCGGGTCTAAAATCGGCATGCGTCAAATATGACTCGCCATCCTTGGGAATAATAGGCTCACTCTCCTTCATTATCTTCATAGTGGCATCACAATAATAGAACTTGGATGTCACCACTGCGGCGTTATCATTCCTCACATGAGCCTCTACCATCTTTTCCAAGGCTTCAGGAAGCAATTGGTCATCGGCATCCAAATATCCGCAAAGTTCACCATCAGCTTCGTCAACACAACGCTTCTTGGTGAAAGTGCAGCCTCGGTTTTCACCGTTTAGAACCACTTTGAACCTCACATCGCCTTCAAGTTCCTTGTATATCTCGAAAGAATTGTCAGTCGATCCATCGTCCACAATCACCACCTGCCATTGGGCATAGGTCTGCTGTCGCACGCTGTCCAAAGCCTCACGCAGGTAGCGACCATTGTTGTAGTTGGCCACAAGGACGGAAAACAAAGGATGTTCGCTCATCACCCACTCAACCTATTAGTTTGACAATACGTAGATATAAATTCAAAAGTTTTCTATTGAGTTTCTTCTTTGACCTATATTGACAAACCTCTTGAAGTTGCTTGTCCATCTGGACATCATAGGCTTGCAATCGGCTTTCCAACCTGTCAATTACTTCAAAATCATTTCTGACGCACTGAGGCAGCAATGACTCGACCACACTATCGCGCTCCTTATGCAACAGTTCTTGATTTGCCATGCTAATGCCCGACATGTCGAAACAACCCACGGTAATGGGACGATGGACAAAGGTCTTGTTATCAAGGGCTTTCTTCAAAAAGAACTCCCAATCGGAAACGATTCTATAGTTTTCGTTATAATGTGTTTCGGCCAACAGCTCCCGCTTGATAAAGGAAGAACTATGGCCCAATGACCACTCATACAAATACTTCAGCGACAAGGCATCGGGGTGCTTACGACTTTCGACAAGTCTATTCCCTTCATAATAATCCTGATCGCCATATACGATGTCGCCATCAAGTGGCGTGGCGAAAAGCTCTTGCAACGTCGTCGGCGCGTTCAGCCAATCGCCACTATTGAGGAACTGCAGATACTCGCCATGGGCATGGTCGATGCCTTTGTTCATAGCGTTGTAGATGCCATGGTCGGGTTCGCTCACCCAATAGGCGAAATGGTCGGCATACTGTTCAAGCAGCTCGCGGCTGCCATCGGTGGAGCCACCGTCGATGACAATCCACTCAAAATCCTTGAAGGTTTGGGCGACAACGCTATCGATGGTCTTTTTGAGACCGTCTTTATTGTTGAAGTTGATGGTAATGAGAGAAAGCTTCATAACAACTATTTTCGATTGTCATCAGCCAATACTTGTTGATACATCTGCAGATAAGACTTCACGATGGTCTCGACACCAAATCTGGCAACCACATCCTCGCGTATTCGTTCTCTGTCATACTGGCGTTCCAACGCCGAGCTTATCCCTTTTGCCAACGACACAACAGCGAAATCGTCACACCTTTTTCCATTAAAGTCTCTGATAAGGTCATCGCTGCCACTCACGGGCGTCATCACCACGGGCGTGCCGCAACACATGGCCTCAAGAGGGGTCTGGCAAAAACCTTCCTGATAGGAAGGCAACACCAAGACATCGGCAGCTGAATATAGCTGAGATAACCAGATGGGGTCGTTCACAGGCAAAAAGCGGCGTATCTCAACACCCTCATGCTGCGGAAGAATGCCCTCCCCCACACATACCAGCATCAAATCCTTTCCGTTCAATGCTGCCAAGGCATCTACCAACAACGGCAAACCTTTTTGGCTGTCATTAAGATCTTTGTTGACAAAAACGAGCACCTTGGACTGGGCGGGCAAGCCCAATATTGAACGAACGGCTTGTCGATCAAAGAGACGGAACTTCTCACTATCCACGCTGTTAAAGATATCGAAGATGCGTTTGTCGGCAAAAAACTCATGGGTTGCAATCATCCGATGCATCTGAGAAGAAATGGCCACGACCGAAATGTTTTTCTTCCCCGCAAGGGCTTTCTTTTTCAACCCATAAAACTCATCTTCAAGCTTTCTGAAAGCCTCGTAATAGGCATTGCGCAGCCTAACATGATGAAAGCCTCCGAACATAGGGTTCAAGTCGTGCAAGGTCCAAACTATGGGCTTATTCACTCTTTCGAAAAAGTCGTCGAAATTCAGGAAATCCTGGACCCAATGCAGATGTATCACATCAGCTTGTTGCACCAAAGGATGTGCTGCGAGATCGTATGGGGTGACGCAGGAGGTAAAAAACACCCCTGGACACTGCTCATGCAAGGCGTTGAGTTTCTGTTGTACCTCTTCCGCTCGCGTCAGATGACGGCCTCTCACCCTCAATCGTTTCTCGATCTTTCTGGCTATACGAGACTTAGATGGTTGATAAAGAAGTCGGCTTGAGGGATGGGCCTCTACAATCTCATCTTCCTTAAAATACTTGTAAGCCACCAACATACGGCTCTCAACGCCTTGCGAAAGCAATGCCTTATGCAAGCGATAGGCCGCCAAGCCAGCGCCACCAGTATCTGATGTGGAAATATGGACAACCTTAGTCATCACTTTATTCTTTTGAAAGGAGCCAGCAAATGGGTAATCTTCTTGCCTATACGATATGCCTTGGTATTCTGGATGGATTCCGCTCCTTGTTGACGGGCTTCATCTTTCATCCCCTCGGTCGCTTTCTGTAAGATATTGAATGCATGTTCTTCGATAGGCAAACCGCGTCGTTTGCATGCTGCAGCCCTGGCAAGCACCTCCCAACCCAATGTCTTCGCTCGGTTGCAATCCACCAACGAGACATTACAGCCCGTATCAATCCGATAGTAATACAGAGGCATTGGGAGGAACAATGTTTCGCCTACCTCCTCCAATTTAAAGTACAAATCAACATCTTCGGCAATCCTCAACGATTCGTCCATGCCTTCGGTTTTGTTGTAACAGGCCTTTTTAAATGTAACGAAATGAGAGATCACGCCGATGCCGTGGCATGTCAAAAACGTCTCCCCTGGGAGGAGGGCTCGCTGATGCTCAGAAACCGCAATGATTTTCAGTTGAGGATCGACAAAATACATCTGCGAGTATATGAGGCTACAGTCGGGATGGCTTCGATGGGCTTCCGCCATAACCTCAAGAGCATTCTCAACCAGGCAGTCGTCAGCATCAAGAAAACCGCACAACTCACCTTGAGCCATCTCGAGGCATCTTCTTTTGGTGTATCCACATCCCCGATTCTCGTTATTCCTAAAAACCCGTATTCGCGGGTCCTTCTCCAATTCATTATACAATTCAAGAGAATTGTCGGTTGAGTCGTCATCCACTATGACAATCTCCCAACAGGTGTAGGTTTGCGCCTTCACGCTTTCTAAGGCATCCATTAAATAGTCGCCATGGTTATGATTGGCAATCAAAACCGAAAACAACGGCATGTCAGCTTTCATAATGTTATCCATTCGTTAGGCAATATATCATAATTAGGCGAAATCCTAAACCATTGCTTGGGTGCAACGACACTCTTATTGGGACTCCCGTTAAGCCAGGCGCCCCACCAACTAAAGGACGAATTGGCGATGATGTTATGCTTGCACTGGCTCATCAAATACATATCCTGCCAGCTGTCTTTTTCAACATTCCAATCTACATAAACCGCAGAATCCTCCATGATGTTTTCTTTCACCCACGGGATGTCATCCGAAAAGAAGACAAAGGTAGCGTTGGGGTGATGGATTCGCATATAATCCATGGCGTCACGATAATAGGATTCGGTGCATAGGCCGTGATACTCCGTGAGTTGAAGATAGTCGCCACGACGGATGTGTACCGAAACCGTCTCAAGTCCATGAAAAGTTTCGGCCATCTCTTTGTTTTTCTCGCTGATTTTTTCCTCGCGGAAACGGAACGCTCGCCTGACCACCTCGGCAACAGGACTAAAATACTTCTCGCTTTGCCAATAGCCATCATAAATGGCCGTCGGCCTATTGGAATCCAAATACTTTGCATCATACTGAAGGGCGTTTTCCTGCTCGATGCGACATGCATTACGGACAATCGCCGGAAGATGTCTATTGACACGCCGGCACCACTTGCCTTTTTTCGCCGTCTCTATCTCAAACGCATCGTCCAAAGCGATGCCGTTATGGCAAAACCGCGACTCCTCGTTATCAAACAGATAGCATGTCAGAGGATGCTTTCGCTTCAGGGCAAGATAGAAAGCATATTGGAACATCTGATTGCCCAGCCCCCCTTTGAGTTTTATGATGCTAAGAGCCATAATCCCAAGTCGTTTTGCAGGATTAGATCACAGAAATGACCAATGGTAATCTCCAAGAACTATCTTTCCATGTATATGGGGAGCATTCATGATCCTACCCGAGTGGAAATAATCGTCATCTACCACTTCCATTCTAGCTGCCGCCTCGAGGTAGTCCGCTTGCACGTGATCCACATCAGCCCACAAATTCAACTTGTACATACCTCCCGTCAGTGGCAAACGCTCAATATCCAGATTCAACAGATGCCTTCCTTTCGACAAAGGCATAAAACCTTCTGTAATAAACGAAGGGAAATTCATCAACATCGTATCCCACTGCGACATAAAGTCAATAGAAATACAACTTTTAGGGCAATCCTCCGTCACTTCCACGGCCACCTGTATCCTGACGAATTGACCACTTTGGGGAATGATAGGTTTATTATCCTTATTCAGAAACTCAACAGACTGAAAGACAATCTTTCCGCTACAGCCTTCTGGGCGGGGCATGGTACTAATGGGTTCATCGAAGGAATGGGACGTTGTAGTGCTCGCCATATACAAATCAATTGCCTCGTCAATGCCTCCATAAAAACTAACCATTCCATTGTCCAGCACGACACCTGTCTTACACAAATTTCTGACGCTCACCATATTATGACTTACAAACAGCACCGTACGGCCTTCGCCTTTGCTCACGTCCTGCATCTTACCGATAGCCTTCTTTTGGAACTCGGCGTCGCCCACGGCGAGCACCTCATCCACCACGAGGATTTCAGGTTCGAGGTGAGCGGCCACAGCGAAGCCAAGACGCACTGTCATACCTGAACTATATCGCTTCACGGGGGTGTCAATATAGCGCTCACAGCCAGAGAAATCAATGATTTCGTCAATTTTACTATCGATCTCTTTTTTTGTCATCCCAAGGACGGCTCCGTTCAAATATATGTTCTCGCGGCCTGTCATTTCTCCATTGAACCCCGTACCCACTTCCAGCAAGCTGGCGATACGGCCCTTGGCGCGAATGACGCCAGTGGTAGGACCCGTCACTTTCGAAAGCAGTTTCAGCAGCGTGCTTTTTCCTGCGCCGTTCTTTCCGATGATGCCGACCACATCGCCTTGTTCCACTTTGAAATTGATGTCTCTCAAAGCCCAAACATAGTCGCTATCGGCGGCCTTGGAGCGGTCGTTCACCGAGCCCACCTTGAGGAAGGGGTCTTCCTTGCCAAGTATGCTCATCTGCCACCACCTTTGCAGGTCGCTGGTAAGCGTCCCGCCCGACACGTAGCCCAAGCGGTAAAGCTTACTTATATTATCGAATTCAATTGCTGTTGGCATAGTCAAATAGTGTTTTTCATTTTCATTACCTGTTCAATAATGGGCGCCATATCATAATACTTATATTCAGCCAGGCGGCCTCCAAAGATGACATTCTCTTCCTTGTCGGCCAAAGCCTTGTATTGTTGATATAGTTGGTCGTTCTTAGTGTTGTTCACTGGATAATAGGGCTCCATACCCGGCTTCCATTCCGTGCTGTATTCACGGGAGATGACTGTCTTCGGGCAATCATAAACCTGCTGACCGAACATCTCAAAATGCTTATGCTCGATGATGCGCGTAAACGGCACCTCTCTTTCAGTATAGTTCACCACGGCATTGCCCTGCCAGTTGGGCTCATCCTTGATTTCCTGCTCAAACGAGACCGTCCGGAAGTCCAAATGCCCGAAACGGAAATCATAGAACTCGTCAATTTGGCCTGTAAACACCGTCTTTTCGGCCAGCTCCGTTAGTTCGGCCCGATGGGCGAAATAGTCACAGTTGACACGGGTTTCAATGCCTTCGAGCAACCCATTGATCAATTGATTATAGCCTCCTATGGGAATACCTTGATAAGCGTCGTTGAAATAATTGTTGTCGAACACGAAACGGAGCGGCAACCTGCGGATGATGAATGCCGGAAGTTCGGTGCAACTTCTTCCCCACTGCTTCTCGGTATAGCCTTTGATAAGCGCTTCATAAATGTCGCGTCCCACCAAGCTCAGGGCCTGCTCCTCAAGGTTTGCCGGCTCGCGGCCTTGTAAAACTTTAACCGCCTCTTTCCGTTGCTCCTCGATTTTAGCCTTGGCCTCATCCGGTGTAGTCACCCCCCACATCTGATAGAAGGTATTCATATTGAAAGGCAAGTTATACAGCTTACCCTTATAGTTGGCCACCGGGCTATTCGTATATCGGTTAAACGGCACGATGTCGTTCACGAAGTCCCATACTTCCTTGTTAGACGTATGGAAAATATGCGCTCCGTACTTATGTACGTTGATGCCTTCAATGTTTTCACAAAACACATTGCCGCCTAGATGTGGGCGTTTGTCGACGACAAGGCATTTTTTGCCTGATTGTTTGGCAAAATAAGCGAATGTGGCTCCAAAGAGGCCGGAGCCGACGATGAGATAATCGTAGGGTTTCATTTGCGAAGACGATGTATTTTTTTCTTTGCTCTATTGAACTGACGGAGCATTTTGAACTTTAGATAATAAACGGGGAAAGGTAACTTCCTGTAGTCAGCAACCGTGCTCGACGGTGTGACATCGGGAAACTCTTTCTGCATATATTCATCCCACTCCTTGAGCCGTGGTTGGGCCATTTTGTATGGGAAAAGTGACAATTCTTTGTAATGATGCGTTCCAAATGACTGCCACAGGTCATCGAACCAAGCCCGTCGCGTAGTGTTTTGTGGCACGATGTCTTTGTATTTCTTCATCCAGGCCAACACGAACTTCAGGACCGTTGTCACATGGTCACCGTGTTTGGCTCTCACCTTAGGGTCGAAGCTCTGCCCGGCACGCCCGATGTAATAGCGATAAACATTCAATTTAGTATAGACAAAACTCTCAGCGATGGCGATAGGCATCACTTGAAGCGAGACGTCGTCATACATCACGTGTTCGCAAAAAAGCGGGAGATATTTTTGCATCATCGACGTCCTATACACCGTGTTGTGTGCGTAAGTGATATTGGAACCATTGCCGCTCCCCAGCCAATCGTATGTATTGGCATCATAGACACGATCGGGTTCCATATTCACCAATATCACATCCTCATAACGGTCTTGTTGCGCATAATACTTCTTCCTGTCAAGCAGCACCATGTCGACATCACATTGCTGGAGGTATGTGATAAGCTTGGAGAACTCGCTCGTATCAAACCAATCGTCGGAATCAAGATAGAAAAGATACTTCCCTTCGGCCAACTCCGTCCCATGGTTCCATGCGCCTCCATGTCCCCGATTCTCTTGGTCGATGACTCGGAAAACACCTGGGTATTTTTTCTCATATTCTTTAGCCATCACGGCAGAGTTGTCAGGAGTGCCATCGTTGATGACAACGACATCCAACAACTGAAGTTGCTCCTCTGGCACCAGAAGCGAGTCGAGACACTTTTTGATAAAAAGCTCAACTTTATACACCGGAACTACGACGGATAGAAGTTTGTCCATATTATTGATGTTTCATTTTTCTAATTAGAGACGCCACTGGGCTGGCTATGAAAGTAGTCGCCTTGATTAACAAAGGGCAATAGGCAACCATATACACTTCACAGGGCATTGGATGTGATTTACATAGACGCTTAAGGTCAGAGACAAGCGGTTTCAAATTCTGTTCGTCGTATAGATTCTTATTGTCAGACCATTTGAATTTGGTGAGATTGCGCAAACGGATTGAATGATGGATTTCCTCCATACCAAAGGCATAAAGAGTGGCAGAAAGTTTAGGGCAATCTGATTTGAGTTGTTCAGCCAAATCAACATGCCTAACACCACTAGCCACATGATCAAAGACAGTAGAGTAGCGAGGAGCGTGACATGTAGAATTAGGGTTAAAAGTATATCGGTATGTTGCGTGAGGACACACCGCAACCGTTTCAGCTTGAACCAGTACACTTGCTAACCAATCGCGATCTTCATGTTGGCGATCCTCTATGAATGCGGCGTTGATTTGCTCCATAAAAGAGCGTTTGTAAATGTATGAAGGTGGATAATAAAAAACACCATCATCACAATAGGTGTTTGCAAACTCTTTACCGGTCATGATTTTTGGGGGAATATCAGATAGTTTGTGAACAGATATACCATTAGGCCTTTCTATCTCCATAAAGCCATAAATCATATCCGCTTTTGTCTCAATTGCAGTTGCCCATGCCTTTGCAAACCCTTCAAGCACAAAATCATCTGCATCTATATATGTGATATAATCACCTTTAGCTTCCTTTAAACCACGATTTCTTGCAGCTCCTTGTCTACGATTTTTTGACTGACAAAAAAGTTTGATTTGTTGACAAGATTCCGCATATTTTGTGATTATATCCCTCGTATCATCCGTAGAAAAATCATCGACTATAATTATTTCATAATCATCGCCCTGCATTTGAGCACGAATGCTTTCAATACAAGGGATGATGGTGTCTCGACCATTAAAAACCGGTATGATAAAGGAAATAGACATAAAGCTAAGCTTAATTAAATGTTTGGCGTATTTTTTCAATCATGTAAAACAATGGAAGTGGATATTTCAAAAAACGAGCATTCATTTTCCCTCTTTTCCACTCTTTCTGCTCTAGATGGAAGAACGGCACACATATTGAGATTTGCTTTTTGAATTCATGCCATGGTAAATACGTCAGCATATGAAGAAGATAACTGCTATCTGATGCCATTATCCGAAACAATGACATTTTTCTTTGTTCACCAAGTTTATCTATATGCTTAGAAATATAGTCCATCTCATACAGGTAAGTCTTTAATAATGATTTGACATTCTTTCTTTTGACAGAAGAATTCATGCTTTGTCCCACTCGACCAGACAAATAATTGTACAACACAAAATCGCAGCACAGATAATTTTTAGCATGTATAAAAGGGATGGCATACAAAATAGAATCATCATACATTACTTTTTCCATAAATAATGGATATAAAGGCTGTAACAATTCGGTTTTGTATGTAGAGAACAAAAAGTTCATCACATTAGTTCTTCCATAAAAGTCATCAAAATTAAATTGTTCAACATCTCTCAACTCATTAGATTGGTTCGCTGATAATTGCCACAAATCATTACATTTAGTATCTTCATGATAGTTGTTCAGATTAGTCATAACAACATCCGCATCACTTCTCTGCAACACATACATTAACTTATCCAAATTCGTCAGCCAGTCATCCGAATCCAAAAAACGTAGATATTTTCCTGTAGCTTCCTTCAGACCCACATTCCAAGCAGAACCATGTCCGCCGTTTTCTTTATCAATCTGACGAAATGTGTTCGGGTAGCGCTTCACGTACTCTCGACTCATCTCCGCCGAATTATCGGGCGTGCCATCATTAACAATGACGACTTCCAGTTGATTCATTAAATGCTCATCCTCCAAAACCAATGAGTCAAGACACTTATTGATGTATGGCTCGACTTTGTATACGGGGACTACTATTGTCAAAAGCTTTTGCATTACTTAGATGTGATTAGCAATCATTTTCTATTTCAACTGTAAACTAGTAAAACTCATCTTGCTTGCGAACTAACCGGCTCGCATGTCTAATGACAAAATCCACCGCATGCCACAAAACACTCCCAGTTATCACATATTTACAATGAATGTATTTAAATGTAGCAAGCCAGAATCCTTTATATTTTATAGCTGGTCCATACTGATAATAAATATACATTTGAGCCAACGATTTTTGAAACTTTTCTCTATATAAAGTTCCACTACAAATACTATTATCAGAAACTCTATATCGAACAACAATTTTATCAACAAAATGGAATCTTATTCCTTTTTCTAAACACCTAATCCACTTTGGCCAATCTTCAAGCATCGGAATTCGCTCATCATTCTCCATTCCCATGCATTTGAGTCCTATTCTATTAAAAAAGAATGATGCCGCAGGGATTGGCTGAAACGAACGAGTTATTAACCACTTATATTGTTCTGCAATCGACAAAGCAAAGAATGAGTAGTCAAAAACAGTACCTTGGAAACGGGCGGCAATATCGTTATTATCACCAAAAGTTTCCACTTTCCCAAACACGCACACAACTTCAGGATGGTTATTTACATAATCCACATAAATCTCAACACACTTTGGCAACAACACATCGTCACCAGCAATAGGCTTTACCCATTCACCTTGACACGCCGCCTCTGCCCGATTCATATTTGCCGAAACGCCAGTGTTTTTCTCAACGACCAGCAATTCCGTTCGTACAAAACGTTCCTTGTGCGTCTCAATCCATTCTCGGCAAATTTCAACAGTATTATCGATCGAACAATCATCGCTCACAATCAGTTCCAAATCGGGGTAAGTCTGATTGGCAATACTATCCAATGTCTCTACAACCGTCTTGGACGAGTTGTAGGTAACAACTGCAACTGAAACCAAAGGTTTCGTCATCTCAAATGAAAAGAATTGATAAGTTCAACAACTAACGACATTTCTTTACTATTTATCACTTGACTAATCGGCAGGCTCAGCTCTTGTTTGGCCAATCGTTCGGTGATAGGCAAAGACAAGCCCTCCCATTCACTGTTATAACATCCTTGCAAATGAGGCGGAATAGGATAATGTATCAATGTCTGCACACCATGTTCCGTCAAATACTGCTGCAACTCGTCTCTACACTCACACAAAATCGGGAAAACATGATACACATTGTTCTCATCCGGCAATCGAAGTGGAAGAGTAATCAATGGATTGCAAATGTTATCATAATAATAGGCTGCCACCTTTTGCCTCAAATGATTGTCCTCATCCAAATGGCGCAACTTCACATCCAGCACTGCCGCCTGAATCTCATCCAAACGGCTGTTACGGCCACAATACTTGAACACATACTTTTTTGAGCTGCCATAATTGGCCAATGCCCTGATGCAATCAGCCAGTTCCTTATTGTTGGTTGTCACCGCACCGCCATCACCCAATGCGCCTAAATTCTTACCAGGATAAAAACTATGCCCTGCTGCTTCACCAATTGAGCCCGTTTTTAGTCCTTTGTATTTACATCCATGTGCTTGGGCATTGTCCTCAACAAGATGCAGATGATATTTTTTGCACAATTCTCCAATCTTTTCCGTATAGGCACAACGCCCATATAGATGTACCAAAAGGATGGACTTGGTACGAAAAGAAATTGCTTCCTCAATCTTGTTTTCATCCAGTTCCAACGTATTCGGGTCTGGTTCCACCAAAACAGCTTTCAACCCATTCTCAGTAATAGCCAAAACCGAAGCGATGTAAGTATTTGCAGGCACAACGACTTCATCGCCATGTTGCATAACGCCAAGTTCGATGTAAGCCCTATAGATCCAAATCAGAGCATCTAGGCCATTGCCACAACCAATACAGTATTTTGTACCGATGTAGTCGGCATAATGATGCTCAAACAGCTCGTTTTCCTTACCTTGAAGGTACCATCCGCTATCAACAACACGTTCTACAGCCGAAGAGATTTCGTCGGCATATTTGGCAGTAATATCTTTCAATGAAAGGAATGGTATCATCACACAACTACTTTTCTGACAAACCGTGCTGGATTACCCACCCACAATTCTCCCGCTGGGACATTCTTTGTAACCACACTCCCCGCACCAATCATAGAGTTCTCACCGATCTCAATTCCACACAATACAACTGATCCCGCGCCAATGCTTGCACCACGTCTGACAACAGTCTTCTCCATTTCCCACTTTTCATTCCTTGAACGAGGATACCTGTCATTAGTAAACGTTACATTTGCACCTACAAAAACATCGTCCTCCAAAGTAATACCATCCCATAGTTGAACACCGCTTTTCACAGTCACCCTATTGCCAACGACAACCTCGTTTTCTATCAAGCAATGGGAACAGATATTGCAGTCCTCTCCTATTCTTGCCCCTTGCAAAACCACACAAAACTGCCAAACCCGCGTAGAAGCGGGTATTCTTGCCTGACAATCTGAAAGCGGATGTATCATAACCCTTTGAATTGTAAAAAAGCGTTATAATCTCTAATATAATCTTCTGCATCATAATGGTCGGATGCAAGACATAGCAATACTGCTCCAGAAGAAAAATCATCAATAGTTCGCCAAATACCTGGCACAATCAACAAACCGTAATATGAACGGTTAAGATTAAACAACTTTTTTTCTTGCCCATCGTCAAGAGTTACGGTAAAACTACCGCTAGCCGCCACTATCAATTGCTGTAGCTGCTTATGAGCGTGGCTGCCACGACTTTCGCCTCCAGGCACGTCATAAAGATAATACACCCGTTTAATATCAAAAGGTATGTCTTTTCCTCCTTCTATAGGAGTAAGGTTCCCTCTAACATCGTGAATCTTCCGCAAATCAACAATACGGCAATCATAAATAGTTGAAGATTCCATTTATCGTATTCTATCTAGTGCAACAACAAGGTGCTGGAAAAAGGAGAATCGACGTAGCAAAGCGATGGTTATTCCCCAAATTAAGCTTCTCTTCATTTGCAGCCCGATATCCATTAAATAATATGACTGTGCCAATGCCTTTTCCACTCTTTCACATCCTTCGTCTGTCAGTTTATCCTTTATCGTTTCATAATCGACAATGGATTGTCGCAAGTTTGCAAAGTGCTTTTGTGCCAATTCACCTATCAAAGCTTTCTTTCTAGGATAATACTTTTGAGCAAATTGCACCAAAACAGCATCATTTATTGTCCGGTCAAACAAAAAGGGAGAAATTGCCTGTGTCACACTCAAAGGATTTCTACGATAATAGTATTTTGGATCCGAAAAAGCCACTCGTCCACTTTTTTGCAACAACTCTCTACTCATTACCTCATCTAAATTCGCCCAATTTCCCTTAGAAAACGGGAAAAAAGCGTTATAAAGATCTCGCCTTGTCAGGCATCCGTTTAATCCGATGGACCAGTCGGGAATTGTCAGCAGACAAGCCGATTCACCATCTATCACTTGGCTTATATCAAACTGATCATCAGGCAAACTCCATACAATGTTTCCAATCTCGTTCTCAAAACAACACATACGAGAAATCACAATATCCGCATCGGTTTCTCGTTGTTTTTGCATTAGTCTTTCAACATAATCATCGTCACCCAAAACATCATCAGCATCAAGAATTAATACAAAATCAGACTGGGCACTTTTCACACCATACAACTTGGCTTTACCACAAGATTGTTCATTCTGTTTGCTTACACCTGAAAACCTATCATCTAAAGCACAATACTCATCAATAATTGACCAACTATCATCAGTTGATCCATCATTTACTAGAACACAGCTCCACTCCCCCAACTGCCTCCTAACACTTTCCAAACACTCTTTAAGATAGCGTGAAGCATTGTATACAGGAACAATAATGGTAATATCTTTCGCCATCAATAATCATACTCTATTAAAAAATGCTCTTCTTAATCACACCGTATCCATAAAGCTCTTCTGGACCTTGTTGAAAATCAGAATGCCAAGGAATAGCACCACGAGCATGAATCCGAAGCTATAGGCCAGCCAGCCCCAACCAATGAACTCGCCAGCACCTAATGCGCCATGCTTAAAGGTCTCAATGATGGGAGTTACAGGATTGAAGTGCATGAGTCGGTATAGATCAAAGCCAGCAACCATTTTGCCCTTCACTTGACTCAAAGGATAGACAATAGGCGTGGCATACATCCACAGAGAGACGAAAAAGGAGAACAGAATTTGCAAGTCACGATACTTGGTCGTCATTGAAGAAACGATGATGCCAAAGCCCAAGGCCTGGCCAGCCAACATCAACACCAAAAGCGGAAACAGCAGCAAATACCAGTTGGGGCTGGGTGCCTGCCCAATGAAAGCATAGTAGATGTAAACTATCACAAACAAGAGCAACTGGATGCTAAACCTCACCAAGTTGCTGGTGATACTCACCAAAGGCATAATCAGCCTAGGGAAGTAGACCTTACCAAACATGCCAGCATGGGCCACAAAGGTGTTTGATGCATTTCCTAAACAAGAAGAGAAATAGCCCCACATGGCAATGCCGCCTAGGTAAAACAAGGGCTGAGGGATGCCATCGGTGGGAATACCAGCGATACCGCCAAACACCACCATGTACATGATAACCGTCAATGCGGGCTGTATGATCCACCACAACGGCCCTAAGACGGTCTGCTTATAGGTTACCGCGATGTTCCGCTTCACAAATATAGCCCAAAGGTCACGATAGTCCCATATCTCTTTCAGATTCACCTCAAAAAGCTTGTTACGAGGCTTGATGATGGTGGTCCAGTTTTCGTTTTCCGTATTACTACTCATCTCAAAAAAGTGTAAAGCTTTCGCATCTTGACTCACATCAAGAAAGCATAACTATTTGTATTTAAGCCACATATCCCAAACTTATGAGATAGCGGACAAAATGCAATCCAGGCTAAAATACACCTAAAATTACAATCTGCAAATGTAAGGATTATTTTTTAAATAAAACAAGAAAAAAAACAACCGAAAATATTGTTTGTTTGGATTATTTGGAGCGCTTGCCTCTGAAAAGAATGTTGGCGACAATTTTCCAGAAATATTTCCAGTCGGTGCGGAAAGGATGCTCCAAATAGGCCTCCAAATAACGGCGCTCACTCTCCTGGATCTCATCCAAGGTCTCAGGCATGTCGACATAGAACGGCGGCAAAAGGCCTGGCTTTGTTTTTATTCTAAGTTCTTGTATTTCTTTTGTGTACAAATCGAAATACTGTTGGCTCAGCGGCCGCACACCGACCAATTTCATCTGCCCTTTCAGGATGTTGATAAACATGGGCAACTCATCAAGCCACGTCTTACGCAAGAAACGTCCCCACTCGGTGACGCGATAGTCATCGTTGAATTTGCCCCCCACATCCAAGTCATTGTTTTCGTAGATATAAGTCTGCAAGTACTCAGAATAGGCATACATCGTGCGAAACTTGAACACATTGAATTTCACTCCATCCTTCCCTATCCTGCGCAACCTGACGAGAGGGCCATAGGTATGAGGCTCTTTGTGCGGCGAACGTTTCTTTTGTCCGATAACACAATAACGGTCGTGGATATACCGCTCGCTGACCACCTCAAAGCCACAATAATACAGCCTGCCCAACACCTCTGGGCGCGGGAACACCTTCCTCACCTTTCGTGTGCAGAAGTAATAAAATCGGCGTGTCAGTCCCACCTTAGGACACACCCTATGCCACAGGAAATCAAAGAAATAGACTATATAGGCAATAATCTTCGGGTAACGGCTGAAGATTTGGGCACGACGCTTTTGGGCCGTATCGAACGCACAAACCAGATAGCCGTCTTGCTTCAATTTGGCATTGGCCATGCGTAGATAACGATTTAAATAACGGATGGCGTTCAGATGGTCTTTGGCGAGCAGCACCTCGGCTTCGCCATCAGGCACTTCCCATGACTTTTCAGCATAATCGTTCAGCCACTGGGAGCGCTCGGGGCCACGGGGTGTCTCTGCTACCGTAATCAACTCCCTCAGAGCATCCGGGGCATCGTCAAACTCGAACCTCGGAGCGTGCTGCGTCTCGGTGACAGACAAATACTCCATCACCTCATCGTAGTTGTCGCGAGAAGCCCAGTCGCTTAAATATGCCCTAACGCCCATGTTGTCAGATAATTATTTGCAAAGATAATCACAAACCACCTTACAAATCAAGTCTTGGTCTGACTCCGAGAGGTAAGGATGTATCGGCAACGAGATGACCGTGTCGGCCAGCATGTCGGAGACCGGGCAACGGTTGTCGTCCAAGTTCAGATAGTTGAAAGCCGTCTGGCGATGCATCGGAATGGGATAATAGACAGCCGTGGGGATGTCGTGAGCCTTCAAAGCAGCCTGCAGGCCCGCCCTGACTTCCTTGTTCTCCACCTGCAATGTATATTGTGCCCAGCTGGAATAGTAGCCTTCAGGGACGATAGGCGTCTTCACCACGTCCTTCAGCTTCTCGGTGTAGCGTGCCGCCACCTTGTTGACATCGACCAATTCGTAGTCCTTGAACGCCTTCAGCTTGACAATCAGGATGGCCGCCTGGATGCTGTCCATACGCGAATTCATGCCGATGCGGATGTTGTCGTAACGGTCGCTGCCCTTACCATGGATATGGTAGGAGTCGACAAGTTGCGCCCATTCATCGTTGTTGGTGAACACGGCGCCGCCGTCGCCATAGCACCCCACGGGCTTGGCGGGGAAGAACGAGGTGGTGGCGATGTCGCCGAAGGTGCAGGCCTTCTGCTCACCGATGCGGCCTCCAAAGCCTTGGGCGCCGTCTTCGAGGACATAGAGACCGTATTGGTCAGCCACCTTGCGGATA
Source organism: uncultured Bacteroidia bacterium (assembly GCA_902774365.1). GTDB lineage: Bacteria > Bacteroidota > Bacteroidia > Bacteroidales > F082 > Limimorpha. The sequence goes on along the minus strand of CACYHX010000003.1, from coordinate 40,039 downwards.
GCCTTGAAATCGGCGGGCAGGCCAAACAGGTCGACGGCGATGATGACGCGGGGTGTGAGTTTGCCAGCTTTCAACGTCTGCTCGATTTTACGCTCAAGGTCAGTCACATCCATGTTGAAGGTGTCTTTGTCGACGTCGACGAAGACGGGCGTCGCGCCTTGCATGGCGATGACCTCGGCCGAGGCGAAGAAAGTGAAGCTAGGGACGAAGACGGCATCGCCGGGTTTGACATCCCAAGCCTTCAAGGCCAGCAGCAGGGCGTCGGTGCCGCTGTTGCAGGCGATGCAATGCTTCATGCCGACGTATTCGGCAAAAGCGGCTTCCATCTCCTTGATTTTCGGGCCCATCACATAGGCCGATGAGGCGACCACCTCGAGGATGGCCTTGTCCATTTCGTCCTTCAGGACGTTATATTGGGTTTTCAGATCGCGGAATTGCATGTTAGTTTAGAGTTTAGGGTTTAGAGTTTAGAGTTAGTTTAAAGTTTAGAGTTTAGAGTTGAGAGTCAAGAGTTGAGAGTTGTTGGGGCAGAACCATGTGTCAACCCTGCATTTTTTTTGTTAAACAGCCATTGTTTTCTTCGTAGCAGCGGCCGCATTCGCATTGCAGCGAGGAATCAAGGCGTTTGCCGCATTCGCAGACCCATCCGATTTGTCGGGCGGGCACGCCAGCCATCAGGGCATAGGGCTTCACGTCTTTGGTCACCACGGCACCGGCGGCGATGAGGGCACTCTTACCCACCGTATGGCCGCAGACCACCGTGCAGTTGGCGCCCAACGAGGCGCCTTCGCAGATCTTGGTCTTGGCATACACGCCATGCACAGGGAAATGAGCACGCGGTGTGGTCACGTTGGTGAACACGCAGCTCGGGCCGCAGAATACATTATCCTCAATCTCAACGCCTTCATAGATGGAAACGTTGTTCTGCACACGAACGTTGTTGCCGATGTGGACATTGTTGCCCACGTTGACATTCTGTCCAAAAGAGCAGTTCTCGCCGATGACGGCACCTTTCTGGATGTGGCAGAAATGCCAAATCTTGGTACCTTTGCCTATGGTCACATTGTCGTCGACGTAGCTGCTTTCGTGTATGAAGTAGTCGTTCATTTTGTTTACAACTTAAATTAAAATCGGCCCTTCGACAGGCTCAGGGACCTTTATTGCCATCCGGAGGCCAGCACCTCGGCGATATGGATCACCTTGATGGGCAGGCCTTCCTTCTCGATATAGGCTTTTTGATGCATGAGACAGGTCATGTCGGTTGAAACGATGTACTCAGCACCCGTGTTCATCGCGTTTTTGACTTTATGGCTCGCCATGCCGAGGGCCAACGTCTCCTGGTTCACTTCCATCGTGAAGTCGGCACCGCAGCACATGTCGGTCTGCTTCATCTCCACCAACTCCAGTCCCTTCACCTTCGAAAGCAGCTGACGCGCTTCCTTGCCGAGGCCCATACCTCGAAGGGCGCTGCAGCTGTCGTGGAAGGTCACCTTATAGGGGAACTCAGCGCCAAAATCGTCAAAGTGAATCTTGTTGACCAGGAAGTCGGTCAACTCGTAGATGTTAGCCACCATCCGCTTGAAGTTCAAGTGGTTGGCGGTATTAAAGAAGAGTTCGGGGTAATGCTTTCTGATGTAATGCACGCAGGCCGCTGAAGGTGCCACGACAGGGCCGTCGTAGGAGAAGTCGTTGAGGAACTTGTCGCCCAGCTCCTTGGCTTCCTCAAGAAAGCCTGCTTGATAGGCGAATCGGCCGCAGCAGGTCTGTTCGGGATTGTACTCCACTTCAACGCCAGCGCGTTCCAACACCTTCATGGTCTTGAACGCCACTTGAGGATAAAATTGGTCGATGATGCAAGGTACAAACAGCTCTACTTTCATGACATAGTAAGCATAAAAACGGGCAAAAGTACGGAATTTCTTTTAATTAAGGAGTAATATCCTAAAAAATATGACTATTTCAATTGTGAATAGGCAAAAATGCGGTATCTTTCCAGAAGTTCGGATAAGATTTCTCCACCACTTCGGGATGGTCGAAGGCGACCGATCCGACGAGCATGGAGAGCGGTGCCAAAGCCATCACGATGCGGTGGTCGTCATGGGAGCAGAAATGAATTTTGGGGTCCTGCACCTTAGCCAACTCTTCCTGCATGGCCACCACCCTATCCGACTCTTTGAGATGCAGGTTATCGAGGCCCGTGAAGCGAGCCTCCACCTCCAGCCCGGCACAGGTAGCGGCAAGCGTCGGATAAAGGTCGGGGTGGTTGAAGAAATCAAAGTGAAGCGGGTGTTTTTCGAATGGAATTTTTCGTAAAACGATGTCTTCACCTTCAACAAAAGTCCCCACGCCCAAGGGTGCCATCCATTCGGCGATGACGGTGTCGCCTTGCCAACAAGACGAGGCGTTTATGTCATCACGACCTAAGCAGCATGTAGATGCACTCCTTCCTTCGTCAGTCGGCATGACATGGGCTGCGGAGGAAATGTATCTAGGACCAGCAGAGCCACCCAAGCCCTTCAACCTAATCTCACATTCCTCACTAAATGCTGCCATCTCGTACCAATACGATGCCGCGCTCCAGTCCGGCTCGACGACAAAAGACTGTTTTACATAAGGTTGCGGTTGCACGGTGATTACCTCGCCACGTCGTTCAGCATGTGCCGAAAAATGGCACAGCATGGCGAGGGTCATGTCGAGATAGGGGATAGAACTGGTATTGCCGTTGAGTTCCAACTCCAAACCTTGTGGCCACATCGGTGCAGCTAGGAGAAGAGACGACACGAACTGGCTGCTCACGGAGGCGTCGATGCTGACTTTGCCACCCGTGATGGGTTTGCCTTGGATGCGCAAAGGCAGGCATCCTTCTTTTTCAACATATTGAATATCAGCGCCTAAAGACCATAAAGCATCCACCAAGGGAGCCATGGGACGTTGTTTCATGCGGTCGGTGCCTGTGAGGAGCCATTCGCCCTCATGACAGGCGAGGTAGGTTGTAAGGAAACGTGCCGCCGTGCCGCAGTCGGCGATGTCGATGATTCGTTGCGCGTTTTTCGGCACAGACACACTCGCCTCACGGCTCGGTATGACATGCCGAAAAACCTCATTGTTGACCATGTCATGCCGAGCGACGCTAGGAGCGAGAGCATCTATGGTCAACAAAGCTTTTTTCAAAACCAATGTATCCTTTGAATCCGAAAGATTCTGAAAATCAGGCGCAAACCCACCATACGCCGCAATCATCAGAGCGCGGTTGCTTTCGCTCTTGCTGGCAGGCAGGGTGATGGCTCCAAAACGGACTACCTTTCCACTTTTCATCGTCATGGCGGACTGCGATCCGCCATCTCCCGAGCACGAAGAGGCGTCTCCATTGTTCGGGAGATTGACTCGCTTCGCATCGTCGAATCGCGAGGATTTGCGGGTCTGCGCCCGCAATGACGGCAAGGGAGTATGGTCAGCGTTTTCCATACTCATTTATTATGATGTATTCAAGTGACCTTTTGATTGTGTCATAGTCTACCGTAACATCCCAAACGGGTTTGCCGACAGCTTCCAGTAACACAATTCGGGGCTTGTCTCCCATGTTTTTCTTATCATGGACAAGATAACCCATAATCGGCTCAATGTCAGCTTCCGTAAGACTGATTTCCGCTTCCGAAAGCAGCATGGGCAACTTCTTCTCGTAATCCTTCAGGACTTGTTCATCAAGGCCACAATGTTTTACGGAAAGCCACAAAGCGCCAGCCATGCCCAAGGCCACCGCCTCGCCGTGAAGCAAAGGACAATCCGTTGTCATATAATGGCTTTCGATGGCGTGACCTAAAGTGTGGCCAAAGTTCAGGATCTTGCGCAAACCAGCTTCTTTCGGGTCTTTTGCAACGATTTCCCGTTTGATTTCACCTGCACGAAGTATGTGGTCTTGATAATTGTCAATGTTGATTTCCAACAAGTTATCATCAGCAATAAAGCCGTATTTCAGCATTTCAGCCATGCCGGAAAGGATTTCCCGTCGAGGCAGGGTCGACAAAAACACGGGGTCAACCAACACATCCTCAGCCTCAGCGAAAGTGCCGATCTGGTTTTTCGCGCCGCCAAAATCTATGCCTGTCTTCCCTCCTATCGCCGCATCGACCATGGCAAGCAAGGTGGTAGGCACGTTGATGAACTTAATGCCGCGTTTGTATGTCGAGGCTGCGAAGCCACCCAAGTCGGTAATTACGCCACCGCCAAGATTGATTAACAAGGCATTGCGGTCGGCGTGATGTTTCATCAAGGTTTTCCAGATACGTTGGACGGTTTGCAGGTTTTTGTGCTGTTCGCCAGGCTTAATAACGATTTCTACAGCTTTTTCGCAGTTCAGCCCATACTCCACTTCGGGCAGCCAAAACGGGGCTATGTTTTCATCGGTGAGGATGAAGACTTGAGAAGCCTTAGAAAGTATAGATCCCATGCTCCGCACCTCCCCACGTGGGGATGACATACTTTCTAAGGCTTCAGGAAGCATGTCATTCCAAGGCTGACCAGTGCGTTGGCGGGAATCTATGCTTTCTGGGGCTTGGGTCATCGTTTGATTCAGTTTGTCGCTCATTTCAGACCTACTAAATAAGGATAAATTAAACCGTAAGTCCTATTCAATTCCTCATCGGTGTTCCAATTCAAAATCACACCATTGCTGTTGCAGACCACTTTCATCGGAACATAATTCACACGTTTATAATCTTTTAGCAGACTCTTACATTCGTTGTTGATGAAAATCTTGTCAAAAAAGCCTTGCCGTGATGCCTTGCTGAACAAAAACACGTTGTCATTAAGCCCTTTTAGGCTCATGACCTCCTCCAACTCACCGATACAAACCACAATAATCGCCTTAGAATCAGAGGCATTGCCAAGATAAGGTTTCAGATTGTTCTCAAAATCGCTTTGTCCTGCCTGACACCACGAAGTCATAAAATAGAGAATGGTCGTGTCGTGCGTGGCAATCACTTCAGCAACATCTTGCCTGTCGTAAGTCTCAGAATTCTGATTTTCACCAGAAAAACAACCGGTCAACAAACTTGCAGCAAAAATGATTAATACAAATAGTAATCTTTTCATAATCAATCGTTTACTATCTCACATTTGATAACTCTTTCATCGTCAGTCGCACCATGCTGAATCTCCACGCGGATATATTTTTCGGGCAGCAATGGCTCGATCATTTCAGGCCACTCGATGAGGCAAAGGTTGCCACTGTCGAAATAGTTCTCAAAACCGATGTCGTAGGCCTCTTCCAACTTTTTAATGCGATAGAAATCAAAATGATAGACCGATTCTCCTTCCTCTGTGACATACTCATTGACAATGGCGAAAGTCGGGCTGTTCACTTCGTCGGTGACGCCCATTTTGTGGCATAGGTTCTTGATGAGTGTGGTCTTGCCCGCGCCCATTGAACCGTAGAAGGCTATGATGTCGGCTTCGTCGCGCAGGGAAATCAGGTATTCGGAGACCTCGCCCAAGGCTTCTACACTATTTATTTTGAATTGTTTATCCTTCATGGCAAACGATTTTCGCCGCAAAGATAGTGATTTTGGGATTGCCTTTAGCAAGAAATCATTCTCTCTTGAATTGCTTCGCAAGAAATCCAACAAAATCTTTATAAAAATCTTTCAAAAATTCATTACTCTGATTTTGAAAGATTTTGATTTGATTTTTGATAGATTTCTTGCCGTTAGGCAATCCCAAAAAACGAATATCACTTCGCAGTGAGATGCGTCACCGGAATCAACATTTCGCTCATCGAGATGCCGCCGTGTTGGAAGGTGTTGCGGTAGTAACTGACGTAATAGTTGTAGTTGTTCGGGTAGGCGAAGAAGTCGCTCTCACCGGCAAAAACGAAGGTTGTGCTGAGGTTGGCCTTGGGCAGGAAAATCTTCTCTGGGTCTTTCACCTCGTAGACTTCTTTTGGGTTGTATTTCAAGTTCTTGCCGTACTTGTAGCGCAGGTTGGTGTTCACCTCACGATCGCCCAAAATCTTCACGGGCTTATCGACGTAGGTGGAGCCGTGGTCGGTGGTGATGATCATGTCGCAGCCCTTCTCCGCGATGAAGCGCATCATGTCGAAGAGGCTGGAATGTTCGAACCACGAGTACATCAGCGAGCGGTAGGCTTCCTCGTCGTCGGCCAACTCACGGATGATTTCCATCTCGGTGCGGGCATGGGAGAGCATATCAACGAAGTTGTACACAATGACATTCAGCTTGTTAGGCATCAGGTTGGCCATCTGCTCGAAGAGTTTCTTGCCCGCCTGCAGGTTCAACACCTTATTATAAGAGTACTTGATGTTCTTGCCGAAGCGTTTCAGTTGCTCGCCAAGCAGCTCGCCCTCAAATTGGTTTTTGGTGCCTTCCTCGTCCTCGTCAACCCACCATTGGCGGTAGCGGCGGCGGATTTCGAGCGGCATCAATCCGGCAAAGAGGGAATTACGGGCGTATTGCGTGGTGGTAGGCAGGATGCTGTAATAGATGTCGTCGGCCTCCACGCGGAAATAGTTCTCGATGAGCGGCTGGATGGCTTTCCATTGGTCATAACGCAGGTTGTCGATGACGATGAGGAACAGCGGCTTGTCGCTGTCGTCAAGACGGGGAATCACCTTGTCGCGCACCACAGTGTGCGACATGACGGGTTTTTCGGCTTTTCCTTGTATCCAGTCCACATAATTGCGTTCGATATAGCGCGTGAACAGGGTGTTGGCCTCCTGCTTTTGGTCGGCGAGGATGCCTTTGATACCCTCGTCGGTCGACTTTTGCAGTTCCAACTCCCAGCGTACCAGGTTCTTATATAGGTCAACCCACTCGTCGAAGTTGAGGTTGTTGTTGAGGTCCATGCTGATTTTGCGGAACTCCTGCTGGTAACCCATCGTCGATTTCTCATCGCGGAGTTTCTTGTTTTCGAGGTTGCGTTTCAACGAAAGCAAGATTTGGTTCGGGTTAACGGGTTTAATGAGGTAATCCGCTATGTTTGAACCTATTGCGTCTTCCATGATACGCTCCTCCTCGCTCTTGGTGATCATCACCACGGGGAGGTTGGGGTATTCGCGCTTGATGACTTCGAGGGCTTCGATACCCGAGATACCAGGCATCTGCTCATCGAGGAAAACAATATCGAAATGGCGTTGGCGCACGAGGTCGATGGCGTCGGAGCCGTTGTTGGCTGTAACTACCTCATAGCCTTTCTGTTCCAAAAACATGATATGGGGCTTCAGGAGATCGATTTCGTCGTCGGCCCAAAGGATGGTGGTTTTGTCCATAGTTAGTATGTTTATATGGAGGTAACGCAAAAATAAGCAATTTGTTTTGAAAGGATGAACTTTTTTGAGAGGTCAAAACAAGCCGCCCATGTCATTCCAGCGTAGGCAAGTGGGTAAGCGGGAATCTATGGGCAGCGGGACAATAGGAATAATCTATGGAAGGCGGTGCAAAAGGTAAAATCCTCAACATGACGGCCTCAACAGCTATAGATCCCTTGCCTTCACCCACCAGCCTGCCTGGGGATGACATACCTGTTGAGGCCTGCAACAACCGTAATAAAAGCTCAAATCAAGCCGCCCATGTCATTCCAACGTTGGCAAGTGGGTAAGAGGGAATCTATGGGAGGCGGTGCAAATGGTAAAAACCTCAACATGACGGCCTCAACAGCTATAGATCCCTTGCCTTTGCCCACCAGCCTGCCTGGGGAGGACATACCTGTTGAGGCCTGCAACCCTAAGGCGTCATACTTTACGAAAAAAGCATTACCTTTGCGGCAAATTTCGCAATACATGGCCAATTCCTCCAACAAAAAGAAAATCTTCAACGACCCTATCTATGGCTTCGTCAGCATCCCTGACGAACTGCATTTCGACATCATCGAGCACCCTTATTTCCAACGCCTAAGGCGCATCAAGCAGGTCAGCATGACCAACCTGGTGTATCCTGGTGCCAACCACACGCGTTTCGCCCACAGCCTCGGCACCATGCACCTCATGCGGCGAGCCATACAACTGCTGCGTGGCAAGGGCTATGAGATTACGGATGAGGAACTTGAGGCCGCCTCATTGGCCATTTTGCTCCACGACAGCGGTCACGGGCCGTTTTCGCACACCTTGGAGAATAGCATCGTGCAAGGCATCTCGCACGAGGAACTCTCGCTGATGGTGATGCAGAAGCTCAACAAAATCCACGGTGGGCGACTCGACATGGCCATCCAGATGTTCAAGGGAGAATACAAAAAAGGCTTCCTCACCAAACTCATTTCCAGTCAGTTGGACGTTGACCGCATCGACTATTTGAAGCGCGACAGTTTCTTCACCGGCGTGGCCGAGGGCAGCGTGAATGCCGAGCGTCTGTTGGAGATGATGGAAGTGGTCGGCAACGAACTCGCCATCGAGGCCAAGGGCATCTATTCCGTGGAGAGTTTCATCGTGGCGCGGCGCATCATGTATTGGCAAGTGTATATGCACAAGGCGGTGTTGAGCGCCGAGTATATGCTGCGCAACATCCTGAAGCGAGCCAAGATACTCAGCCAGGAGCGTGACCTGTTTGCCACCCCTGCCCTGTCGTTCTTCTTGAAGCACCAAAATCCCTTCGAAAACGGCGACCCCGACTTCGTCTTGGACAAGTTCTGCCAACTCGACGACTTCGATGTGATGACGGCAGTGAAGGCATGGCGCGACGACGAGGACCGCGTGCTCGCCGAGCTTTGCAGGCGACTGACAGACAGGCATCTGTTCAGAATCGAGATGCGCGAGAGCGAGTTTGATCCAAACTACATTGAGGACTTGCGGAACAAGATTGCCGCGTATTACGGCTGGACCAAAGAGGAGGCTGACTTCGCGCTGTTGCAGGGTGTTTCGTCGAACCACGCCTATCACCCCAAGAAGCCAGCCATCAACATCTTATACAAAGACGGCACGATGAAAGACATCAGCGAGGCCTCCGACCAGCTGAACATCTCGGTGCTCTCACAGCCCGTCGTGAAGCATTTCATTTGCTATCCGAAGGAGTTGACGAAATGATCACTCATCAAATACTATCATTTTTGTTTTTCTATCATAAAAATAGTATTGCCAATTTTCTTCTTCACCAACCTGTATCTTATAATATTGATTACCAATCAATGGAGTTGACGTTCGCGATTTTCTGGCACTCAAATATAAATCATAGACTTCCAGCCTATTATCGTATTTCCAGTCTATACATTCCCAAGAGCTGTTAGTATACAATGCGGGATGCTTTTGCATCAAGTCACGAGCAATTTGACTATCTTGAATACAATAACTTAATCGCAAAAAACTATCTCCATGCCTTTTTTCTCCAATTTCATAGCTCCAAAGCGAAAAATCAAAGAACATTTTCGATAATAGTGTATCTTCCGACCTGTATCCATAATTATTTGAAATACAACATTGTAAATCTTTTACTGAGTATTTTAAATCTTTTTCTGATGCTTCATAATCCTCTTTGTAATAATTACAAATGGCCGAAAGATACTTTATACTTCTATAATACAAAGTATCCATATATGACTCTAACGATTCCATCTTTTTCAGCAAGGGGAAAACACTATCAATGGCTGCTCGATTATAGTACATAGATTTTACCTGCAATGAATAAACTGACGTACACATACGTTTAAATGCTTTCTCATTACGATTCTCGTATGTGTATATGTATCTATTGCATGTCCGAATACATTTTTCGTATTCACCAATCTCATAATAACATGTTGCCAAATAAAGTAAATGCAAAGCATCCAATCCACATATTCTTTCCAACTCCAGCAAGTCTTCTAAACAGGCTCCACATTTTCTATTAAGAGTATTTGCATTATCCTCTTCATAGATACTATTTTGAAAAAAATAGTAAATATCTTGCACTAATGTCTTGACTCGAGACAAGTTATAATTCGGATTCTCTTTAAGAATAATGAATCTGTCATCAATTATGGTATACGCAAAAAGATTGCCAAGTACCGATTGACCTAATAAAACCGAGGTCCCTTTATATGGGTTAATTGCAGCTTCTACATTTTTGAGATGGATTCCTCCTATTTCAAAGTCCTTAATATTTACAATCTGTACCAAAATGTTTCCATTAGCGGTTTTTGCGCTTCTTTTCTCACGATAATCTGAAGGAGATAGCTTTAGTTCATTCTCCAATTCAGGTGATATCATTAAATTTGACGCACCTGTATCAAAAACCAAATCAACAGCATATCCATTAATCTTGCATTGCTTTATTGAAAACGTTCTTTTTCCTGTTGGTTCCATCACAAGTATCGTATTATTATGTGGCAAAGACTTCGAATACTTTTCAAGCCACCAATACTCGTCCCAACTCCAAAAACTACTATCACGACATATACCTAAACAATTCAAATAATCATCAAAAAAGGCGCGAGCATCTTCATTTAATTTGCTACTATACCAACGCCCAGTTAGACCAAGTTCATCACCACCATGATTGGTTTGATAGATTGTATCTCCATAAATCGTATCCCCATTAACAATTCTTATAGTCGGAATAGTAAAAGTCAAAGACGTATCAACAAAATCATATGGATCCTCATACAAGATAAACCTTTCAGATTGAGCAAACACAAACGAGTTACTATTAAAAACAATCACTATCGCAAAAAACAAACACCTCAATTTCATATTTTTATGTTTTTAAAATCCCTTTTTCCAGTATTATAGAGTTTACTTTTTCGCTGCAGCATTCATCGCCTTTGCCCTGCGTTTCGAGTCTTCCATGACTTCCAAGGCCTGTTGCTGCAAGAATCTTTCCTCGTCGGTCTCTGGCTCAAGGGTGATGCCGTGCGGGCGGGAATGGTGGTTTTCATCTAAATACGAGAAGGTGGCGAAGCCGTCGGCGGCGATTTTCTCGGGTTCGCGGCTGCGGTACATCTTCGTGTAGACCGTCAAGGTGCTACGACCCACGGAAACGACCTTGCTCTCGAAGGTGACGATGTCGCCCGCAAAAATCGGGAACTTGAAGTCGATGCCATGGAGGACGAGCAGGACGGTGTCTTTCGTGTCAACATACTGCGCCACAGCGAAATAGGAACTCTCTAAAAAGTACTCGGAGCAACGACCTGCGAAGAAGGTTTGGTGGTGGTTGAGGTCGGCGAGTTTGATTAATCTTTGGGAATAGGTTGCTTTCATATTTGTTGTTTTTATGGTATACACTTCGTGTAGAAATCTTTCAAAAATCTAATTATCAAAATCTTACAAAATACATTTTCCATGTTGGCAATTGATTTTTGATTGATTATATTCCCATTTTTGATAGATTTCTTGCGAAGCAATCCCAATTTTATATTTCAATTTTCAGTCCATCGTAGGCGAGCATCATGCCTTCGGAGAGGGTGCGGTTGACGTCGGCGGCGAGGCCCATGCTATGGCTGCAATGCGTGAACCAGGTCTTCCTCGCCCCTACCCTTTTCGAGATTTCTATCGCCTCATCCAAGGTAAGATGCGAATAGTGTTTCTTCTTTTGCAACGCCTCAATAATCAAGTATTCAACGCCTTGCAGTTTTTCAATCGCCTCTTCGGAAATCTCGCTCAGGTCGGTGACATAGGCGAAGTTGCCGATGCGGAAGGCGTAACAAGTCAGCGTGAAGTGCTTCAGCTTGATGGGGACGATATGCAAGTCGCCGAAGTCGAAAGGCGTCTCGTCGAGGCGGCGGATGTCGTAGGTCGGGGCGCCGGGATAGGGATGCTCGTCGAAGGCGTAGGAATACTCGCGCTTGATTTCGGGCAAGGCCGTGTCGGCCACATAAAGCGTCATGGGCTTTTCCTGCTTGAAGATATACGGACGCAGGTCGTCGAGGCCGCCGATATGGTCCTTGTGCTCGTGCGAGATGATGACCGCATCGAGTTTGGTGACGTTTTCGCGCAGCATCTGCTGGCGGAAGTCTGGGCCGGCATCCACGGCCACCGTGACCTCATCGGTCTGTATCAAAATGGAGGTACGGAGGCGCTTGTCGCGCGGGTCGGCAGACCGGCACACGGGGCAAGTGCAGCCGATGACGGGCACGCCTTGCGAGGTTCCGCTACCTAAAACAGTGACAATCATACTTTTATTTTTCTCTTGCATCAGAAACGCCATTTGAGAACGGAAATGCAAATTTAGTGATTTTATGCAAAATGGTATTCCATTTCATAGAATTTCCCTACATTTGCGGCATGAAAATTTCTTCCTATCTTCGGAATAGAGCCTTAAAGCATGCTTTTGAGCAGTTTCTCGCCGAGAAGACCATGGCCAAAATGCCCAATCTTCAGCGGATGAACACCGTTTTGATCATCCTCGACGAGAACGACAAGAGCATATATAAAAGTATCGAGAGCAGCGTGAAGGCGCTCTTCGGCGCCACCCGTTGCGGGTTCATCATCCTCTGCAACCAGATGTCGGACACCGTCTTGCAGAGCGACCTCTACAACGAAATCACGCCCAAGGACTTCGGTTTCATGAGCGTGCTGAAACCCGACAAGCACGAGTACCTCAAGAAGCTGCCTTACAGCTCGATGATTATCAATATGGCGGGCAAGAGTGCCGAAATCAGCGACTACCTCTGCACTTTGCCGAAGTCGGATTTCAGAATCAGCTTCCAGCAAAGCAAAAATGTGGCCATCTATGACTTGGTCATCGAAAACCCCAGAAACACCGACCCTGTCTCCAACATCCATGTGCTGCACAACTACCTGAAGGCTCTGATGGGAACGCAACAATAAAAAAAATGAAAACAAACATTTTTAAAGGCACGGGCATTGCCTTAATTACGCCTTTCAAACAAGACCAATCCATTGACGTTGAGGCCTTGACCAGAATTGTCAATCACGTCATCGACTATGGCGCTGATTTCTTGGTGGTCTTGGGTACCACCTCCGAGGCTCCTACCCTCTCCTCGGACGAAAAGAGACTGGTTATCAACACTATATTGAAGACCAATAGTGGGCGTTTACCCATCATGCTCGGCATGGGCGGCAACAACACCCAAGCCGTCATCGACGCCATCAAAGCACAAGACTTCACGGGCATACAAGGCATCCTGAGTGTGGTGCCCTATTACAACAAGCCCAACCAACGCGGCATGAAGGCCCACTTCGAGGCCATTGCCGATGCCAGCCCTGTGCCTGTCATCGTTTACAATGTGCCAGGACGCGTGGGCGTCAACCTGCAAACCGCCACCTGCGTCGAACTGGCCAAGCATCCTAACATCATCGCCGTGAAAGAGGCCTCTGGTAACCTACAGCAAATCATGGAGATTTTGCGCGACAAGCCCTCCGACTTCGACGTGCTTTCGGGCGACGACGGCATCACCCAACCCCTGATGGCCCTTGGCGCACAAGGTGTCATCTCGGTGGCCGCCAACGCCTACACCAAGCCTTTCAGCCGCATGATGCGTGCCATGAAGGAAGGTCGTACTGAAGAGGCGTTGCGCCTGCATTATGCCATGCTACGCATGAACCAGCTCATTTTCGCAGACGGCAACCCGGCGGGCATCAAGTGTCTGATGAGCCACTTGGGGCTGTGTGAGAACGTGTTGCGTCTTCCGCTCGTGAAAGCCAACGAGAAGGTTGAAGCTGAGATTGTGGAAGAATGGGGAAAGTGTTTGGGGAAGGAATTGAGAATTGACAATTGAGAATTAAGAATTAAGAATTGAGAATTGTAGGGCTAACACAACGTCACAGCCGACAAATTTTGGTTGAATATTGAATTTTGAATTTTGAATTTTCGAATTTATTAATCTCTACATAATGAAAGATTTACGTTATTTCATTTTGATGCTTGCCGTCGTATTTTGCGGCAGCACTTTTGCTCAGAGAAGCCAGCAGGAGTTGAACCAACTCATGCAGCAACGCAATGAGTATTATTTTACCTTTGAACTGAACGGCAACGATGACCTGAATGCCATAGCCCACACCATCTCGGTGGACCGTGTCGATGGCGATGTGGTGACTGCCTATGCCAACAACAATGCTTTTGCCAAGTTCCAAACCATGGGCTATGAGGTGACACTACAAACGCCGCCGTCGATGCTCGAGCAGCACGCCATGTGGGACGGCAGCAACCGTGCCGCCTACGAATGGGACAGTTACCCAACCTACGAGGCCTACGAATCCATGATGTTCCAATTCGCCACCGACCATCCGGACAAGTGCGAAATCATCACGCTTGGCACCTTGCCCAGCGGACGTAAGATCATGATTGCACATCTTTGCAAAGGCACGCCTGAAGGCAAACCCAAGTTCCTTTACACCAGCACCATCCATGGCGATGAGACCACGGGATGGATTATGATGCTCCGCCTTATCGACTACCTACTCGAAAACCAAGACGAGCCAGAGGTGCAGACCGTCATGAACAACATCGACCTTTACATCGCCCCGAACACCAACCCCGACGGCACCTACCATGGTGGCAACAACACCGTAGACTACGCCACCCGTGAAAACGCCAACGGCATCGACATGAACCGCAACTACCCTGACCCACACAGTGGTCCACACCCCGATGGTTACGAATACCAAACCGAGACCCAATGGTTCATGCAGTTTGCACAAGACATCCCCTTCGTGATGGGTGCCAACTACCACGGTGGTTCCGAAGTGATGAACTATCCTTGGGACAACTCCTACACCCTGCATGCCGACGACGCCTGGTGGAAGCTGGTCTGCCATGAATACGCGGACCTTTGCCATGCACACAGCACTGATTACATGGTCTTATATGACCCCGACTCCGAAGACGGCATCATCAACGGAGCCTTATGGTACATGATCGGCGGCGGCCGTCAGGACTACATGAACGGCTACGCCCAATGCCGAGAGGTGACCATTGAGTGTTCCAACTCGAAGTTGCCCAACGCCAACCAACTTCCGACCTATTGGACCTACAACAAAGAAGGCCTCTTCGCCTATATGACGCAATGCCTCTACGGCATCCACGGCACCGTGACCGACCGCGCCACGGGACAGCCTCTCGACGCCACCATCACCATCGAAGGCCACGACGACGAATACTCGTTTGTCGAAAGCCACCTGCCTGCGGGCGACTACCACCGTCCCATCAAAGGCGGCACCTACCAAGTGACCTATGCCAAAAACGGCTACTATCCGCAGACCCACACCATCACCGTGGCCGATGGCGAGACCGTCAACTTCGACGTACAGCTCGATGCCGGTCAAGGACTCATCCCCGACTTCAACGCCAGCGCGACCGTCATCGCCCCCAATACCAGCGTCAACTTCACTGACAACACATGGGGTCCCTATCTGGCCAGTTGGGAATGGACCTTCGAAGGCGGCGAGCCAGCCACTTCGTCGTTGCAGAACCCCACTGTCACCTACAACCAAACCGGCACTTTCGACGTCACCTTGACCGTCACCAACGAAGACGGACAAGTGGAAACCATCACCAAGCCCGATTACATCATCGTCAGGGAGTCGTACAACATGCATAACGGCACCATCACCACATGCGACGCCATGTTCTACGACAATGGTGGCCCTAACGGCGACTACAGCAACCGCAAAAACTACACGATGACCATCATGCCCTCCGAAAGCAACCATCTCATCAGGGTCGAATTCACAGAGTTCAGCCTTGAAGCCGACTACGACTTCCTATACGTCTACGATGGCACTTCGACGAATGCGGCACTGATAGGCATCTACACCGGCGGCGAAGGCCCTGGCGTGGTGACCGCCACCAATAGCGACGGCGCGCTCACCTTCCGTTTCTCGTCCGACATGGCCGTTAGCGCCCCAGGATGGAAAGCCCGTGTCACCTGCTTCGACCCGCTCTCCGTTGACGAGGCACAGATCCATGCGATGGTCTACCCCAACCCCTGCCAAGGCAGCTTCACCATCAAGGCACAAGGCGAGACGGCATACCAACTGCACAATAGCCTTGGGCAGTGTGTCGTCAGCGGTCATTTCTGCGACGAGACGCAGATTGATGCCCGGCATTTGAGCCAAGGCGTATACCTCCTGCAACTGGTTGGTGAGCAAGGAATTCACGTCGAAAAAATCGTCATCGAAAAATAAAAGCAAAATCCACTCGTTAGTTCATCAAAAATCAGTAATTTTGCAGCCTGATGAAAAATAGACTTTGGATATTGGCATTGTGTGGCTTCGTGGCGCTCACTTCGTGCAACGATTTCAACCGTATGGTGAGAAGCACCGACAACGAGATGAAGTACGAGGTGGCCATGGACTATTACGACCGTGGCGACTACAACCACGCCTTGCAGTTGTTCGACCTGTTGCAAGCCTCGTTCCGCAACACGCCCAAAGGCGAAGCTATCAACTACAGGACTGCACAGTGCTATTATTTACAAGGGGACTACGAGATTGCAGGCTATTACTACAAGCGTTTCACCCAGACCTATCCTTTCTCGAAAGACGCCGAGAAGGCCGCATACATGAGCGCATATTGCAGTTACATGCTCTCGCCCGAGTCGGGATTGGACCAAACCAACACCCACACTGCCATCAAGCAGCTGAAAAGCTTTGTCGAACACTATCCAGAAAGCGACAGCTTGGATCGAGCCAACCACCTAATTACCGACCTTAACGATAAATTGGAAGAGAAGGACTACAACGTCTGCCGTCTCTTCTACCGCATGGAGAATTACAGCGCAGCCATCACCTCGTTCGAGAACATGCTGAAGAAATATCCCAACACGTTGCACCGCGAAGAGATACTGTTCGACATGGCCAAGACCTACTATGACTTTGCCGAAAACAGCATCACCGAAAAGCAGCGTGAGCGTTACGAGTCGTGCATAGAGCATTGCAACACGCTGACTTATCTCTACCCCGAAAGCAAATACCTGCAAGAAGTGAACAGCATAGCTGCCAAAGCAAGAAAGAAATTAGAAAAAATAAGATAACCTATGGATTTCAAGAAAATCAAGACAGAAACGACGGTGGTCACCCGTCAGAAAGACCAGTTCTACAAAGGCACTGGCAACATCTATGAAACCGTTGCCATCCTTTCCATCAGAGCCAACCAGATTGCCTCCGAGATGAAAGCCGAACTCAACGAAAAGATTGAGTCGTTCGCCTCGGCCACCAACGACAGTCTGGAAGAGGTGTTTGAAAACAAGGAACAGATCGAAATCGCCAAGTTCTACGAGCGTCTTCCCAAGCCCACCCTGATTGCCATCCACGAGTTCCTGCACGACCAGATCTATTTCCGCAATCCGGCCAAGGAGCAACAGGACGCATTCTGATACGCCATGAAAAGAGCATTAACGATACTACTCATACTTTTCGGCTTCATGCTGACCACAAACGGCTTGAAGGCGCAGGAGATGCAATGCAACATGCGTGTCATCTCCAACAAGGTGGAAGGCAGCGATAAGACCATCTACCAGAACCTGCAGACTGCGGTCAATGAGTTCGTCAACAACACGAAGTTCACGGAAATCAACTTCAAGTCGGCGGAAAGAATCGAATGCTCCATGCTGATTGACATCAAGAGCAGAGAGGGCGACTACTTCACGGCCGAAATCAACTTGGGCTTGCGTCGTCCCGTCTACAAGTCGAATTACAACACGCCGATGTTCAACTACATCGACCGCAAGTTCTATTTTGAATACACCGATGGCCAGGCCCTCGACTTCAACCCCAACACCTACATCTCAAACGTCACAAGCACGTTGGGGTTCTACGTCTATCTCATGCTAGGCCTAGAATTCGACTCTTTCTCCCCCAATGGTGGAGACCCCTTCTTTGAAATGGCTGAGACCGTTGCCAACGCCGCACCACAGGAGGCTGGCAACGACAACGGCTGGAGCTCATCGGGCCGCCAGAACCGATATGCCATCATCAACGACATCAACAACCAGGCCTACCAGCCCCTGCGAGACTTCCTTTACATTTACCATCGCCAAGGTCTTGACGTCATGGCCGAACACCCCGACCAAGGCCGCGAAGCCATCGTGAATGCGCTCCACAACCTGCAAAGCGTGTATGAGCGCAATTCGATGTGCTACTTCCTGCAGCTGCTCACCGAGACCAAACGCGACGAAATCGTCCAGATCTTCTCGCAGGGCGAACAGAAAGTCAGAATCGAGGCCGCCAACATCATGAAGACCATCGACCCGTCGCAGTCGTCACGCTACGACGCCATGCTTCAAAACAAAGGCTACTAACCCAGCCCCTGCTTTATGCTAAAGCAATTGCACATCAGCAATTACGCCTTGATTGACGAGTTGGAAGTCAACTTCCAACCCGGGTTTAACGTCATCACGGGTGAGACAGGTGCCGGCAAGTCCATCTTGCTCGGCGCCTTGAGTTTTGCCTTGGGCGAACGTGCCGACACCAATGTGCTTTATGACAAGGAAAAGAAATGCGTGGTGGAGGCTCATTTCAAGCTGACCGACGAGACCTTAAAGCCTCTTTTTGAGGACAACGACCTTGACTTCGAAACGGATTGCATCTTCCGCCGCGAGCTCAACCCACAAAAGAAAAGCCGTGCCTTCATCAACGACACTCCCGTGGCCTTACAGACCATGAAAGAGATAGGAGATCAGCTGGTTGACATCCACTCGCAACACGACTCCCTCCTGCTCACCGATGCCAACTTCCAGCTAAGGCTGTTGGATGACATCGCGCAAAACGAGACTATTTTGGCCGACTATCAAGCCGAATACGACAACTACAACGCCCTCAAACGCAAGTTGAACGACTTGAAGGAGATGGCGACCAAAAACACCGCCGAAAACGATTACCTGAAGTTCCAGTTGGACGAACTCGACAAGGCCGACCTGAAGGAAGGCGAATATACCGACATCGAGCAGACGCTCAGCGTGATGGAGAACGCCGAGGAAATCAAGACCTTGCTGGTCACCGCCAACGGGTTGTTGGATGACTCCGAGAACGCTATCATGGGACAATGCAACGCGTTGACCTCCACACTCCAAAGGCTCAAGCACCTGCTGCCCGACACGGAAGAGTTGGCGGAACGTATCGAGAACCTGAAAGTGGAGTTGAAAGACATCGCCTATGACTTGCGCCGCAAGGAGGACGAGACCTCGTTTGACGAAGGTCAGCTGCAGTTGTTACAAGAGCGTTACGACCTGCTCAGTCGTTTGATGATGAAGCACCGCATCGGCGACTTCAACGAACTTATCGCATTGAGGGACAGCCTAAAAGAAAAGGTTAACGCCTTCGAGAACATCGACGAAGAGATTGCCAAAGCGCAAAAGCAGCTAGATGCAAGCATAAAACACCTTTCACAAAAAGCCAAGACCTTGCATGACAGGCGTTGCCAAGCAGCCACGGCTTTCAGTGACAAAGTCACGAAATTGGTGCGGCAGTTGGCCATGCCTTTTGCCCAGTTCCACGTCAGCGTGGAAAGCCAAGAAGGTTTTGGCAGCAAGGGCACCGACGCTATACGGTTCCTCTTCTCGGCCAACAAAGGCATTGCCGTCGACGACCTCCGTCGCGTGGCCTCGGGCGGTGAGCTGTCGCGCCTGATGCTCTCCATCAAGAGCGCCGTGTCGGACTACAACTACATCCCCACCCTCATCTTCGACGAAATCGACACAGGCGTCTCGGGCGAGGTGGCGGCCAAAATCGGAGGCATCATGCGCCAGATGGGACAGTCGTTGCAACTCATCTCCATCACCCACCTGCCCCAGGTGGCCAGCCAAGCCGAGCACCATTACTTCATCTACAAAAACAACGAAGGCGAACGCACGCAATCGCACATTCGCCTGTTGGATTCCTCTGAGCGCATCGGCGAAATCGCCAAGATGCTCAGCAATGACAAAATCACTCCCGAAGCCTTGAAGGCCGCAGAAGTGCTTTTGAGGAGCTAATCAATTCCGTTTCAAGAACTTCACCGTCGAAACCGTGTCGTTTTCACCCACGATACGGACAAAGTACATGCCGTCGGGCCAGGCACTTACGTTAACGGTATTGTCAGCGCCTTGAAGCATCAACTGGCCAAGAGCATTGAACACCTTGACCTCTTTCACTTGGCCTTCCACCACGAAACAATCCGAGGAAGGATTGGGATAAAGCGACTGCGTCAATCCATGTTCAACGACATTATCAGGGTCACAATTCATCTCGTAGTCAATGATTTCACCTACATTCGGATAACTATCGGATGACACAATCAGATTATCGTTCCAGTCGTAAACCTCGTACGACACTTCCGACAAGCTGCCTTCCGTATAGCAGGTGTTGTCGTAGGTCCAGAAGAGCGTCACCGTCTGGTCGCTCGGTGCCTGAGCATAGACTGTGGCTTGGCCGCCTTCCCATAGGCCCACACGTTGCACGATCTTACCATCTTCGTCCAATATGGCGATGGACGACATATCCCAGCCATTGTTGCCGTTGTCGTAAAGCTCAAACCGGAGATCGCAGGTTTTGCCAACCACAACGGTATCACGGGCGACTTTACTCATGCCAGCCGCATTAACGGCATACACCGTATAATAATAGGTGCCGTTTTTCTCCACCTCATCCTGATAGCTAGCTTGAAGTGCCGTTACATTCATCATGGAATCTATCAACACGCCATCACGCATGATATAGATGGCGTCAATCGCCGACATGGCATCACCGCCACGGGTTTCGAAGACCGGCTCAAAGGTCAGTTCCACCTTGGCGTCACCTATGGCGGAGGCTTCCATATTTGCCACTGCCTTAGGTGCTTCGTAATAAGCATCGACAGGATGCAAGTTGAAGACGGCATTGTGGTACCAAGGGAAGGAGCAGAACGTCAGATAGAAGCCGTCGATGGCGAAATAGCCATTGTCGAAGCCTGCCCATCCCCAGTTGAGATGGAAGTATTGCCAAATATCATAACCGTCCATCACATAGGCATGGCCACCCTCGGGTCCGGAGGAGGCATAATACAACGGCATACCCGCATCAAGGTTCTGCATGAGGTCTTCCTCCCAGCTATCAGCATAGTCTTGGTATGTGTGCCAGTAATCTGAGCTATATCTGAAATGGTTTTCCATAGCAGCGCCAACATTCTCAGAATAGGCACCGCTGGCGTTGGCACCATACATCATATCGACACTCACCCCGGCATGATACTCCAACAAGGCCGTGGCATCCACCTCAGCCTGCGGACTGGCAAAGTCGAGGAAGTCGGGCATCAGTTCAAAATGGTATGTCGAAGCGCCAAAGTCGGCTTCCTGCCAACCGTAATTGCCATAGTTAGTATCAGCATAATAGCCATATGTGCCTTCGCCAGTACGGGGCCACTCCCAATAACGCATAATCTGGCACATCGTGTTAGCCACGCAGCCTGACTTGCAATGGCCACTGAAGACCGAGTTAGGGTCTTCGGGAGCCATGTTGTTGTAAAGGTCGGTCTGATTCCAAAGGGATGACAGCAGAGGCCTCACATCGCGGTTAGCCTTCTTGGCACTCAACACACCTGTTTCGGAAAGGCACGTCCAGTCGGCAATGGCTTCGGCGGTACGCTCACTGTTGTTGGCATACATATGGCTGAAGCCAGCCTTATAATTGTCGAAGAAGGTCATCAAACCGTCGGGAACCTGAGCTACGAAGTTACTCTCCGTGGAATAGCCCAGGATGGGTTTCGCGCGGTCGTCGGCACTCACAATGACGAAGCCTTTGGGCTGCACCGCAAAGACATAGAACGCTGCCTGTCCATTGTCGGCATAGGCCGTATATGCCAGCTCTGCATCGGCAGCTTTCACCTCAGTGTTAACAGTGATGAATTTGAGGCCCAGCATCTTAGCACGGGCTTCATCAACAGATTTCGCCTGTAGCCCGCCAAATACCAGCGCGACTATCAGAAAAAGAAACAGTTTTTTCATGGTACTAATTTTTAGTGATTAAAAAGGTAATTATAGATCTGTGTTTTTCACCAACACAAAATGGTCCTTGTCATTCTCTTTCGGCACGAAGCCTTGGTCGTAGACGAAATGGTAAACGGCACCTGCCTTGGTCGTGTACGTGCTCGTAAAATACTTGAAATCAAATCCTTTCTCATTGAGTTGTTGTCTACTGGCAAAGCCTTTCCCACTGGGATTCAGTTCCTCCAGAATGTTATGGTTACGCGCCAAGATGCCGTTGATTCTCCGGATCACGTTGACTTGCTTGTGCGTCTTCTCGTAGTTATAGCTGTTGCGGCACGAGTCGCAGCAGAACTTCTTGTCCATGCGCCCGATGATAGGTTCACCGCAGTAGAGGCATTTTCTTTCTTCCATAGGTATCAGTTATTCAGTTGTTCAGTTGACCAGTTGATCAGTACTATTTGGTAAACACATAGCGTAAGATATTCGCTCCCATTTTGAGGGCCTTCTCTCGGGTTTCTTGCGAGTCGTGGTGCACACGTTGGTCTTCCCAGCCATCGCCGAGGTCGCATTCGTAGGTGAAGATGCACACCACCCTACCCTCGTAAATCAAGGCGAAGAGTTGTGGCGGCTTGTTGTCGTGTTCGTGGATCTTCGGCAAACCATTCGGGAACGAGTATGGCTTTTGGAAAATCTCATGCGTGTATGGCAGTTCCACGAAATCCAGTTCGGGAAACACCTTTTTCATCTGAGGCTCAATGTACTGTCGGATGCCGTAGTTGTCATCGATGTGGAGGAAGCCTCCAGCCAACATATAGTTACGCAGGTTTTGCGCCTCAGCCGCATCGAAGACCACATTGCCATGGCCCGTCATGTAGACGTAGGGATAGTTGAACAGGTCTGGACTCGAAGGCTCGACGGTCGGAACGTTGGGGTTGATGTCGGTGCCAATTTCCTGGTTGCAGAAACGCACCAAGTTGGGCAACGAGGTCGGGTTGCCATACCAGTCGCCTCCCCCACGGTATTTCAACAAGGCAATGTTGAGTTGCTGGGCTGAGGCAACGAACGAGAACGACAGCAATATGGCAAGCAACAACTTCTTCATTTCATTTGGTTGATGAGTTGGATGGTATGGCAAGCCACGAGGGCCGCCGTCTCAGTACGCAATCTTGCATCGCCCAGGCTACACGGCACGAAGCCGTTCTCCTTGGCCAGAGCCACTTCTTCAGGGCTGAAGTCGCCCTCGGGGCCGATGAGCACCAAGGCGTTTTCACCTTTATTATATAGATCGCAGAGGCAGTCTTTCACTTCGTCGTCAATCCAGGCGATGAACTTCTGTCCCTCGAAGGGTTGTTTCACCAGCTTGTCGAACGACACCAGGTCCTCCACCTTCGGCAGTCGTGACTTGATGCTCTGCTTCATGGCAGCGACCATCACCTTCTGGAATCGCTCCACATTGGCGGCGCGACGCTCGGAATGATACGAGGTGAACAATCTCACACGGTCTATGCCGATTTCCGTGGCTTTTTCCAAAAACCACTCCGTCCGTTCGTTGAGTTTGGTCGGCGCGATGGCGATTTCGAGGTTAAAGCCCCAGTGGTCATACCCTTTGCGTTGGTTCGTCAGGTTGACGGTGGCCCGCTTGGGCAAAGCCTCCACCAACTCGGCGTCGAAGAGATAGCCTTCGCCGTTGGTGACGCAGAAACGCTCGCATTCGGTCATGCGCAGCACCTTGACGCAGTGCTTCGACTCGTCTTCGGGCAAGGTCGTCAGGCCTTCAGTAGCGTTGGGTATGTAGAAGACGTTCATGATTACATCCTATTCGGCATTCCAATACCCAGCAATTCAGAGGCATTGCGCAGCAAGGCAGCCACCATGTCGCACACCTGCAAGCGGAACATACGGCGGTCGGCGTCGGGCTCCTTCAGGATGCTGCACTCTTGGTAGAACTGGTTGAATTCCTTGGCGAGGTCGAAGATGAAGTTGGCAATCATTGCGGGGCTGCGGTTCTCGGCAGCTAGGTTCAGCACCATCGGCCAGCCATACATCATCACGATGATTTCTTTCTCCTTGGGTTGCAAGTCGCTGACCTTCACCTCGCTTTCGAGCTTGATGCCTTGCTCCTCGGCCTTGCGCAGCACCGAGCAGATACGGGCGTGGGTGTATTGCACAAACGGGCCTGTGTTGCCGTTGAAGTCGATAGACTCCTCGGGGTTGAAGAGCATGGTCTTCTTCGGGTCGACCTTAAGGATGAAATACTTCAAGGCACCCAAGCCGATGGTGTGATAGAGTTTGTCTGCCTCTTCGGGCGAGAGGTCCTTGGCCTTGCCGAGTTCGTCTGAGACGGCCTTGGCCGTGGCCACCATCTCGTCCATGAGGTCGTCGGCATCGACCACGGTGCCCTCACGCGACTTCATCTTACCATTAGGCAGTTCCACCATGCCATAGGAAAGGTGTTCGATATCATTGCCCCACTCGCGACCGAGGCGCACAAGAACGCGTTTCAGCACATCAAAGTGGTAAATTTGCTCGTTACCCACGACATAAATCAGCTTCTCGGGGTCGTATTCCTTGACACGCAGTTGAGCGGTGCCGAGGTCTTGGGTCATATAGACCGAGGTGCCATCGCGACGGAGCAGGAGCTTCTCATCGAGGCCTTCATCGCGGAGGTCGCACCACACCGAGTTGTCGTCGCGGCGATAGAGGACGCCTTTTTCCAGGCCTTCCTGCACCAAAGCCTTACCCAGCAGATAGGTCTGTGATTCATAGTAAATCTTCTCGAATGCCACGCCCATACGCTTGTAGGTCACGTCGAAGCCGTCGTACACCCATTGGTTCATCGTCTCCCACAGGTGACGCACCTCGGGGTCGTTGGCTTCCCATTTCACCAGCATCTCGCGGGCTTCATGCATCAGTGTGGACTCGGCTTCGGCCTTGGCCTTGGCTTCTTCCTTGGCTTTTTCGTCCAAGGTGTCGTAATCGGCAGGCAGCAAGGATTTCACCTCCTCCTTAAACTTCTTGTCGAACAACACGTAGAAGTCGCCGATGAGGTGGTCGCCCTTCTTGCCCGTCGACTCGGGCGTGCAGCCGTTGCCCCACTTCAGCCAAGCCAACATACTCTTGCAGATGTGGATGCCGCGGTCGTTGACCAGGTTGACGCGTACCACTCTCTTGCCGTTGGCCTTCATGATTTCCGACACGCTCCAGCCAAGGAGGTTGTTGCGGATATGGCCCAAGTGCAGGGGTTTGTTCGTGTTGGGCGAGGAATACTCGATGACCACGTTCTTGCCCGAAACGGGTTTGCGGCCGAACTCAGGGTTCTCATGGTTCGCCTTGAAGAAATCCATCCAGAACTTGTCGGAAATCAACAGGTTAAGGAACCCCTTCACCACATTGAACTTGGCGATCATATCCGATTCCTTGATCATCTCGGCACCCATCTCGTTAGCCAACTGCTCAGGGTTACGACCTGCGAGTTTCACGAAGGGGAACACCACGATGGTCATGTCGCCCTCAAACTCGGGGCGCGTCTTTTGGAAATTCACCTGCTGCACAGGCGGTTCCTGTCCGTATAAAGTTGTGAATGACTTTATGAAAAGTTGTCTTAATACTTGTTCTAACATAATGCTGAAATTAATTGCACAAAAATAGTAAAAAAGCTGGTCATGGAATAAAAAAATCCTTATTTTTGCAGTCCGATGAGATACCAAAACAAGCCATCGGACAAGATTTTTACCACGGAATCAACTGGTTCCATCAAAACGAATTTCCCTTTATCCCATATCGACGGTCAAAGTGTTGGCCGTCTTTTTTTTGCCAAATTCAACAAATCAAACAGATAAGCCTATGTCAATTTCACTGAAAAACCGCAGCTTGATTTCCATCAGCGACTACACGCCTGAGGAGATCTGCCATGTCCTCGACATCGCCGAGGACTTCGAGAAAAACCCGCACCAGAACCTGCTGAACGGGCGTATCATCGCCTCGCTGTTCTTCGAGCCTTCCACCCGTACGCGTCTGAGCTTTGAGACGGCCATCCAACTCTTGGGCGGCAATGTCATCGGCTTCAGCAGCACTGCCGGAACGAGCATCCAGAAGGGCGAATCCCTCGCCGACACCATCACCATGGTGGCCAGCTACGCCGACCTCATCGTCATGCGTAACCCCATTGAAGGCTCGGCCCGTTTCGCCTCCGAGGTATCGAAGGTGCCGGTCATCAACGCGGGCGACGGTGCCAACCAACACCCCACCCAGTGCATGCTCGACCTCTACAGCATCCGCAAGACGCAGGGCACACTCGAGAACCTTGAAATCACCCTCGTCGGCGACCTGAAATACGGACGCACCGTCCACAGCCTCGTCGAGGCCATGTGCAACTTCAACGCGAAGTTCAACCTCGTCTCGCCCGTCGAGTTGAAGCTGCCGAGCGTGGTGAAGCAACACATCAAGGACCGCAACCTCGAGTACCACCAGTACACCGAGTTGGAGGACGCCATCCCCCACTCCGACATCATCTACATGACCCGCATCCAGCGCGAGCGCTTCCCCGACCCCGAGGAATACGAGAAGGTGAAGAACTCCTACGTGCTGCGCAACGCCATGTTGGAGAACTCCAAGCCCAACTGCCGTGTGCTACACCCGCTGCCGCGCGTCAACGAGATCCACGTCGACGTCGACGCCAACCCGAAGGCCTATTACTTCCAGCAAGCACAAAACGGAGTCTATGCCCGTCAAGCTTTAATTGCATCAATTTTAGGACTTAAATAATCTGAACCATGGAAAAGAAAAAAGAACTGACTGTGAGCGCCATTGAGAATGGCACCGTCATCGACCATATCCCCGCCGACAAAGTGTTCCAAGTCGTCAAGATTTTGGGCTTGGAAAAAGTCAAAACTCCTGTGTATTTCGGCATCAATGTGGAAAGCAAGAAATACGGCACCAAAGGCTTCATCAAGGCTGCCAACAAATACTTTGAGCCTGAAGACGTGAACAAGATTGCCTTGGTCGCCCCTACCGCTTCCATCATCGAAATCAAGGACTTCGAGGTCATCAACAAACAGACTGTGACCATTCCTGACAGCATCGAGCATATCGTGAAGTGCTTCAACCCGAACTGCGTCACCAACAAAGAGCATGACGTGCCAACCAAGTTCACTGTCATCAAAGACACCGAAGGCAACATCAAGCTGCACTGCCACTATTGCGAGAAGAACACCACGCAGGACAAACTGGAATTCATTTGATTATGAAAAAAATCGGCATCATTATCGCCATCGTTGTGGGTGTCATCCTCATTTGGGGCATCGGCATCTACAATGGATTGGTCAATAAACAGGAGGCTGTCAGCAAGGCGTGGGGCCAGGTGGAGAATGTCTACCAGCGTCGTGCCGACCTTGTTCCCAACCTCGTCGCCTTGGTAAAAAACTACCAGGAATACGAGCAAGGCACACTCATCGCCGTGACGGAAGCTCGCGCCAAGAAAGCTGCTGCCACCAGCGTTAACATGGAGAGTTACACCGAAAGCGACCTGCAGAACTTCCAAACCGCCCAAGACGAGTTGGGAGAGTCGCTGAACCGCCTCATCGTCTCCATCGAGAACTACCCCGACCTCAAGGCTAGTGAGAACTACCTCACCTTGCAGGCGCAATTGGCAGGGTGCGAGAACCGTATCCTCACTGAACGCCAACGCTTCAACGAGGCAGCCAAGGCCTATAACCAAAGCCTACGCAAATTTCCAGGCAACATCATCGCCAATATGTTCAGCTTCGGGAAACGGCCTTATTTTGAGGCTGACGAAGGAGCCGAAAAAGTGCCGGAGACGTTCTAAACAATACATATATAAACAAACCGACCTCCTATAGATTCCCAAGGGAAATGCTCCGCATTCGACGGAGTCAATGACATAGGAGGTCGGTTTTTGTATTACCAGGATTGGTTAGGCCTGTGCCGTAGGAATGCCCATGTTGAACGGGGCGATGCCGCCTCCGTCGCTAATGGTGCCGAATTGTTGTTCGTACTTGGCGATATTCTCGGCCAGAGCCTTGTACAGACGTTTGGCGTTCACAGGGTTCAAGATCACTCTTGAACGCACCTTGGCTTTAGGTGTGCCAGGCATCATCTGAGCGAAGTCAACGATGAACTCGTTGGGCGAATGGGTGATGATGGCCAGATTGGAGTAAGTTCCTTGCGACACCTCGTCGTTAATCTCGATATTCAATTGGTTTTTCTGATTGTTTTCCATGATGCTATTGTATTAAAAAGCGGGGACAGCCTTATGGCCGTCCCCGCGAAATTCATTAACACGTCATTCGGCTGCGGCCTTGGCTTGCAGCTCCTCATATTCTTCTTGGGAGCCAACAATCAAGTCCTCGTACTCACGCAGACCTGTGCCAGCAGGAATCTTGTGACCTACGATCACATTCTCCTTCATGCCGAGCAGGAAGTCACTCTTGGCGGCGATGGCGGCGTTGGTCAGCACCTTGGTGGTCTCCTGGAAGGAGGCTGCCGAGATGAAGCTATCGGTTGCCAAAGCAGCACGCGTGATACCTTGCAGCACCTGTGTAGCTGTTGCCGGACGAGCGGGACGCACCTGAGGCAGAGCCAAGTCCTTACGCTTCAGTGCCGACTCCTCTTCCCGGAGCTTCATCGCCGAAACGATTTCGCCCTTTTGGAGTTTCTCGGAAGCGCCGTTGTCCTCGACGAAGAACTTGCCGTAGATGTCGTCGTTCTCCTCTTGGAAGGTCAGCTTGTTGACCAGCTCGCCTTGCAGGAAGCGGGTGTGACCTTACGCATCATCTGACGCACGATGACCTCAAAGTGCTTGTCGTTGATGACCACACCTTGTTGACGGTACACGCTCTGTGCCTCGTTGACGATGTATTCCTGCACCTTCATCGGGCCCATGATGGCCAAGATGCTGGCAGGCGTGATGACACCTTCAGAAAGCGGCTGACCGGCCTTCACGAAGTCGTTCTCCTGAGCCAGGATTTGCTTCGAAGTCGGGATGAGGTAACGCTTCTCCTCGCCCGTCTTGGCCGTCACGACAACTTCACGGTTGCCGCGCTTGAGTTTCTTCTCAAGGTGGACAATACCATCGATTTCGGAGACGATGGCCGGGTCGATGGAGTTACGGGCCTCAAACAGCTCTTGCACACGCGGCAGACCGCCGGTGATATCGCCGCCGCCAGAGACGTTACGCGGGATACGAACCAGTTGGTCACCAGCCGTAATCTCGTCGCCTTCTTCCACGATAACGTGGGCGTCGACGGGCAAGTCATAGGAAATGAGCGTTTCACCGTTCTCGTCGACGATATCGATGAGCGGGTTCTTGGCGCCTCTCCTACCTTCGATGATGACGCGCTCCTTAAAGCCCGTCTCAGCGATGGTTTCACTGCGGTAGGTCACACCCTCGATGACGTTTTGGAAACGCACCTTACCACTTTGCTCTGAGATGATGGTGGCATTGTAGGGGTCCCATTCGCAAATCTTGTCTCCCTTCTTCACCTGGTCGCCATTCTTGAAGAACAACTTGGCACCGTAAGGGATGTTGGTTGTCATCAAGACGACGTCGGTGTTGTTGTCATGGAGCTTCAACTCTGCAGAACGGCCAATAACAATCTGGTAGTGGTCGCCTTCCTTGTTGACCTCGACGGAACGAAGCTCTTCGATTTCGAGATAGCCGTCATACTTGGCTTCGGTGCTGTTGGCCACCAAGCCCTTCGATGCCTTACCACCTTGGTGGAAGGTACGCAGGGTCAGCTGGGTGCCAGGCTCACCGATGGACTGTGCGGCGATGACGCCCACAGCCTCACCTTTCTGCACCAGCTTGCTCGACGACAGGTTACGGCCGTAGCAGTTGGCACATACGCCGCGCTTCGACTCGCATGTCAGCACGGAACGGATTTCGACGCTATCCAACGGCGATTCGTCGATGGCCTCAGCGATGGTCTCGTTGATTTCCTCTCCGCTGGCGACGATGAGTTCGTTCGTCTGGGGATGGAACACGTCGTGCAAAGCCACACGGCCGAGGATACGGTCATACAACAAGGAGTGCTTGCCGGGTTCCTTGATCTCTTCACCACGCGAGATGGTCATACCACGGAGCGTGCCGCAGTCTTTCTCGGTGATGATGACATCGTGAGCCACGTCGACCAGACGACGGGTCAGATAACCAGCGTCAGCGGTCTTCAGAGCGGTATCGGCCAAACCCTTACGGGCACCGTGCGTGGAGATGAAGTACTCCAACACAGACAGACCTTCCTGGAAGTTCGAAAGAATCGGGTTCTCGATGATTTCTGAGCCGCCCGAGCCAGCCTTCATAGGCTTGGCCATCAGACCTCTCATACCACAGAGCTGTGACACCTGAGCCTCGGAACCACGAGCACCGGAGTGCAGCATCATATACACCGGGTTGAAGCCTTGGTCGTCGCTCGACAACACCTTCATCACCTCTTGGGTAAGCTTGGCGTTGACATCGGTCCAAAGGTCAACAATCTGGTTGTAACGCTCATTCGGGCCCATGAAGCCCATCTTTTCATATTCACGGATTTGTGCGGCTTGGGCATTGGCGTCACCAATGAGATTGCCTTTCATTTCAGGCACGAGGACGTTACCCAAGTTAAACGACAAGCCACCTTTATAAGCTTGGTAGTAACCCATGTTTTTGATGTCGTCCAAGAACTTCGTCGTGACGGCAGTGCCTTCCATACGCACCATGTCGCCGACGATGCTACGCAGTGACTTCTTCGTCAACAGCTCGTTGATGAAGCCATAGTCGTCGGGCACCACTTGGTTGAAGATGACACGGCCCACGGTGGTCTCGACAAGTTTCGTCACGAGTTTGTCTTCTTCACGCACCTTGACGCGAACCTTAATGATGGCGTGCATATCGGCACGGCCTTCATTGTGGGCGATGATGACTTCCTCGGGCGAGTAGAACGACATGCCTTCACCCTTTACCGGATGATCGGGTGTGCTCTTACGAGGCTTGGTGATGTAATACAGACCTAAAACCATGTCCTGCGAAGGCAGCGTGATAGGAGCACCATTCGAGGGGTTCAGGATATTGTGCGAAGCCAGCATCAGGATCTGGGCCTCAAGCACAGCGGCGTTGCCCAGCGGTACGTGGACAGCCATCTGGTCACCGTCGAAGTCAGCGTTGAATGCCGTACACACCAAGGGGTGCAGACGGATTGCCTTACCTTCGATGAGCTTCGGCTGGAAGGCCTGGATACCCAGACGGTGCAGCGTAGGAGCACGGTTCAGCAGAATCGGGTGACCCTTCAAGATGTTTTCGAGGATGTCCCAAACGACGGGATCCTTGCGGTCGACAATCTTCTTGGCCGACTTCACGGTCTTGACGATGCCGCGCTCGATGAGCTTGCGGATCACGAACGGCTTGAACAGCTCAGCGGCCATGTCCTTAGGCAGACCGCATTCGTTCATGTTCAGGTCGGGACCGACCACGATAACGGAACGGCCGGAATAGTCGACACGTTTACCGAGCAGGTTCTGACGGAAACGGCCTTGCTTACCCTTCAGGCTGTCGCTCAACGACTTCAGCGGACGGTTCGAGTCGGTCTTCACCGCGCTCGACTTACGAGAGTTGTCGAACAACGAGTCGACGGCCTCTTGCAGCATACGCTTCTCATTACGCATGATGACGTCGGGGGCGTTGATCTCAATCAAGCGCTTCAGACGGTTGTTGCGGATGATGACACGACGGTAGAGGTCGTTCAGGTCGGAAGTGGCGAAGCGGCCGCCATCCAACGGGACGAGAGGACGCAGCTCCGGAGGAATCACCGGCACCACCTTCACAATCATCCACTCGGGACGGTTCTCGATATGCGTGTTGGCCTCGCGGAAAGCCTCAAACACCTGCAAGCGCTTCAGGAGGTCCTGCTTACGCTGTTGTGCCTTCACCTCGTTGGCTTCGGCACGCAGGCGGTTGGCTTCCTCGTCGATATTCAGACGGGCAAGGAGGTCATAGATAGCCTCGGCACCCATCTTGGCGATGAACTTGTTCGGGTCGTCTTCAGGCAGATATTGGTTCTCAATCGGAACCATCTCCATCAGGTCGAGATACTCTTCCTCGCTCAAGAACTCGAGCTTGGTCACCTTACGGCCTTCGTTGTCGTTCGGGATCTCCTTACCTTCGAGGACACCACCTTGAATCACTACGTAACGTTCGTAGTAAATAATGGAGTCGAGCTTCTTGGTAGGGATACCGAGCAAAGCGCCGATCTTGTTGGGCAATGAACGGAAATACCAGATGTGGGCGACGGGCACCACCAAAGAGATGTGGCCCATACGCTCACGTCTGACCTTCTTTTCAGTCACCTCAACGCCGCAGTGGTCGCAAATGATGTTCTTATAGCGGATGCGCTTGTATTTTCCGCAGTGGCATTCCCAGTCCTTGACGGGACCGAAGATACGCTCACAGAACAAACCGTCGCGTTCGGGTTTGTAGGTGCGGTAGTTGATGGTCTCGGGTTTCAGCACCTCGCCGTGCGAACGAGCAAGGATAGATTCCGGCGAAGCCAAGCTCACCGTTATGCTAGCGAAATTGCTATTTACGATATTATTAGTTGCCATATTTCTATCTTTCTTTTAACTAGCATTAAACATCAATTCAACACTTTGCCTTCCTTGTCCTTGAAGGTGATCTCCAAGCCTAAGCCACGGAGTTCGTGGATCAACACGTTGAAGGACTCGGGGATGCCCGGGACAGGCATGTTGTCGCCCTTCACGATGGCTTCGTAGGCCTTGGCGCGACCGTTGACGTCGTCGGACTTCACGGTCAAGATCTCCTGCAGCACGTTGCTGGCGCCAAAGGCTTCGAGAGCCCAGACTTCCATTTCACCGAAACGCTGGCCACCGAACTGAGCTTTACCACCCAGAGGCTGCTGCGTGATCAGTGAGTAAGGACCAATGGAACGAGCATGCATCTTGTCGTCGACCATGTGGTGCAGCTTCAGCATGTAGATGTAACCCACGGTGGCAGGCTGGTCGAAAGGCTCGCCCGTCTCGCCGTCGTACAACTGCATACGGCCATTGTCGGGCAGACCGGCCTTGCGCATGTATTGGTTAATCTCTTCCAAGGTGGCACCATCGAAGATCGGGGTGGCGAACTTCAGTCCGAGTTCGTGGCCGGCCCACCCGAGCACGGTCTCGTAGATCTGACCGAGGTTCATACGTGAAGGCACACCCAAGGGGTTCAACACGATGTCGACCGGAGTGCCGTCGGCGAGGAAAGGCATATCCTCGGCGCGGACAATCTTCGAAACGATACCCTTGTTACCGTGACGACCGGCCATCTTATCACCAATCATCAGCTTGCGCTTCTTGGCGACATAGACCTTAGCCATCTGCACGATGCCATTCGGCAATTCATCGCCGACGCTGGCCACGTACTTCTCGCGGTTGAACTTGCCTTCGATTTCCTTGAACTTCACGGTATAGTTGTCGATGATGGCACCTACCATCTTGTTGACTTTCTCATCCGACGTCCACTTGTTGGGGTTGACGGACAGATAATCGATGTCGTAGAGTGCCTTTGCCGTGAACTTCACCTTCTTGGCGATGATGGTCTCCTTGAAGTTGTTCTGGACACCCGTAGAAGTGTGACCGCTCAAAACGGTCATCAGCTTTTCGACGAGGACGTCCTTTAAGGCTGCCAACTCCTTCTTGCAGGCGGCATCGATCTTGGCGATGTCTTCCTTGTCCTTGGCGCGTGCCTTGCGGTCCTTTTGCAGACGCGAGAAGAGGCGCTTGCCAATAACCACACCCTTCATCGAAGGACCAGCCTTCAGTGAGGCGTTCTTCACGTCGCCGGCCTTGTCGCCGAAGATGGCGCGCAGCAACTTCTCTTCCGGAGTGGGGTCGCTCTCGCCCTTAGGCGTGATCTTACCCACCAGGATGTCGCCTTCCTTGACCTCGGCACCCACACGGATGATACCGTGTTCGTCCAAGTCCTTGGTGGCATCGGTGCTCACGTTCGGGATGTCGTTGGTCAACTCTTCCAAGCCACGCTTCGTGTCGCGCACCTCAAGGGTGAACTCCTCGATGTGGATGGAGGTGAACAGGTCTTCCTTCACGATACGCTCCGAAATCACGATAGCGTCCTCATAGTTGTAACCCTTCCAAGGCATGAAGGCCACTTTCAGGTTACGACCAAGAGCCAGGTCGCCGTTTTGGGTGGCGTAGCCTTCCGTCATGATCTGACCGAAGGTCACGCGATCGCCGCGGCGCACGATAGGCTTGATGTTGATGCTCGTGTTCTGGTTGGTACGGGCGTACTTCGTGAGATAATAGGTCTTCACGTCGTCGTCGAAGCTCACCAGACGTTGTTCGTCGGTGCGGTCGTACCTGATGACGATCTTCTTCGAGTCAACGAAGATGACTTCACCCTCGCCCTCGGCAGTGATAAGAACGCGTGAATCCTTGGCAACAGAGCGTTCGATACCAGTGCCCACGATGGGACTTTCGGGATTCATCAAAGGTACAGCCTGACGCATCATGTTCGAGCCCATCAAGGCACGGTTGGCGTCGTCGTGCTCCAGGAACGGAATCAACGAAGCGGCGATGGAGGCGATCTGGTTGGGACCCACATCCATCAGGTTGATCTCTTCAGGAGATACGATAGGATAATCGGCGATGTAACGCGCTTTGATATCCTTGTCGATAAATCTGCCTTCGTCGTCAACTGGAGTGGTGGCTTGGGCGATGATCTTGTCTTCTTCGAGCTCGGCGGTCAGGTAGACCGGATCCTTCTTGAAGTCGACTTTGCCGTCGACCACTTCGCGGTAAGGCGTCTCGATGAAGCCCAAGTTGTTGATCTTAGCGAACACGCAAAGCGACGAAATCAGACCGATGTTAGGTCCTTCAGGAGTCTCAATGGTGCAGAGACGGCCGTAGTGCGTGTAGTGAACGTCACGGACTTCGAAACCGGCACGGTCGCGCGACAGACCGCCAGGACCCAAGGCGGAGATACGACGCTTATGCGTGATTTCCGACAGCGGGTTGGTCTGGTCCATGAACTGCGACAGCTGGTTGGTGCCGAAGAACGAGTTGATGACCGACGACAACGTCTTGGCGTTGATCAGGTCGATCGGCGTAAACACCTCGTTGTCGCGCACATTCATGCGTTCACGGATGGTGCGGGCCATACGGGCCAAGCCGACACCGAACTGGGCTTGCAGTTGTTCGCCCACGGTGCGGATACGACGGTTGCTCAAGTGGTCGATATCGTCAATCTCGGCCTTGCTGCTCAGCAGTTCCACCAAGTATTTGATAATGGCGATGATGTCTTCCTTGGTCAGGACTTTCACGTCTTCCGGGATGGAGAGGTTGAGCTTACGGTTGATACGGTAGCGGCCCACCAGTCCCAGGTCATATCTCTTGTCGGAGAAGAACAGCTTCTCGATGATGCCACGAGCCGTTTCCTCATCGGGCGGTTCGGCATTACGCAGTTGGCGATAGATATATTCGACAGCTTCCTTTTCCGAGTTGCTGGGGTCTTTTTCCAAGGTCTTGAAGATGACCGAGTAGTCCGAAATTCTGTCGTTCTCGTCGCGTTCCGACTCGCTGTGGAGCAGGATGGTCTTCACGCCGCTGTCGACGATCTTCTGGATATGTTCTTCTTCGAGCACCACATCACGGTCGATGATGACCTCGTTACGTTCGATGGAGACGCACTCGCCGGTATCTTCGTTGACGAAGTCCTCAAAGTAGGTGTGCAGCACACGGGCGGCGAGTTTGCGGCCCAGGACACGCTTCAGGCCTGCCTTTGAGACCTTGACTTCCTCAGCGAGGTTGAAAACGTCGAGGATGTCCTTGTCGGTTTCGTAGCCGATGGCACGCAACAAGGTAGTGATGGGTAATTTCTTCTTACGGTCGATGTAGGCATACATGACGTTGTTGATGTCGGTCGAGAACTCCATCCAAGAGCCCTTGAACGGGATGATACGGGCCGAATACAACAAGGTGCCATTGGCATGCTGGCTTTGACCGAAGAACACACCGGGTGAACGGTGCAATTGTGAGACCACAACGCGCTCGGCGCCGTTGATGACGAAGGTACCGCGAGGTGTCATATACGGGATCATGCCGAGATACACGTCTTGGACGACGGTCTCAAAGTCTTCGTGTTCCTCGTCGTTGCACGACAATTTAAGTTTTGCCTTGAGAGGAACGCTATAAGTCAAACCACGCTCGATGCACTCCTCGATGCTATAGCGGGGGGCGTCGATGTAGTAGTCAAGAAATTCGAGAGTAAAGTTGCCTCGTGCGTCGGTGATGGGGAAATTTTCTGAAAAGACCTTGTAGAGACCTTCGTTTTTCCTGTTGTCGGGATTGGTTTCCAATTGGAAGAAATCCTGGAAAGACTGAAGCTGAATATCCAGAAAATCAGGATATTCGAACGACTTCTTAATCGACGCGAAGCTGATTCTTTCAGTTGATTTTGTTGCCAAGGTAATATTGTTTTTAGGTGATGTAAAGGGAAAGACGAACTAACGAAAAGAGGAAATTTCGCATAAAGCGAAAAATCGGCACAAACCTCAGCCCCTATTCGGGACTGAGGTTGAATGCCGTTATCGACGGGAATTGAATCCTTATTTCACTTCCACTTCTGCACCGGCCTCTTCGAGTTGAGCCTTCAGTGCATTAGCTTCGTCTTTGCTCACGCCTTCCTTCAGCGGTTTGGGAGCTGCGTCAACGAGTTCCTTAGCTTCCTTCAGACCGAGGCTGGTGAGTTCCTTCACCAACTTCACGACGGCCAGCTTCTGAGCACCAGCGCTCTTCAGGATGACGTCGAAAGAGGTCTTTTCTTCAGCAGCGGCGGCAGCACCACCGGCAGCAGGAGCAGCAACAGCAACAGCGGCGGCTGCAGGTTCAATACCGTATTCTTCCTTCAGGATGTTAGCGAGTTCGTTCACTTCCTTCACGGTGAGGTTGACTAATTGTTCAGCAAAAGCTTTAAGATCTGCCATTTTACTTTTATTTTTAATTGTTAATACTTGCTTTTATTTTTGAATATATTATTCCGGTCTTTCGGACAGGGTTTCGAGAACGCCGCACAACTTTTGGCCACCCGATTGCAGGCCGCTGATGACATTCTTCATCGGCGATTGCAGCAGGGCGATGACGTCCGCGATGAGGTCGTTCTTCGACTTGATGTTGCACAGAGCGTCGATCATGTCGTCGCCAATGTAGCAGCACTCCTCGATGAAGGCGCCCTTCAGGATAGGACGGTCGCTGGTCTTACGGAAATTCTTGATCAGCTTGGCGGGAGCGTTGCCGGTCTCGCACAGCATCAGGGCAGTAGATCCTTTCAGAACGTCGTACAGGCCTTCGTAGTCCTTCTCCATTTGCTGCATAGCCTTATGGAGCAACGCGTTCTTCACAACGATCATTTTCACACCACTATTAAAGCACTGTCTTCTCAGCTGGCTGGTCTTCTCGGCATTGAGGTCGGAGACGTCGGTCAGGTAGAAGTTAGGGCAGGCTTTCAGTTCACTGAGTATGGAGTCGATGAGGACTTGTTTATCTTCTTTTCTCATTTCAACAAATTCCTTTCAATTTAGTTTGACACTGATTTGACATCGATCTGCACACCCGGGCTCATCGTGCTAGAGATATAGATGCTCTTCACATAGGTACCTTTAGCAGCGGCTGGTTTCAACTTGATAACGGTTTGGATCAACTCCTTGGCGTTATCAAAAATCTGTTCCGGAGAGAAGCTCACTTTAGCGACTCCAGCAGCAATGATACCGTACTTGTCGACCTTGAAGTCGATCTTACCGGCTTTCACTTCTTGAACAGCCTTTGCGACGTCCATCGTAACAGTGCCCGTCTTGGGGTTCGGCATCAAGCCGCGAGGACCGAGGATACGGCCCAGAGCACCCACTTTAGGCATGATGTTAGGAGTGGTGATCACAACGTCAATATCGGTCCAACCGTCCTTAATCTTCTGGATGTACTCATCCAGACCGACGTAATCAGCACCAGCGTCTAAAGCTTCTTGAGCCTTGTCCGGGTTGCAAAGCACCAGGACGCGGACGACTTTACCAGTGCCGTGAGGGAGCGTCACCGAGCCGCGGACCATTTGGTTGGCCTTGCGGGGGTCGACACCCAGACGGATGTTCAAGTCAACAGAAGCATCGAACTTGCTGTAAGTGATCTGTTTTACGATATCAACTGCTTCATTCAAGGAGTAACTCTTGCTTTTGTCGAACTTAGCTAAAGCTTCTTTCCTCTGTTTGGATACTTTTGACATTTAACTAACTTTTTTTTGTTCTACAAATGCACGAAAGATCTTAGTCTTTCTTTAAAGGTGATTCGCCGGTTATCTTGACGCCCATGCTGCGTGCCGTTCCGGCCACCATTGACATGGCAGACTCGACGGTAAAGCAATTCATGTCCTTCATCTTGTTGGTGGCGATTTCTCTCACTTGGTCCCAAGTCAACGAACCGACTTTCGAACGGTTGGGTTCCTTGGAGCCGCCTTTGATCTTCGCAGCCTCGATGATGGAGACCGCCACGGGCGAAGCCTTAACGATGAAATCGAAAGACTTGTCCTTATACACAGTGATGATGACGGGCAACACCTTGCCAGCCTGATCCTGCGTACGGGCGTTGAACTGCTTGCAGAATTCCATGATATTCACACCCTTCGAACCCAGAGCGGGACCAACGGGCGGGGCGGGATTCGCAGCTCCTCCTTTGATTTGCAATTTAATTAATCCGCTTACTTCTTTTGCCATTTCTTTAATCCTTAATTAAGTGTAATAAGGCAACAATTTTAACTCACAACTATTGATTAGCTTTCCAACTTCACCTGGAAGAAACTCAGTTCCAACGGGGTCTTGCGACCGAATATCTTCACCGAAACCTTCAGCTTCTTCTTCTCTTCGTTCACCTCTTCGATGACACCTTGGAAGGTACTGAAAGGACCGTCGTTGACAATGACCGACTGCCCCACCATGAACATGACATCGCTGCCAGCGCCCATGCTTTGAAGCTCGTCCATCTTGCCGAGGATACGCTTCACTTCAATGGGACGAAGCGGGTCGGGTTCACCATTCGTACCCAAGAAGCCAAGCACGTTCGGAACGTCCTTGATAACATGAACGACCTCGCCCACCAAAACAGCTTCCACAAGCACATAGCCCGGCAGGTAGTTACGCTCTTTGCATACCTTCTTGCCGTTCTTGACTTCGAAATACTTCTCTGTCGGGATCAAAACCGTAGGGATGAGGTCCTGCAGGTTGAGTCTCTTGATTTCGGATTCAAGGTATTCTTTAACCTTCTTTTCCTTACCAGAGATGGCCCTGACCACATACCATTTCAGTTCGTTCGTGTCGCTCATCTTCCTGACAAAATTAATAAGTTAGCCAATAATTGCTCATCAAGATTCAACGTACAATCTATCAGAACAGTCCGTAAAACGCTTCTAACAGATTTTTGAAGGAGATGTCCATCAGAAAAACCACCAAGGCGATTATTAGGGAAGCAATGGACACAACAATCACGCTACTTCTTAATTCGGGCCAAGTAGGCCAAGTGACCTTCTCCTTGAGCTCGGTGTAGCATTCTTTAATGTAGTTTGTAATTTTCATCTTCTATTGAACCTTAATAAAAAGCACGGGCGGAAAGGCTCGAACTCTCGACACTCGGTTTTGGAGACCGATGCTCTACCAACTGAGCTACGCCCGTAGAATAAGGGTGGGGATTAGCCCACCCTTACATTGATTTGTTTGTTGATCAATCGTCGATGATCTCGATCACCTGACCGGAACCAACGGTACGACCACCTTCACGGATAGCGAAGCGGAGGCCCTTATCCATGGCGATGTCAGCAATCAACTTAACGTCGATGGTGACGTGGTCGCCAGGCATGACCATTTCCATACCTTCGGGCAGGGTGATTTCACCAGTAACGTCGGTGGTTCTGAAGTAGAACTGAGGACGATACTTGTTACGGAACGGGGTGTGACGACCACCTTCTTCCTTGCTCAGGACATAGACCTGACCCTTGAAGTGGTGGTAGGGCTTCACCGAACCGGGCTTGGCAATAACCATACCACGGCGGATTTCGTCCTTGTCGATACCACGGAGCAGCAGACCAGCGTTATCGCCAGCTTCGCCTTCGTCCAAAATCTTGCGGAACATTTCCACACCGGTAACGACTGACTTCAGCTTCTCAGCACCCATACCGAGGATCTCG
>CACYHX010000002.1 GCA_902774365.1 uncultured Bacteroidia bacterium | reverse complement strand
AAGGCCGACTTGAGAGCTGCACAAGGCGACCACCCGCTGGTGGATGAGGAAGTCGGCTCCGACGACGTGGCTGAGATCGTGTCGCGTTGGACAGGCATCCCGGTCAACAAGATGATGCAGAGCGAGCGTGAGAAACTGCTGCACCTCGAAGACGAGCTGCACAAACGTGTGGTGGGTCAGGATGAGGCCATCACCGCCGTCAGCGATGCCATCCGTCGTAGCCGTGCGGGCTTGCAGGACGCCAAACGTCCTATCGGTTCCTTCATCTTCATGGGTACCACGGGCGTGGGTAAGACCGAGCTGGCCAAGGCTTTGGCTGAGTTCCTGTTCGACGACGAGAACGCCATGGTGCGTATCGACATGTCGGAGTACCAGGAGCGTCACACCGTGTCGCGGCTCATCGGAGCGCCTCCAGGATATGTGGGCTATGAAGAGAGCGGTCAACTGACCGAGGCCGTGCGTCGTAAGCCGTATTCCGTCATCCTGCTGGATGAAATCGAGAAGGCTCACCCCGACGTGTTCAACATCCTGCTGCAGGTCTTGGACGACGGCCGTCTGACCGACAACAAGGGTCGTACGGTGGACTTCAAGAACACCATCGTCATCATGACCTCCAACATCGGCGCCAATGTCATCCAGGAGAACTTCGCCTTGCTGAATGGCAGCAACGACGAAGAGGTCTTCGAGAAGACCCGTAACGAGGTGATGGAGCAGCTGAAGCAGTTCATGCGGCCTGAGTTCCTGAACCGTGTCGATGACATCATCATGTTCAAGCCTTTGGACGAGAATCAGATTGCCGACATCGTGAGGATGCAGTTCCGCAGCGTGCAGAAGATGCTGGCTGCCAACGATATCAAGATTGACATCACTGATGCCGCCGTCGACTTCATCGCAAAGCAGAGCTACAACCCGCAATACGGTGCGCGTCCTGTGAAGCGTATGATGCAGCGTGAGTTGCTCAACTCGCTCTCGAAGATGATCCTGGCCGAGTCGGTCGACAAGACGAAGACCATCATCGTCGACGTGCAAGGCGATGGTTTGATCTTTAGGAATTAAACCTTTGCCAATACAAATGAAAAGCCAAGAGGTGCGAAAGTGCTTCTTGGCTTTTTTTTGTTGTTAAGAAGAATGTGTATATTTGCAGCAAATAATAGAGGTCATGAATCCTTCGGCGGTGATATACGAAAATGGAGGCACCAAGTTAAGTCTTATAGACGGCAAGGCGATGCTGCTTTACAACGGCGAGGCCTATACCTTTGGCTGCCAGCCTTACGAGCCGATGGCTGTCATCTACAAAGACGATGCACCAATGGTGTATATTCATAATGCTTTTGACGTGGACGCCGCTTGCGAAGCATTCCTGTCGGATCCGAAATACCTGGTCAACACCATCACGCGCCATTACCACAACGCCGAGCATTTCTGCCGACTCCTTACCCTTGCCATCGACCGAGACTATGATGGGCAGATTGACGAACTCGAGAAGGAGATGTTTGAGCAGGTACGCTGGGAAAACCATGAGGTGTTCTACAAGACTGATGACATTGAATTCGGGCGATACGGTGATGAGCCGGAAGACGAGTCCGACCCTTCGGAGTGGGACGAAGACCCCGACACCGATATCTTGGAACATCCGGAATATGAAATCCTATATGTCATCATCGATGGGGTGAAATATGTGTTACGTGGGAATTGGATGTCCTTGTTGAGCATTAACATCGCGGGCGAAAGCGGCAAAAAAGCCATCAAGACACGCATACATCAGTTCAATGGAATACCGGAGGCCTATCCCGGCTATTGGCGCAGAGGCGAGCTTTTCTCACTTGTTGGAGGTGGGATAAAATATAACACGGAGATTTTTTGTCAGATACTTGCCTACGCCGTCCGCACAGGCAAAAAAGACTATAACCTTCGCGAGATAGAGAAGGCGATAGGATTGCGTGTAGCGTGAAAAGGGAGTGACCGCCTAGTCTCTCCATTCCCGAAAGGGAAACTATTCGCTTTCTCTTCCGCTAACATTCAGCATCACAATGGCGAACAGCATCACGAAAGCCGCCACCCACTGCACGGGTGAATACTTTGTGCCATTCACGAAATAGTCGAGCACCACAGCGGTGATGGGATACATCAGCTCAAGGAAGGTGGAAAGCGAGGCCTTTACATGACGCAAACCGTAGTAATACAGGAAGATGGCTCCCGAACCCGTGGTCAGGCCGATGAGGGCGATGAAAAGCCAGTTGCGCGGCGTGACCTGAGAGAAGTCGCCGATGTGGCCGCTAAACAACACGATGACTAACATAATCAGCGTGGTGAAGCCATAGCGGAAGAAGGTGGAACTGACGAAGGAATAGTTGCCCAAAATCTTCTTGGAAAACACCGTCGAGCTACCGAAGGAGAAAGCCGCCAACAACGACAGTAAAGCCGCATAAACCGTGGTGATGCCTTCGGTGCTGAAATCGGGCAGCGACCAGCCGAAGGTGAGGAAATAGCCACCGATGAGGGCGACACAAGCCCAAAGCGCGAAGTGCTTTTTGATCCGCTCCTTCAGGATGATGCGCGCCAAGATGACGGCGAAGACGGGTTGCAACTTCTGCAGCAGCACGACAACGGACAGGTTGTTGAAATGCAACAGAAACAGCGACTTGACGATGGCCAAGGTACCCAAGGCG
This sequence comes from uncultured Bacteroidia bacterium, assembly GCA_902774365.1. Taxonomy (GTDB): domain Bacteria; phylum Bacteroidota; class Bacteroidia; order Bacteroidales; family F082; genus Limimorpha. The sequence continues at coordinate 157,967 of CACYHX010000002.1, read as the reverse complement.
CCGCCAAACAAGGCGATGAGCAGGAAATAGATCAAGTCGGAGCGCGTCATGGTCTTCAAGAGACGGTATTCCCTGAAGAAGAACACGTTCATCAGCGCGAAGGGGCAGAGGTGGATGATGAAGACCACGAAGGCGGTGTTGAGGTTGTAGAGCTGTGGGGTGAGCAGGATGCCGTCCACGCCCCAAAGCACGGCGGAAAGCGCCACGGCCAACGCCCCGATGAGTTTTGTGTTTTGTTGTGTGCCTTTCATTTCAGTAGTTTGTCGTTGGCGCAAGCTTCTTTCTCCCAGCGCACGCACATGATGATGGAGTTGACGAGGTAGACGACATACATCATCGTGATGGGGAAGTTGCCTGCTTTGATATACATAAAGATGCTGACGCAGTTGATGGCGATCCAAAGCCACCACTGCTCGCTGAACATCCTGACCATCAGTATCATGGCCACGACTTGCATCACGGCTTTAGCGGCATCGGCATAGGGGGCTAGGTCGTTAGTGAAGCGTTGCATGATAAAACCAACGACAGCGGTGCCCACCACGATGATGGCGAGGCTGATGAGTCGGGTTTTGTTGGAGGCATGGATTTTCATCACCTCGTGGGTCTCGTGGTTCATGTTCCTCGACCAGGTGAAGAAGCCTACAAACTGCATGACGAAGTTGTAGACGGTCACGCCAAAGTCGGCATAGAGTCTGGAAATCAGTGTGATGTAAATCATCAGGCAGCAATGGATGAAACCGAAAAGGTAGTTGGAGAGTTTGCCTTTGCCGCCGAGCACCACGTTGATGATGCCGCAGGTCGCTGCCACGATGTGGATCCAATAGAACTGGTCGTTGGCTTTGTCGTATTTGAACACGATGGACATCACCGTGATGACGACGCTCACCAGCACCAGCCAGATGATGTCGAACGGTTTCCATCCTTTGAGGTCTTCTTTGATTAAGTCTTTGATATTCTGCATGATGAGTTGTTTTATTGATTCTTAATGGTTTTTGCCATCTCCTTCACCGCCCTAAACCCTTCGGGGATGGGGAACATGGCGAAGGTGTGGAACATCCCCTTATATTCATGGAACTGTCCCGCTTTGCCTGCCTTTTCGTAGGTCTCCTTGAGAAAGAGGTCGTCGGGCTGTAGGATTTCATCGGAACCGTAGTAAACATATAGGTTGTCGACACCTCTGAAGTCGCCGAACACGGGGCTGACCCAAGGATGTTTTGCGGGCAGATTTCCTTGCCAGATGGCGTTAAGCGTGATGACGCGGTCGAGTTGCAGCATCGTGTCTTTGTCTTGTAAGGCGCGCATGGCTGCCTCCTTGGTGTGGCTCAGGTCGACGCAAGGCGAGAGCAGGGTAGTGGACGTCGGCTTCTGCCAGCCGTTTTTATGGGCTTCCTGTGCCACAATTAAGCACAGGCAGGCACCAGCCGAGTCGCCTACGAGGTGGATTTCTTCGTATAGCTTTGATTCCGAGATGTTTTTGTAGAAATCCAATACGGTCTTCACCGAAAACTCGCAGGTGTATTCCGGCGACTTGGGATAGACGGGCAGCAAGGCATCGCAATGCGTGCGCAGACAGAGGTCGTGCAAGAAACGCCAATGGAAGAACACGGGAGGGTAAATGAAGGCACCGCCGTGGAGGTAGAGGATGAGTTTGCGCGAGCCTTCGTCATGTCTGAAAACCTGCATCTCAAAACCTGTTGACGCATTGAATTTCTCTTCGGTGAAGTAGCCTCTGAAATAGCGCGGCACTCTCACAGGGCGGCGGTTCTCACGACGGCAATGCTCCAACTCCTCCATCACCTCGTTAGGCGTGGCATCGCGCAACGACTTGAACATCAGTCGCAAATACTTTTCAGTAAAAACTCTTCCTGCGTTCATTATTATACTTACTGTTTTGTCGCTTGCCGTCATTGCGAGGAGGAACGACGAAGCAATCTAGGGATGAAGTCGGTAGTCTAGATTGCTTCGCTCCGCTCGCAATGACGCGAAGCGCGTCTTAGTGTTTTTGGTATATCCTCAAATCAAACATCGTCGCCGCCGAAATGATATGGTCAAAGATGTCACTTTGGATTTCCTCGTAGTTGACCCATCTCTTGTCGTTGCTGAAAGCATAGATTTGCAACGGGATACCAAACTCGGTGGGCTGCATCTGCCTGACCATCATGGTGAGGTTGTGGTTCAGCTTCGGGTTGTTGTTGAGGTAGGCCTTGATGTAGGCGCGGTAGATGCCGAGGTTGGTCTGCTGACGACCGTTCATGATCTCGCTTGTGTCGATGTCGTTGGCTTTGTTGTACTCTGCAATGTCCTTCTCGCGTTCGATGAGGTATTCCTTGATTAAGCCGTAGTGCTTGTATTTTTCAATCATCTCGGGCGTGCAGTATTTCACTGTGTTCACGTCGATGTTGATGGTGCGCGCAATGCGCCGGCCTTCCGACTCCGACATGCCACGCCAGTTGGTGAAGGGGTTGGAGACCAAACTGTAGGTCGGGATAGTGGTGATGGTGTTGTCCCAGTTTTGCACCTTGACAGTGGTGAGGTTGATTTCCAAGACGTTGCCGTCGGCAGGACCTACGACAATCCAGTCGCCGATACGGAGCATGTCGTTGACCGACAGTTGTATGCTGCCCACGAAGCCCTTGATGGTGTCTTGGAAGACGAGTATCAACACCGCCGACATGGTGCCCAAGCTGATGAGGATGGTGGTGAGTTTGGTGTCCAAAAGGTAGGCGATGATGACCAAGCAAGCCACCGCATACAGCACGATTTTGATGACTTGCACCAAGCCGGTGATGGGCTTGAGCTTCGACATCTCGTGGGTGTTGTATATGTCCTCCAATGTCGTCACAATGGAGCTGAGAATCATGGTGAAGATGATGATTTCAAAGATCCTGACCAACTTCATCAATGATGCCGCGGTGTCGGGAAAGTCGGCAAGGATTTGGGGTAACAAAGCACTCATGAGAAGCGCCGGGATGAGCAGGCAAACGCGTCCGATGACCTTGTTCTTGATGAGCAGGTCGTCGAACTTGTTGGTCGATAGCTGGATGATTTTGTAGATGGATTTCTTTAGGATGAACTTTATTAAAAAGAATAGCCCAAAGCTGACGAGCAGTAGGCACAACACCACTGTCATCTCGGCAAGGCCTGTGGCTAAGCCCTCGGAGAGGCCTAACTGGAGATTCAGGTTTTTTAGTGTCCTTATGAATTCTGTTATCATATTCCGCTGATTTTGGTTTTCGTGTATCCTTTTTGTAAGAGCAGGGCCAATACCTTCTCACGGAAGTCGCCTTGCAACAGTATTTCTCCGTCTTTGACGCTGCCACCCACGCCGCAGGCCGACTTCAACTCCTTGCCCAACACGGCAAGGTCAAAGTCGGAGCCTTGGAAGCCCGTGATGAGGGTTACTTTCTTGCCGGCACGCTGCTTTTTGTCGAGCATCACACGGAGGTTTTGCCTGGCAGGCTCCAGGGTGACGGCTTCTTCTTCGCCGTAGTCGAAGACGAAGTCGGGGTTGGTGGAGTACACGGTGCCGTTGTTGTCACTTCTGTGTTTCATTGCAGATGATATTGAGACTTAATGGGTTGACTTTAAGATGAAGGTCTTTTTCCATCATCACCGACTCGCCGTCAAGGTTGATGACATCAGCCTTGGGACGGATGATGGTGGCTTCCGACGTTTGGATAATCTTGACTTTCGGGGCCTTGTCCATCATGCCATCGAGCATATAGCCGCCCATGATGGGCAGTTCAAAAGGATTGGGTTTTTGCACGATGCAAAGGTCCACCTTGCCGTCCCACAACGAGGCATGGGGCGAGATGGGAAAGTCGTAGCCCATCTGGTTGGAGTTGGCGAAGGAGATGAAGAACGCCTTGACGTCCAGCGTTTCATCGGGCATGACGATGGTGTAGGGCTGCTCCTCCATGGTGATGTAGTTGCGGATGATGTACCTGAAATAGGTATCGAAGCCACGACGTAGGTCTTTGCTGTAGTCAGCGGCCACCTTGGCATCATAACCCGTTCCTGAAATGCTGATGAAAGACTTGTCGTTGACAGTCACGGTGTCAATCTTGCGCCGATAGTTCTTGTTGATGACTTGCAGGGCCTTGATGGGGTCGAGAGGGAGGTTCATGCAACGCGATAAACCATTGCCTGAGCCACAAGGAATGACGGCCAATGCCATATCGGTGCCGATGAGCGTTGTGCCCACCTCATTGATGGAGCCGTCACCGCCAGCTACGGCAAGGATGTCAACGTGCTGGTTGATGGCATCTTGGGCAAGGATGGAGGCATGCCCCGCATAATTCGAGATGAAGATTTCGTAGTCAAACCTCGAATGGTCAAGGTGCTCCTCGATTTGCTGCGGAAGATGGTCTTTGTGTTTCTTTCCAGAGATGGGGTTAATAATGAATCGTATCTTCTGCTTGCTCATATAAGTCGTCAATTGTGGGTTTTAATTCATTGGAGATCATCCTGTTGTTGTACACCTGAAGGAAACGGTACAACTTGTCGTAGATGTCGGGGCACTGCAGGCGGTCGACGAGGTTGTCGTTCAAGAGTGAGTCGCTGATGGGCTTGAAGATGCCAAAAGGCGTGTCACCGTCGGACTGCACCAGATAAGTTCCGTCGCAATATTGGTAAGTGAGGTTGTAGTAACTGGCGAAGGCTTGTTCGCTGAGCGTGTCGAAGAGGTTGCGGCCGAAGGCAAACAAGGTGTCGTTGACTTCGAGGGCGGAGAGGATGGAAGGTCCGAGGTCGATTTGCTGGGCTAGCTCGTCGCAACGCTGAGCCTTGATTTTGCCGGGATAATAGAAGGCTACTGGGATGGAATACATGCCCCAGACGTTGCTGTATTCGGGCTGGAAGTGCTCGCTGTTGGAATAATCCGATGTGATGACAAACAGGGTGCGGTCGTACCAAGGCATCTGTGAGGCGGTCGTGAAGAAGTCCTTCAGGGCGCAGTCCACATAGTAGACGGTCTTCTCGAAGCCGGTCCAGAAGTAGCTCTCCTTAGGCAATTCGAAATCCTTGGGCACCTTGTAGGGATAGCGCGACGAGAGGGTGTAGATGACCGTGGCAAAGGGTTGCTCGACACGACTTAAAGTCTGGGCGGAGTATTTCAGGAAAGGACCGTCGTAGATGCCCCACTGGCCGTCGTAGTCGCTGTCGTCGCCATACTCGATGCGGCCGAAGTACTTGCTGAAACCGGCACGGCGCGCAAAGTCGTCGAAGCCTTGCACCCCGTTTTTGCCGCCGTGCATGAAGATGGTGTTGTAGCCCCGCCTCTGCAAGTGCTGGCAGAAGGCGTCAAAGTCGTTGTCGGCATAAGGCGATCTCACAAAGTCGTTCTCCATCATCGGCGGGATGCTGGCTAGGATGGAAGGTAGCACCTCAAGGGTTCTTCTGCTGTTCGACATCCCATTGAAAGTGAGGCTCTCGGACAGTAAGGAGTCGAGGAAAGGCGTGAGTTGGGATCGGCGGTCGTGGCTGTAATAACCCAGCATCTCCTGCCCGACGTTTTTCAGGATGATGACGACCACATTGCTTGGAATGGTGTCTATATTCAAGCTGTCGTTTTCGATGAAACGGTTGGCCGTCAGGTTTTTATGGATGGGGGAGTAGTCGCTCTCGTATTGTCCTGTCCATTCCTTCAGCTCAGATTCGTGGGAAGCGAGGAGGCAGAAGGGCGTGTTGAATAATATGGGCGCATTTTGCGGGTCGGTGTAGTGCATCGTGGTCTCCTTTGTGATGGGCTTGGCATGGATGATGCTTCTGCTGGCAATAAGCGTGAGCACAAGCATGACAGCCAGACTGATGCTCTGGTGGAGTTGCCAATGGGGCTGCTCGTCCTTGCCCTTTTCAGGCTCTTCAAGTTGGGTGCTCTTGGCCACTACTCTGATAATCAACACAAAAAGTATAAAGATAACCAATAAATACCAATGGTCGAAAAAGACTTGCCTCACCACGCCAAACGACACCTCGTCGGACCCGCTCTGCAGCTTGATGAAGTCGACGGTGAGGTGCTTGCCGAAGAAGTGGAACGCGACGATGTCAAGGAAGTTCAACAGGATGGCGATGGCGTTGGCCACGATATACACGAAGTCGACCACATTTTGCAACCCTTTGTTATAGATGATGCGCGAGGGGAAGCAATAGAAGAGGATGTTCAACAGGTTGACGGCGAAGACGATGGGCAAGTCGAACCTCATGCCGTAGAAATACAACACGGCAGCTTGCCTGAGACTCAGCTGGTGGAAAAACTGGATGTTGAACAAATAGAGCATCCAACGGCTGATGCTGAGCGCCAACAAAGTGGCCAGCATGCGGTAAGCCAACAGCATGTAAGGTGACGAAAGCCAGGCTTGGAATTTCTCTTTTCTCGTTTTACGACGCATCGTTTTGTTGCTAATTGCGTGGCAAAAATAAGAAAAAAGGTGTATCTTTGCCCAATTATTCACATAACTAGGCTTCAACGATGACAAAATTGCGCTCTTTATTGGTTTTATTGGCGTTTTCGGTGACGATGGGTGCCATCGCACAAGAGTTCCCGAAATACGGCAGCCCTTTGGATATCCCGATTTACCTCTCCGCTACCTTTGGCGAGCTGCGCCCCAATCACCTTCATGCCGGCCTCGACATCAAGACCCAAGGCGTGGAAGGCAAGAAGGTGTATGCCGTGGCCGATGGCTATATCAGCCGCATCGGCGTGTCGCCCTACGGCTATGGTAACGTGTTGTATATCACGCATTACGACGGCTATACCTCGGTGTATGCCCACTTGCAGCGTTTCTCGGGCGAGATAGCCAAGTATGTGAAGCAATACCAATACCGCAATAAGAAATTCGCCTCCCAGATTTATCCCGATGCCGACAAGTTTCCCGTTAAAAAAGGTGACTTGATTGGCTACGCGGGCAACTCAGGCGGCTCGGGCGGACCGCACCTGCATTTCGAGATCCGTCACACGAAGAGCGAGAAACCCGTCAACCCGATGTATTTCGGCTATAAGATCGAAGACAACGTGCGACCGCTCATCCAGGGCGTGGCCGTGTATCCCATTGGCGACTCGGCGACGCTCGAAGGCGACATCAAGCCTCTGTATTATTCGGTGGAGGGCGGCGACAAAGGACGTTATACCATGAAAGACAGTGAGTTTGTGCATGGTAATGGCGCGATGGCTTTCGGCATCCGCACCTATGACAATGTGGGCACTTCGACCAATAAGAATGGCCCGTATCTCTATGAGCTTTATCTCAACGACGAATTGGCGTTCCAGTTGGAGGCCGATAGTTTTTCCTATAGCGAGCCGCGCTATGTGAACAGCCTCCTGGATTATCGCCACTACAAGCAAAAGAAGACGAGCTATGTGCGCACCGAGACCGACCCCAACAACAAGCTTCACATGATTGAAGTCAAAAATGGCACGGTGACGGTCGTGGAAGGCGACACGGTGAATGTCTGCTTCAAAGTCTCCGATTATGCAGGCAACACCTCGCGCATCGGCTTCAAGCTGGTGGGCACGGCACCCGCCGAGGTGGAACGTCCCATGCACCGCCGCAGCGAGTACTTCGTGAAGGCCGACGGCACGCTCAACAGCGATATCACCATCGAGGATTTCAATGTGTCGATGGAGAAAGGCACCTTGTTCCGCGACGAGTGGATCCAGACAGGACAACGCGACGCCAAAGGCTGCTGCTCACGTGTCTATCGCTTTGGCGACGAGGAGATGACCACCTTCAAGAAGTTCACGGTGCGCATCCGTCCCAATGAGGAATGGGCCTCCGACTCAAGGCTGTATATCGCCAACATCGACAAAAACGGCAAGGTGTCGTCGCTGGGCGGCAAGATGAAAAACGGCTGCATGGAAGTCAGCACCTATACCATGGGTGAGTATGCCGTCAAAGTCGACTCGATAGCTCCGACGGTCAAGGCCTCCAACTTTAAGGACGGCCAGGCGGTGAGCACGCTCAAATCGCTGCGTTTCAAGATTTCCGACGACATGACGGGCATCGAGACCTACGACATCTATCTCGACGACGTGTGGGTGCTGGGCCAGTACGATGCCAAGAACGCCTTGTTGTATTATGAAATCGACGAGAAGATGAAGAAAGGCACCAACAACGTGAAGGTCGTGGTGACCGACGGTGCCGGCAACAAGAAAACCCTGAAGGCAAAGGTGGTTTATTGACCAACAAACTGGTAGGCCCCCATATCCGGTGCACCCACGCGTGACACTCCATCCAAATCGTACGGCACCTGGTTGCCAATCAGTGGGTTACCCATGCCGATGACGGGTGAGGCGAGGCTGTCGATGTGGCAGTCAGGCTTCATCGGGTCGGCAAACATCGGGTCGAGGTTGAAGAGGCATTGATGGAACCCAGGCATGTCGTTATTGTATTGCTCCGAGCGGATGAGACAATGGTCGAAAACGTAAGAGGAGTCGGCATCGGGGCCGAAGACGCCCTTAAACTCGTCTTTTTGCTTGCCGTAGATGATGCAGTTTTCCATCTCCATGTGGAAAGGATAATAGAAGTACTCGTCGTTGGCGTCGATGGCACGGTTGGCCACTGACACGGCGTGCTCGTTGTTGTTGTGCTCGTTGGCGTTCCAATAATTGGCGATAGTGCTGTGCACAAAGCGGTAGTCGCCGCCGAAGGCCCAGAAGTTGGCATGGCCGCAGTTGGCGATGACAAAGTTCTTGGCTTCAGCCGCGTAGTAGATGGAAAACAGGCCGTAGCCGCTTTGGTTTTCAACGATGGTGTTGTCGATGCGCAAGGCGCATTCCGTTGCTTTCAGCACCGACTGGCAGTTGAGGCCAATGGTGCCGTTGCGGATGATGGCATGGCTGATGCGGTGGTCGGCACCGGCGCGACCATCCATCATCAGGATTTGTTGCCATTGTCCAGGCGTGTTTTGGTAGTATGGCTCCAGACGGTCGCCTTGGACGATGACAGGCTCCTCGGCGGTTCCATCGATGATAAGTTGACCGTCGCTCCACGAAAGGATGCCGCCGTTTTGGTGACAGTAGATGCGCGTGCCTTCTTCGATTCTTAGGGTTCCATACGAGTTGATGAGTGCATAGCCATAGACGACGTAAGGCTTTTCTTTGGTCCACACCGTGGTTTGCAAGCTGTCGGCGACGATATGGTAAGGATAAGGCTGTCCGCCAATGTTCACCACCTTGTCGGCGACGATGTAATTGGCGTTTTGTCCCCATGCCAAGAGCTTGACAGTCTGTGTGTTGCCGTTGGTGACGAACTCCAACTCATCCTCCACCACGAAAGGCGTGTTCAAATCGTTCGGGTTGATGGTGACGCGCAGGAAGGAGAAAAGGCTGTCCTTGGCAGGGATGACTTTGTCGTAAATCTCGGTGGCACTCTCACCGTCAAGGTTGAGGCGGAAAGGGGAACCGTCGCCCTGGACGAGGCGTATCGAGCTGATTTGCAAGTCGTCGCTATGGCGGTTGTAAATCATCAGTTCGTGGGTGGTCGAACCCAATGAAGTGAAAACGGTGTCGAACAAGACGGTGTCCGCCGAAAACTCCAGCTTCAAGTTGGAATCGGGATTGATTTGGTTGTGTTTCTTGCACGAAACAGCAACCAAGGCTAAGATGGTGAGTATGAGAAGGATATGTCGATTCTTCATGGTGATGATTTGAAAAAGCAAAGATAAACTATTATTCGATACGAGCGGAAACGGATTTTATTGTATTTTTGCAGGAAATTATAGAAAGATGAAACGATTTGCAATCATAGCAAGCATGTTTTTGATGCTTATGGGGTGTGTCGGCCAGGCTTCGGCACAGGATACCCCCGATTTGAGAGGGAAGATGGTTTATGGTGGTAATTTTGGCTTTGGGGTTTCTGGACGTCGCCTGAATTTTTCCATCGCTCCGCAGATTGGATACCGAGTCTTCCATCAATGGGAACTGGGTGTGCGTGGCATCTATAACCTACAATGCTACTTCGACCGTACCTATGGTAATGAATATGCTCATTATTTCGGCGTGGCGCCTTATACCAGTGTTGAGGTTTTCAGGGGCTTGTTCCTGCATGCCGAGGATGAAATCATGTATGGCATCAATCGGTGGAACGATAACGTCAAAAACGATTGGTACAACACGGTCTTTGTAGGTGCTGGCTACCGTCAATATACCTACACGGGAAGCTATGCCTATTTCATGGTGCTTTGCAACCTTACTTGGTGTAACGTCTTCCCTTCTGGCAACTGGGATACGCCTTACAATTCCCCCATCTCAGTCCGCATAGGTTATTGCTTCTGATCGGGCGCTTCTTCTGGCTCAAGCTCTGACTTGAAATCTCTCAGGAAGTCTTCGCTACTCATCTCAAGGTAGACTTTGTCGCCGAAGAAATGCATCATCGGCTCGAAGGCCTTTTCGTTTTGGTAGCCAGGGATGACTTGGAGCGCTCTCATTTCCTCGTTCATGATGACGTAGGAAGGGTACGACATCCTGCCGTTCAGTAAGGTGCGCGCCAGGCGGTGCGTGCCTTGTCTTCCGTCTTCACGGACATATCCCACGTATTGTTTTCCTTGGAAGGTGATGGTGTCGGAAGTCTCGGCATTGAGCTTCACGGCATAGAAATGCTCGTTCATGTATTTGACTATCACTGGGTTGGCGAAGGTCGACTTGTCCATGCGCTTGCACCAGCCGCACCAGTCGGTGTAGACGTCGATGAAAATCATCCTGGGCTCCTCGACACATCGGGCTTCGGCCTCTTCGATGCTCATCCAGTTGATTTTTTCTTGCGCCATGGCGCTCATGCTCATCATGGCAAGCAAGGTGATAACTATTAGCTTCTTCATTGTTTATGTTGCTTTTATCTATGGTTGATTGCCTTTGGCCTTGGTTTGATTAGCCATAGGCCATAAGCCATAGTCAATACCTATCCATTCGTTCCAACTCGCGCTTAGAGTCTTTGGTTTTCAGCGTCTCGCGCTTGTCGTAATAATGTTTGCCTCGCGCCAGGGCGATGTCCAGTTTGGCCAAGCCGTTCTCGTTGATAAACAAGGTGACGGGCACGATGGTGAAGCCTTTTTCCTGCACTTTGTTCTTCAGCTTGCGCAACTCGCGGGCGTTGAGGAGCAGCTTACGGTCGCGCTTCGGGTCGTGGTTGTTGTAGGTGCCTTGGGCATATTCGGCGATGTGCATGCCGATGACAAACAGCTCGTTGCCCTTGAAACTGCAATACGAATCCGCCAGACTCGCCTTGCCGCCGCGGATGGACTTGATTTCCGTTCCCGTCAGCACGATGCCTGCCGTCAGCGTCTCCACGAGAAAGTACTCGAACGTGGCGCGCTTGTTTTTTATCTTGATGTTATTTGTGTCCTTTTTTACCATTGCGGCTGCAAAAATACAAAAATCTTGCCGTTTTTACCCATGTCATTCCGAGGATTTTATCGGCATAGATACGCTCGCCTTTATGGCTCGGTATGACATGCCGATAAAATCCGAAGCGAATCTATGGGCAAAAGGTTTAATTTCATATTTTTGCACCATGAATACTATAGGCCATATCTTTAAATTAACGACTTTCGGCGAGTCGCACGGCACAGCCATAGGCGGCGTCATTGACGGCTGCCCCTCGCAGCTGAAACTGGATTTCGATTTCATTGACAAGGAGTTAAGTAGGCGCAAGACGGCACAAACTGCAACTGCTTCACAACGTAAGGAACCCGACAAAATCGAGTGGCTCTCGGGCCTGCTCGATGGCGTTACGTTGGGCACTCCGATTGCCTTCATGGTGCGCAATGAAGACGCAAATTCTTCGGATTATGAGGCCTTGAAAGACGTTTACCGTCCTTCACACGCCGACTTCACCTACGAGCAGAAATACGGTCTCCGCGACTGGCGCGGTGGCGGCAGGGCTTCGGCAAGAACCACTTTGCCCATTGTGGTGGCGGGTGCTATCGCCAAGCAGATTCTGAAAGACAAAGGCATCACGATTGCTGCCGAGGTAATCTTTATGGGCGATGCGGAACAAGCCAAAAAAGAAGGTGACACGGTGGGTGGTATCGTGGAATGTCGCATCAAGGGTGTGCCAGCGGGCTTGGGTGAGCCGATGTTTGGCAAGTTCTCCGCCGAGTTGGCCCATGCCATGTTCAGCCTGCCCGCCGTGAAAGGCTTCGAGGTCGGCGACGGCTTTGCCTCGGCGAAGACGAAAGGCTCAGAGGCCAACGACACCTTTATTAATAAGGACGGCATAATCACCACTTTGACTAACCATTCGGGCGGCATCCAAGGTGGCATCACCAATGGCAACGACATTGTTTTCCGGGTGGCTTTCAAGCCCATACCGAGCATTGCAAAACCTCAACAAACCGTGAACAGGGCAGGGGAGACCTGCCAAATCGCCATCGACGGACGGCACGACGTGTGTGCTTTGCCCCGCGCCTTGGTGTTGGTGGAGGCTTTGGCGGCTATGGTGACAGTGGATATGGGGATGAGGCAGGATATGCGACACTAATACGCAAAGAACCCTATCACGCCAGAAATCACTATCAACAATATCGGGTTGGCCTTGAAGAAATACGAGGCCACGAACACCAAAACGCAGATGACGACGCTGATGTTGTTTTGTCCGCGACCGAAGTCCACGAAGTTTTGTGTGTTCATCATGGAGAGACCGGCGGCGAAGATGAGTCCGGCGATGGCGGGCTTCAGGCCTTTCAAGGTGTTTTCCATCAAGGCGTTGCTTTTTTGGTTCATGAATAGCTTCAAGATGAAATACACCATGATGATGGAAGGCAAGCACAAGGCAAACGAAGCCAACAACGAGCCGCCAAGCCCAGCGGTGGTGTAGCCCACATAAGTCGCCAAGTTGATGGAGATGGGACCGGGTGTCATCTGCGAGATGGCCACCATGTCGGCGAAATCGGTCGTGCTCATCCAGGCGTAGTGGTCCACCACCTCGTGTTGGATGAGCGAGAGCATGGCGTAGCCGCCGCCGAAGCCCAGCACGCCTATTTTCACGAAGACCCAAAGCAGCTGCAGGTAAATCATGACTCGGCCTCCTTTTCGTTTTGACTTCGGGACTTCGGGACTTCGGGACTTCGGGATGTCTCGTAGTCCCGTAGTCTCGCAGTCTCGCGTCTATTAATAATCACTGCATAGATGAGACTCCCCGCGATGGCAGCGAGGATGACATAGGCGGGCGAGATCTTGCACCACCATATCAGAAACACCGCAGCGATGGGGATGATGGCGGTCTTCCAGCTTACCTTGGCCGACTTGATCATGCGCAGCGAAGGGGCGAGGATGAGGGCCACCACGCAGGGACGGATGCCCTTGAAGATGCGCTCCACCACTGGCTGGTCGCGGTACTCACGAAACACCGTGGCCAACAGCAGGATGATGACGATGGACGGGATGATGGCACCCAGCATGGCGGCGAAAGCACCTTTGGTGCCCGCCACACGATGCCCGACGTACAAAGCCGTGTTGACGGCAAACACGCCTGGCAACGACTGCACCACGGCAATCATGTCCCAAAACTCATCCGTGGGAATCCACTTCTTTTGGTCGACGACGGCCTTCTCCACCAACGACAGCATGGCGTAGCCGCCACCAAGGGTGAAGGCGCCGATTCTGAAGAAGGTAAGGAAGAGTTGCAGTGCTTTTTTCATGGCGCAAAAATACTGTTTTTCGTTCATTGATTGAAAAATACATTATCTTTGCGGTCATAAATAATAAATGACCATTAAATATTTGTTGCATTATGATACTTACGACTACACCAACAGTTGAAGGTAGAACCATAGTTGAATACAAAGGTGTTGTATTCGGCGAGGTGATTTCGGGAGTGAATTTCATCAAGGATTTTAAGGCGAGTCTCCGCGATTTTGTTGGCGGACGCTCAGGCTCATACGAACAAGAGCTAATCAATGCTCGCGCCCAAGCCCTGAGGGAGTTGGAAGAACGCGCTCGACAGTTGAATGCAGATGCTGTGGTTGGCATTGATTTAGATTATGAGGTGCTGGGCCAAAACGGTTCCATGCTGATGGTTTCTGCCTCAGGTACCGCAGTGAGGCTTCAATAATTGATAATCAAATACATAGATACTATGCTTTTAGACGTTTCCGTAATGACCTTTGACCGGCCCGAGGCCTGGCAATGGTTGGTGCAATTCTGCATCCTGGCGACGGCCCTGCTTCTAGGTAACGTGCTGAGAACCAAGGTGCCATTCCTAAACAAGAGCTTGCTGCCCTCGGCGTTGTTGGGCGGCTTGCTGCTGCTGATTTTTAAGCAGTTCCCTAGTTGTAGCAACATCATCAACAAGCCCATGATGGAAATCGTGACTTATCATGCCTTGGGCTTGGGTTTTGTGGCTTTGGCGTTGAAAAACAACAAGATAGAATCGAAGTCCACGCCTATGAAGGTGATCGAGACGGGCGCCTTGACGGCCTCTACCTACGTCATCCAAGGCATCATCGGATTGATTGTCTCAATCATTTTCTTCCTTGTGGGCAAAAAACTGTTCTACGCCGCTGGTTTGTTGCTCCCCATGGGCTTTGGTCAAGGTCCGGGACAGGCCTTGAACTTCGGCAAGATCTTCACGGGCTGGGCTTCGCAGCAGGGCATCGACTTCCCGGGTGCCGACTTCGGTCTCTCCATCGCGGCTACAGGTTTCATCGTGGGCAGCGTGGTGGGTGTCATCTACATGAACATCCTACGGAGAAAAGGCGTCCTCTCGAGAAAGAAAATCGCTGAAGCGCAAGTGAATAAGTTGGAAGACTACGAAAGCAAGGGCGAGATTCCCGATGCCGAGTCCATCGACAAGCTCTCGGTGCAGATTTGCATGGTGCTGTTCGTCTATTTCCTCGTCTATCTGTTCACCAACTGGATACAAGGCATGGAGTTGGGCGACTTCGGTACCAAGACCTTGAAACCCATGCTCTGGGGCTTCAACTTCCTGATTGGCACGCTGTTCGGTATCCTCTTCAAGTGGATCTTGGGCCGTTTCAAGAAAGCCAAGCTGATGAGCCGTGAATACATTAATAATTATATGCTCAACCGCATCAGCGGTTTTTGCTTCGACGTCATGATTGTGGCCGGCACGGCAGCCATCAACTTCGAGGAGCTCGGCAAGTTCGTGTTGCCTTTCGTCATCATCGTCACCTTGGGCACCATCGCCACCTTCTTCTATGTGCTGCTCATTTCGAAGCATTTGTACCCCGACTACAAGTACGAAGGCTTCTTCTCCATGTTTGGCATGCTGACGGGTACTGCCAGCAACGGCATGATTTTGTTGCGTGAAATCGACCCGAAGTTTGAGACGCCTGCCGCCAACAACCTCGTCTTGCAGTCGTTGGCCGCCATTGTCTTGGGCTTCCCTGTGTTGCTGCTGCTGGGCATTGCACCACAGAGCTTGCATTCCGCCTGGATAACCTTAGGCATTTTGGTGGTCTTCTGGGTTGCCTTGACCATCTTCATGCTACGAACCAAGATCTTCAAACGGAAGAAGAAAGAAGAATAAAAAAAGAAAAGCTCCGAGCGTCGCTCGGAGCTTTTTTGTTCGTTGTTGCCGAAACCAATTACTTCTTGAGTTCCTTGATTCTGGCTTTCTTACCACGCAGACCACGGAGGTAGTAAATGCGTGACTTGCGGACTGCACCCTGCTTGTTGAGCTCAATGTTCTCAATCATGGGGGAGGCAATCGGGAAGCATCTCTCAACACCGATGTTGTTGGAAATCTTGCGGATGGTGAAAGTGCCGGTCTTGCCTTGGCCGCTACGCTTCAGGACGATGCCCTGGAACTTTTGCAGACGCTCTTTTTGTCCTTCGATAATTTTGTAGGTCACCGTGATGGTGTCACCTGTCTTGAACTTCGGAAAATCTTTTACAACGATTTGATCTTCAACGAATTGGATTAATGCTTGTTTGCTCATTTTATATGATTTTTGTATATTTTTCTCCAAAAGTGGGTGCAAAAATACACAAAAAAACAATACAAAACTTATATTCCTCAGCTTTTTTTGAAAATTTCGTACATTTCTGGTCGGCGTGCCTTGGTGCGTTCGATGGCTTGCTCGAGTTTCCAGTCGTTGATGAGCTTGTCGTTGCCCGACAGAAGCACCTCGGGAACCTCCCAGCCTTTGTAGTTTCGCGGACGCGTATAGACGGGGGGCGACACCAAGCCGTCCTGGAACGAGTCGGAGAGGGCAGAGGTCTCGTCGCCCAAGGCTCCTGGGATGAGGCGCACTAGGCTGTCAACCAAGACGGCGGCACCGAGTTCCCCTCCGGAAAGGACATAGTTGCCAATGCTTATCTCCTTGGTAATCAGATGTTCGCGGATGCGCTCATCGATGCCTTTGTAGTGCCCGCAGAGGATGATGATGTTCTCCTTCATCGAGAGTTGGTTACACAAAGGCTGGTCGAGCATCTCGCCGTCGGGGCTCATGTAGATGACCTCGTCGTAGTCGCGTTGGCTTTTCAGGTGGCTGATGCAGTTGTCGACAGGCTCGATCATCATCACCATGCCCGCGCCGGCGGCAAAAGCGTAGTCGTCCACCTTGTGGTGCTTGTCGGTGGTATAGTCGCGGAGGTTGTGCAGCCCGATTTCCACGATGCCCTTGTTGATGGCGCGTTTGATGATGGATTCGGTGAAGGGCCCCTCAAACATTTCTGGGAATACGGCGATGATGTCGATGCGCATGGTAGGTTGACTTATTTTTCGGCAAAAGTAATGATTTTTGTAAATTCTTCTTATTTTTGCACGATTTAAAAGTAATATCCTATGAAAAAACTAGCTTTTTTGTTGCTCGTATTAGCGGTCTCGGTCATCGCTGAGGCTCAAATTGCGACCGACATTTATTGGGTGCAGTTCACCGACAAGAACAATTCCCCTTATTCTATTGACAATCCCGAAGCATATTTAAGTTCCAGGGCTTTGCAGCGTCGCGCCAACCTCGGCATCGCTATTGACGAATATGATATCCCTGTTAATCCTCAGTATCTGCAAGCCGTGGCTGAATGTGGCGTTCAACTGCTCAACCCTTCGAAATGGTTGAATGGCGTTTCGGTTTATGCCACCAACGCCGCTGCCATCGATGCTGTCAATGCCTTGCCTTTCGTCTCGACCGTTCGTAACTGTCCTAACGATCCCAAGGCGCAGGAGATGAAGGAACGCTGGCTTGCCGATGAGATGAAGCCTGTTGCGGCCTCTCGTGCCATGTATGGCTACTATGGCGGTGCGGAAAGTCAAGTCAAGCAATTGAAGGTTAATGTATTGCATGATCAAGGCTTTGATGGCACAGGCGTCGTGGTTGCCGTCCTCGATGGTGGTTTCTATGGAACGGATGACCATCCTTGTTTCGATAATATGCGAGCGGAGGGCCGCTTTCTTGGCGTCCGTGAATTTGTCTACGGCGTTTCTACGGTGTATTCACAGAGTACGCATGGCACTTCCTGCCTGAGTACCATGGCCGCCTATGTTCCCAACATCATGGTGGGTACTGCTCCGAAGGCTTCCTATTATATAATTCATACCGAAGATGGAGCGGCTGAGAATATCGTCGAGGAATACAACTGGGTCTCGGGCGCAGAATATGCCGATAGCCTTGGCGTGGATGTGTGTTCTACGTCGTTGGGTTACAACGGCTTCGACATGCCACAATGGGACCATCCTTTTGCCCATTTCGACGGCCATACCGCACCCATGACCATTGGCGCTGAGATTGCTGCAAGCCGTGGCATGATTTGCATCAATGCGGCAGGCAACAATGGTGGTGGCACCTGCACCTTGGGTATCCCTGGCGATGCCGAGCATATCCTTACCATCGGTGCCGTTAATAGTAATGGTAACCGCGCTGATTTCAGCTCGGTGGGTCCGACCTACGATGGCCGTATCAAACCCGATGTGATGGCTATGGGAGAAGGTTCTTATGTGGCCTCGGGCTATTCTGCATGGGAAGGTGAGTATTACAATGGTAACGGCACCTCCTTTGCCACTCCTATCCTGGCCGGTGCCGTGGCATGCTTGCGCCAGGCACGTCCCTACGCCTCGGTGCAAGCCATTTGCGATGCCATCCGCCAGTGCAGCGACCGCGTTAACACCCCTGACAGCTATTATGGCTATGGCATCCCCGATTTTAGCCAGGCTATGGAATTGCTTTCTGTGAACGAACCGATGGGAAACACTCCAGCACATGTCATCAACGTGTTCCCGAACCCCTCTAATGGAGAGGTCCATGTGGCTTTGAATGTTGCTCACAAGGCTGATTTGACGGTGTATGACATCACGGGTCGCCAGTTGTTTGCCTACAGCTTCAACGGCTTGAACCACACGACTCTGGAGAACTTCTTGAACACCCTCGGTGCAGGCGTGTATTTCATCAACGCCGTGTCGGAGGCAGGCAACGAGACGCTGAAGCTCGTGTTGACGAGGTAAGGAGCGTTGCCCTAAAAAGCAAAAGCGGAAAGTCGATTGGAGTCGGCTTTCCGCTTTTTTTTGTTAACGTCAGGAGACTTTATTCATCGTTTAAGTCATCCAACAGACCTATAGCTTTTGCTGTGTTCTCAAATCTCACGCTGAGTTTCTCAAAGCGGTTGGATTGCTGCTCTGTAAGGGTCTCGGGGTCGGACTGTTGGATTCTCTGCAAAAGCGGGGCCGATTCGGAGATTAATTCAAGTAACTGATCCAAGTTGCTTTCATCTTCAAAATCAAGGTTCTTCATTTTTTCGAGTTTGTTCACAAAGACCTCAAATTCATTGATGATGCCTTCCCATTCTTGCGATGAAGTGGGGATGAGCTCTTCTTCAGGCTCTTCCTCTTCGACTGGGCAATTCCATTGCTTTTTCAATGACTCGATTTTTGTGTCGGTTCTATCTATTATAGCGTTGAGTTCCTTTTCTTCTTGTTCGGTTATGAGTTCGTTTTCTTTATAGTCTACTTCAACGAGAGCGAGCATGTTGACAAGTAAAGCGATTGTTGCGTTATCCAAATCATCGCAAGAGGTGGCCTTGTTGACGGCTTCTTCGTACTCGTCGATGATTATTTTCATGTCTTGGTATTGCTTTGTGTGAGGCTTGACTTTTTCAATCACACTACTGTTGTTGTCAGTGTTTGTGAGTGCGGTCGAGCCGTTGCTCCCAAAAGAGGCAAGAGCGATGCCAAGGATGGCGAAGGCAATTAGCGTTAGTTTTTTCATTGGTGTCCCCCTGCTTCGTGTCGGGTGCAACTTTTAAGGTTGGTGATTATTTGTTTTCCTTTATGAATCTGATGGCGTGTAGGCTGTCGATACGAATGAGGTACAAGCCTGCAGGAAGATCATCGATGTGTATCTCCTCGTTGCCTTGAATGGTGGCGGTTTTTACCACTTGGCCCGTCAGGTTGAAGATGCAGATGTCGTGAATGCCTTCTATCCCCTCAATGCGGATGACATCGCTAGCGGGGTTGGGGTAGAGGCTAATACTTATTGCGTCATTCTCTTCCACGTCGGTGAAGGAGAAGAAGGCGGACAATTCGATGTCGTGGTCAACGAAGACTTGCCGTGTTTCTTCGGTGACGCCGTCACTCCATTGGGCAAAGACATAGCCTTCTTTGGGAATGGCAACCAGCGTGGCAGTTGTGCCCACGATGTATGAGCCTGCACCAAGGATGTAGCCTTGCTCGGGAAGGTAATGCACAGTGACCGTGTAAGTCGTCGGCAATGTCTGCGAGAAGTTGGCGATGTATTCAGCATCCTCCGTGACAGTGATGGTGCGCGGGTTGCTCATCTCACCATCCTGCCATCCTGCGAAATGGAAGCCTTCGTACGGTATGGCCCCGATATTGATTTCCGTGTTGGCATAGAAGGTGCCTCCGCCGAAGACCGTGCCCATGGTGTTGGAAATCGACGTCACGGTAATGGTGTACATCGGGCGAGGTTCAAAGATGGCGGTGAGAATCATGTCGGAATTGACCACCAAGGTGCGAGGATTGTCGGTGTTGCCGTCGTCCCAGCCGACGAATTGTGCATGTTCGAAAGGAACGGCCTTGATTTCGATGACGGAACCGGCGGGATATTGTCCCTCGCCCTCAACGGTGCCCATACTGGCATCACTGGGGATCAGCTTGATGTGATACTCGACAGTGCCAGTGTATCGGAAGAGGGCTTTGTAAGTAGCGTCGCCTGTGACGATGATGTTGCGCGGGTTGCTGGTGATGCCGTCCTGCCAGCAGAGGAAGCTGTAGTTGTTGGCTGGGCGTGCCGTCAGGGTGACGGGTTCACCATAGGAATAGCTGCCGCCACCTTCCACAACACCGCCTTCCTCGGGGTCGCTGCCTGTCGTAATCGTATATTGCAACGGCGCGAAGACGGCAGTGTAGGTGGTGTCACGATCCACGACGACTTGGCGAGGATTGTCCAATACCTCATCGGACCACATCTTGAAGATGTATCCCGTGTTGTTTTGTGCGGTTAAAGTAATGGTATCGCCATAGTTGTAGGTGCCGCCACCAATCACGGTGCCGCTTTCGTTGGGCATGACCATCGTGTTGACGGTGTGTTGCCTGATGCCGAATTGGGCCGTAAAGGTTTGGCTTTCTGTTACAATGATGGTGCGGGGGTTGTCGACGTTGCCGTCGTTCCAGCTGATGAACGCATAGCCCAGGATGGGGGTGGCTACCAGCTCTATGGTGTCACCATAAGGATAGGTGCCTGCACCCGTCACGGTACCGGTGTTTTCGGGGACGACGAGGGTCTCAATCGTACACTCCGCATTGACGAAATAGGCGATGAAGGTGGCGCTTTGCGTGACGATGACGTCGCGTGGGTTGTCGGTGTTGCCGTCGTCCCATCTTAGGAACAGATAGCTAGAGTCGGCCACCGCCATGAGCGTAATGGTATCGCCATAATGGTAGATGCCGCCTTCGGTCACGGTGCCGGTGCCTTCGGGTGTAACCGCTGTCGTGATGGTATATTCGGCAAGGCCGAAATAGGCGGTGAAGGTGGTGTCATGCGTGAAGAGGATGTCTCTCGGGTTGTCGGTGATGCTGTCGTGCCATTGCAGGAACTCGTAGCCTGCATTGGGAACGGCCTCGATGCTGACGGTGTCACCCAAAGGATAACTGCCGCCGCCAACGACATAACCCATCAAGGTGTCGTTCACCATCGCGGTGAGGGTGCCCGTGGGAAGGGGAGGCTCGGGAGCGGTGGGAATCACGACGAGGTCCGTGATGATGCATCCGGGCTGATAGAGGATTTCGCCGTCTTTATAAACCGTTTGTGCGTCAGTGTAATATACGCCATCCTCGTTGACGACTAAATTGCTGATTCCAGAAAGTTCGGGCAAGGCGTAGAGCACCTCGCCGTCTTGCCAAATATAAAATACTGTATCAGTCATGGAAAGTCCAGACCAATATAGGCTTCCGTTAAATTCAGCGATGTGCCCGAAGTTGGCGTTTTCCATTTGATAGATGATGGAGTCGTTTTGCCAGATGACACCGTAGAGGGAGTCGTTTTCAATCATGAACCCAGCTGAATAAATGTTTCCACCGCCAAAGCAGATGCTTTGGATACTTGAAACGGTGTCTTCCATCCAAAGGAGCGAGTCGTTTTTCCAAATGCTGGCATGGAAGAGAGAGTCGCTAACGAAGGAGATAGCGCCGCCTGCATAAATGTCGCCTGTCGTTGTGTCAACGGCTAAACCCTGAATGTGGCACTCGTCTTCTCCATGACTGTAGGAATAAAGAAGTTCCCCGTTTTGCCAGACCTTGTTGAAGCCAGCTGCCGTCCAACCGTTGGCGGTAAGGACCAAGTGGTCGAAATAAGTGTTGGTGTCTCCGGTGAAAACGCAAGAGTCATTCATCCAAATACGGCCCTGAATACCAGCCGTGTCGAATGTGTATCCTGCGCCGTAAGTGGTTCCGTCTTCTGCGGCTTGAAGGGCTTTTAACTGGATGTTGATGCTGTCGGTGAGGTTGTATAACAGCGAGTCGTTTTTCCAAATCTTGCTGTTGCCTGAATAATAGACATCTTGCGCTTGTGCCATCCCAAGGCAAAGGAACAAGGCGGCGAAAATTGTGGTTAGCTTTTTCATTATGTGAGTTATTTCGTAAATAATCAAACGTTTTGAAAGGGCAAAAATAGAAACTTTTTCTTGAAGATGGTATGCTTTTGTCGGAAAATGCTTATCTTTGCCGCCGATAAGCGGTGCCGTAAGGCTCAATAGGGAATCGGGTGAGAATCCCGGACAGTTCCCGCTGCTGTAAGCTCTTCATGCTGGCCATGATGTCACTGAAAACCTTGTCTTTCGGGAAGGCGGCCAGACCAAAGGAGTGAGTCAGAAGACCTGCCGCCTGTCAGTGAAACAAAGCTTTCGGGACAAGAGCTGGCCTTTCCTTATTATATTAAGGTGTACCAACATTATCCTTGAAGTTTTGAGGTAAATAACTTATTATCAAACCTTTAAACTTAAAGTATTATGCGTTTTAAAAACTTTACACTTTTATTCCTCATGGGAATCTTCGGTCTGTTTACGACCAACCTGTTTGCTCAACAGGATGCAAGCATCGCCCCTGAAGACATCCGCTGGTGGATTGGCGAAGGCGAAAACGAAGTGGTCTTCATCGTCAACTGGGCTGAGCCTGACACGGCTCTGGCATGGGGCTATCGTTTCAGCGGCGAATCCGTCACCGTCGAGGCTATGATGGACGAAATCGCTGAGAAGGACCCCCGTTTCTCCTACAGCGGCTCCAACAACTGGCTGGATGACATCTATTTCAACGACGGCTACCTTGACCTCAGCTTGTCAGGCATGTGGTGGCTGTATATCGTCAACGGCGAGATGGCACAGTTGGGCTATGCTGAGCAAACCATCGTTAATGGCGACTATGTGAAATGGGGTGACGAATCCTGTGGCACCGTCATCGACCCTGCCAACTACGTCTACATCTGGGAAGAGCCTGTCGTCCCCGTGTATCCTCTGGCCGAAGAAGCCATGATCGACTTTGCTGATATCCTCTACTGGGTCGGCGAAGGCGAAAACGAAGTGGTGCTGGCCGTCAACTGGAACGAACCTAACAAGTGCTTGGCATGGGGCTATCGTTTCAGCGAGGAATCGGTTACCGTGGAGACGGTCATGGATGCCATCGCCGAAGCTGACGGACGTTTCGATTATGATGGCAGTGATGGCTGGTTGAACGACATCAAGTATGTCGACGAAGAATACAATTTGGCTTTGTCTGGCATGTATTTCATGTACAACGTGAATGGTATGGGCGCATGGTACGGCTATAACGAGCAAACGGTTGTCAACGGCGACTTCATCAAGTGGGGTGACGAGTCATGCGGCACCGAGATTGCCCAATGGACTTATGTGTGGACACAGACCGTCGAGCCTGTTTCGGTGTACGATGCCGTGAATGAAAACATGACCAACACGCTCTCGATCTATCCTAATCCTGCCGTCAACGAGACCTTCGTGACCATTGAGAACGCTGGCCTCAACGAGGTTATGGTCTACGACATCCAAGGCCGTCTTGTCAGCAACCAAAGCGTGATGGCCAAGGAAGGCGAGCAGATGCGCCTCAGCACCGAGATGCTGACCAACGGCGTGTATTTCGTCACCGTGCGCAACGAAAGCGCCGTGCGTACCGCTAAACTCGTGGTTAAATGATAATAAGGATTGCAATCCTTATCTTGGCGTTGGTGCCAGTGACCTTGTGGGCGCAGTTTCCTCCCGCGCAGGATCAGCCTGGCACCACCGCTATGCATGCCGACTCGTCGGCGTTTGTGGCTTGGGCTACAGGCTGTGTGGCTGAGCCGGGACCGATGAACATTGCCAATCCAAGTGCTGGCAATGCGGGCTCTGGCTGGCCTGCATCGAATGTGATAGGTTATCCCCAAGGTACCATGGGTGTTACCTGCCTTGGCGACGGAGGCATGGCGACGGTGACTTTCGCGTCGCCTATCTGCAATAGGGAAGGCCCTGATTTTGCCGTGTTTGAGAATGGCTTCGAAAACGCGCAGCTTCCGGGTCTTTGGTTTCTTGAGCTAGGTTTTGTGGAAGTCAGCTCAGATGGTGAGAATTTTTTCCGTTTCCCAGCTTATAGCAACACCCAGACATCGACGCAGATTGGCGGCATGGGCTGTATCGATCCCTCCCAAATCCATAACTTGGCGAGCAAATACGGCGCGATGTACGGCACCCCTTTCGACTTGGACGAGGTTCCCGACAACCCGCTGCTCGACAAGGACCACATCACCCATGTCCGTATCGTGGATGTGGTTGGCAGTATTGATCCTGAATATGCCTCCTACGACTGTCAGGGAAATCCTGTCAACGACCCATGGCCGACGGCATTTGCCTCGGGTGGAATGGATCTCGATGCCGTAGGTGTGATTCATGATCTTGAGCATTTTCCTCCATTACCCAACGAGCCTCCATATATTGCAAATCCTGTCGATGACGTGATTTTCAATGAGTTTCCTGAAGCCATCGTAATCGATCTCGAAGGAGTAGTCAATGACCCTGACGACCCGGAGGAGAACATCACTTACAGGCTGGTTTCAAACTCAAATGAAAGCGAGTTATCGGCATCGCTGCGCGGTCGTATTTTGAGGCTGACACGTCTTTCGAGCGAGGAAGGTGAAGCGGTGCTTGCGCTTCAAGCGACATCCCACGGCCATACCATTGATTTTGAAATTAATGTTGTCATGCATTATGTGTATGATGACGTTGATGAAGACGAAGCGGTAATGATTTCGATTTACCCGAATCCGGCGCATGATGTCATATTCGTTGAAGCAAAGGCTGTGCAGCGGGTTGAAGTTTTCAATGTTGCTGGACAGAGGATGATATCTTCAACAGATTCTGTAATCAATGTGTCTGCATTGGAGTCGGGAATGTATATCATTCGCGTTGCTGCTGATGATAGAATGGTTATTCATAGTATTGTGAAACAATAAAACTCAAGTATGAAAAGTAAAGTATTCGTATGGATATTGGCACTGGTGCCAGCGACCCTTTGGGCGCAATTTCCGCCTGCGGCAGATTTGCCTGGCACTACGGCCATGCATGCCGACTCGTCCGCGTTTGTGGCATGGGCTACGGGCTGCACGACCGAGCGCGGCTTGATGCGTATCGACAAGCCCCATCTGGGTTATACCTACTTTGGTGACGACACCTTGGTGTTGGGTAAGCCTGGAGCTGGCGGCGCGAGCGAAATCGTCTACGATGTCGTCAGCCTCGGTGATGGTGGCTTCGCCACGGTGACTTTTGCCTCTCCAATCTATAACGGTCCTGGCCCTGACTTCGCCGTGTTTGAGAATGGCTTCGGCATCGATTCCGACACCACACATACGCTCCATTTCCTGGAGTTGGCTTTCGTTGAGGTCAGTTCCGACGGTGAGCATTTCTTCCGCTTCCCCGCCGTTACCTATGTGCCTTACGACAAGCAACTGGGTGGCTATGGTGGCATGGTCCCGTCGCAGATTCACAATTTTGCCGGCAAATACGATCAGTTTTACGGCACGCCTTTCGACTTGGATGAGGTGGAAGACGACCCCTTGCTGGATAAGAACCGCGTCACCCATGTCCGCATCATCGATGTGGTGGGTTGCATCAAACCGGAATATGCCACTTACGACTCCGAAGGCCATATCGTCAACGACCCGTGGTTTACATCAAATGAGAAAGGCGGTTTCGACCTCGAGGCCGTCGGCGTGATTCACGACTTGGCGCACAACGACGTGGTTGAGAATGAGGCCGATTTCGCAGAGGTGTATCCCAATCCCGTGAAAGACCAACTGCTTGTCAAGGCCGATGGCTTGCAATCGGTGGAGATCTTTAACCTTGTGGGACAGAGGATTTTGGTAACCGAATCTTCTACCATCGACATGGGAAGTCTGAGCCAAGGCATTTACTTTGTTCGCATCTCCGCTGAGCATGGTGTAGTTACAAAACGTGTTGTGAAACAATAAAATACAGTGTAGATGAAAAGAAGCGCTTTGTTCCTGCTGGGCGTCGCTGCCGCGATGCTGATGTCCTGCAACCCCGTCAAGCCTGTCGACCCACACGCATTCAACATCGGGTCGGGCATGTTCGTGCTTAACGAAGGCAACTATCAGTTCTCCAACGGCTCGTTGACCTTCTACGACATTCAAGCCGACACAGTGGCGAATAACCTTTTCTATAAGGTGAACAACATCCCGATTGGCGATGTGGCGCAGAGTATGGCGATGGTCGACGGTATGCTTTACATTGTCGTCAACAACAGCAACTATATCTACAAGGTGAATGCCAACACACTGTATTGCGACACGACGTCGACTTACGGGATGGGCGACTTCTATTCGCCGCGTGAGATGCACTTTGTGGCGCCCGACAAGGCTTATGTCAGCGACTTGATTGCCACGGGCCTGTGGATTGTCAACCCTAAGGAGATGACCCACTGTGGTTACATCGAGACGGGCAAGCACACCGAAAAGATGGTGCAGGTGGGCAACGAGTTGTACGTTAGTAACTGGTCGTATTACTATATGGACCCCAATTCGCACGAAAGCTACAACACTGTCCAAGTCATCGACGTGAACAACGACGTGATGGTGGCCGAAATCGAAGTGGGGAAGGAGCCTAACACGATGGTCGTCGACAAAAACGGGCATGTGTGGGTGCTCTGCGAAGGCCGTTCGTGGGAAGATGAGTTTGGTGAGAACCCCACCTTGTGGGAAATCAACCCTATGCTGAAGACCGCCGAGCTTCGTTACGAGTTCAAAGGCCCGTATGACTTTGACGACGATATCAAAGGCACGGCTTCGAGCTTGAAGATCAACTCGACGGGCGACCAGATGTACTTGATATACAACGAAGATGTGCGACGCTTCGACCCTGCCACGCTGAGCCTGTCGGAAACGTTTCGCATTACGCCCGAGCCTCAAGGCCTTTTCTACAATTTGGCGGTGGAACCCACTACCGGCGACCTCTATGTGGCCGATGCCAAAAACTACATGATGAATGGTACTGTGTACCGTTATTCCAACGATGGTGTCCTGCTGGCTTCGTTCAAGGCGGGACTCATCCCCAGTGCAATGTTGTTTAAATAATTGATATTCTTTTCGGGGATGGCAAATCCCCACCTCAGTTCGGGCGGATTGCAAATCCGCCCGAACTTTCTAAAAAACAGACAACAATCAACAGTTCAACAATGACCAAAACCTGTCCCCGCTGCGGAAAAACCTTCGAATGCGTGCATTCCATCGACTGCTGGTGCGTCAAGGTGAAGCTCACTGACGCCACCAAAGCCTATCTGAAAGAGCATTACAGCGACTGCCTGTGTAAAGATTGTCTCGAAAAACTGAACGCACAATGAGAAAACTGTGGGTTTTATTGTTGGTGGCCCTGGTGGCCTGTGCTCCAAAAGCCAATGAGAACACCGAGAAAACGCAAGGCGACAACCTCATGCGCTATGCCCGAAACATTGTGGTGTACGAAAAAGACTACGGTTATCGTGCAGAGGTAATCTGCCCCTGGGACACTACACTATCCTTGGGTTCTTTTGCCTTCGTCAAGGACACGACGAAGGCCGTTGACAAAGATGTGAAAGGCATCCTCAATGTTCCTGTCAATTCGGTGATTTCGTTCTCCGCCACGCAATGGTCGGTGTTCATGCGTTTGGGTGAAATCGACCGCGTGAAAGGCATCCTCGAAGGACGTTTTGTGACCGACACGACCATGCGTTCGTTGTTGGCACAACAGAAGGTCTACGACATCGGCACCGAAGCCGCTGCCGATATTGAGCGGATGATTCAGCTGAAGCCTGATGCGCTATTGTATTCCCCTTATTTCGACGGCAACCAAGGCGGCCTCAACGTCACGGGAGCAGTGCTGTTCCCCTTCGCGGATTACATGGAAAACACGCCCTTGGGTCGCGCCGAGTGGATTCGTGTCATTGGCATGATGACGGGCTGCGAAGACAAAGCCAACGCTTGGTTTGACGACATTGAAAGACGTTACAATGCGCTTTCCGGCCTTTGTGCCGATGTTGAGCACCGCCCCACGGTCTTCTCTGACCTGGCCTTCAACGGGCAGTGGTATGTGGCTGGTGGCAGAAGCTATATCGCCAAGCTCTTCGCCGATGCCGGTGCCGACTACATCTGGAAGGACAACCCTTCGACCGCCAGCGTCCCCATGGATGCCGAGAGCATTCTTGCCAAGGCACAAAAGGCTGATTTTTGGCGTGTCATCAACTCCAATCCTTTTCCGATGACCTACGAGTCGTTAGCCAAGGAAAGCCCTGTCTATCCGCTTTTCGATGCCTTCAAAAACCATCAAATCATCGTCTGCGACATCCTTTCGACGGGTTATTTCGAGCAATCGCAGTGCGAGCCTGACCTGCTGCTGGCCGATTTCATCTATTTCTTCCACCCCGAGTTGCTGACAGGGGAGTGGGAGGGGTATGAGCCGAAATATTACCATTTTGTGAAATAAAAAGGCTCAGCATCTCCAAAAAATTTGGTGGAAGGCTTCTACATGTCTTCAATGGACAGGCCTTCGAAGGTTCAAGCCGCAAGAGCCAGAGACTCCTGCGGTTATAGAAACTTTTTTCTAAAATTCATTGCGGACTTAAAAAAATATATCTATTTTTGCAACGTCGTTGCGGATTTTTCAAGAATATCCGCAACGATAATGAGGAAAAAAAACACCAAGAGCCGACAGACATCCTGCCGGCTCTTGTAAAAAGTATGAAAAGGAAGATACGTTCTTTATTTCTCATTACGGCGTTTGCCTATAAGATAGGCTGCGCCTAATATTGTCATGATGGCGAAGCCTCCACCCAAGGGAGCGGGTTCGTTGTCGACGGAGCCGTGAGGCGGTAGCAAGGGGACAGCCACATCTTCCCTTGCGGCATCTTTGGCGTTGAAATAGAGGTAACCAGATTGACCGTTTTTGGCGTTGTAGCCACGCTGGAACAAGCCTCCATCTGCAAAGGAAGTTGTGCTAAGTCCGAGGATGATGGTGAGGGTTATGATTGTCTTTTTCATTGTTGTGTGTGTTTTATTCTGTTTATTCACTTTGACTTCCAATCCAATCATCTCCTCACCACAATCTTCTGCACTTTGACTTTGTCACCATTGATGAGTCTGAACACGTATACCCCTGGGGCGGCGTCGATGTTGGTCTCAACGTTGCCGCAGAAGGTCTCGGTGCTGAGCACGCGCCCCATCATGTCGACGACCTGTAGGGTGGCAGGGCCTTCGTTGGCGATGACCCATGCGCTGCCGTTGTAATAGGCGAAACTCTCGGAGCCTGCAGTAGCACCGTTCCAATTCTTATCGAACACCAGTTCAAAGCGGGCTTCATAGTCGCTCGGCTTTGCGGTAAAGGTGTAGGTTGGAGTCTTTAACAGGTCGATGTTGGCACTGGTGAGGTGGTCGATGAGGTGGAGGTAGTCGCATTTGGCGTTGAGCAGCGCGGCCTCTAGGGTGTAGGTGCCGCTTGCCTTTTCGAGGTAGAGTGGCGTAGCACCTTCGATGGCTTCGTTGTTGGCCACGGCATAGCGGTTGCTACCGTTTTTGAAGTAGAGTTGGCTGCGGGCGTTGCTGGTGCTTATCTTCTCAAGCCGTTCACCTTCGTTTATGCGTAGGTAGGCGCGGTCGACCACTACGGCCTCTGGGCTTGCCGAAGAGCCGCCTTTGCTCATCACCAGGCGCACGTATGCGTCGTTGTTGCCCTCGTTGCGTGAGCGGTTGTTGTTGAAGGTGAGTGTGCCGTTGGCGGTGGTTTTCACCATGAAGCCCTCGCCAGGCTTGATAGGCTCGTTATCGGTGGCCACGTATGCCAGTAAGCTGTTTCCTCCTTCGGCGCGGTAGAAGGCCGTCTGTGAGGTGCCGTTAATCTTCACATCCGTGATGCTGATGTTGTTGGTGTAAGGGTTGCCCACCAAGTTAAAGCCTGCCAGTTCACTGCCGATGCAAGTGACTGGTACGCTGAACTGGGCATTGCTGGGGTTGAGTTGGCCTGTCAAGGCGAGTGTCAGGGCGTTCTGGTTGGCGTAGAGGTAACCTTGGGCTGGATTCAATTTGGTGAAGTTGTTGTCTGTTTGTTTTTCATTCATCCAGTAGGCCGTAGGCTCATCGTAGTAATACAGGTCGTAGTTGCCTGTGGTAATGGTGCTGACGGGCATGCCGTTGACGAATGGTGCGGCAATGGTGTACCAGCCATCGTCGCTTGTGCCGTAGCCGTTGATATTACGCTGCACCGTGCCATAGGCGTTGTCGAAGTAGTTGAACAATTGCCCGCCTTCTGCGACGACCAGTTGCGATGCCTGCTGTGTGCCGATGCCACTGGTGACGGTGAGGGTCTTGCCGTTGTCGATGGTGAGTGCATCGTTGATGTTGTTCACATACAGATGCAGCACATTAGCATCCATATCCAAGTGGCAGTTACTGTTGATGCACACCACATCGTCGGGGCCGGGCAATTCGCCGGTATACCAGTTCCAATCATCCGACCAGTTGTCGTTGTCGTACATCTCGAACACGAATTGCTCCACATAGTTGAAGAAATTGCTCCAGCCAGTGGCATTCTGGTAGTTTTGAACCGTGTTGAAAGGCACATGGACAGGAATGTTGTAGTTCATTCCTTCGAATGAGTTGGCCTGTGCCACGGGTGTATCGGGATTCTCTGAAATTAGTGTAGTGAAGCCACTGCAGTTTTGGAAGGCGTTTTCGCCGATGGAATTGATTTGGCGGCCAACGACGAGTGTACCCGACAAACCAGAGCATCCCGCAAAGGTGTTGGCGTTGATTGCAGTGACGGCATTGGGGATGACCAGGGCGCCGGTGAGGCCTGCGCCTTCGAAGGCATGACTACCAATGCTGGTGATGCCGCTGTGCAGGTTGAGTTGGCCGGTGAGACCGCTGCAGCCATAGAAGGTATAGTCGCCTATGCTGGTAACGCCGTTGGGGATGGTGAGGCTGCCATTGAGCTTGTTGCAGTTGTAGAACGCATATTGGCCTATGCTGCTGAGCGAACCTGGCAGACTGATGGTCCAACGCATACTGGAGCAACCGTAGAAGGCATATTCGCCGATGCTTTGCAGCGAGGTGCTTTGATTGGCCATGAGTGGGATGCTGCTACAGCCGTAGAAGGCGTAACTTCCGATTTCGGTGACAGAGGCGGGGATGGTGAGGCGTTGGTAGAGACCCTGGGCACCATAGAAGGCATAGTCTGGGATGCGTTTCACGTCGTTGCCGATGGTTAGGCGGGTTAGTGCTGGCGCCGCACCGTATTCATCGCTTGAGAAAACGGAATAGATGCTATTGTTATAGGTAGTCTGCATCCTGGTGCAATTCACCGCATTGAATCTGACAGTTTGCAAGGCAGGGCAGTTCCAAAAGGCATTATTGCCGATTGAGGTTACGGAGTTGGGGATGGCCACCGAGGTTAGGGCGGTGCAATTCTCGAAAGCGTTGTTTCCTATCGAGATCAACACAATGAAATGCTGTAACTCGTCGAACGAAGTAATGGTGCTATTGTTTCGGAATACCGTACCCAAATCTCCCACAGTGGCGGCCTCGGCATAACTCAACTCGCCGTCATTGTTACTGTCCCAGTTGGCCACACACAGGGCTTTCACATTGGCATCGGCGAAGGTGATATTGCCTTCTAGACCGAAACTGGCTATAAGGTTTCTGTCGCCTGCTACGATAAAGGAATAGGTGGCATCGGTTGAAACAACGGTACCGTTCACTGACCAGTTGAAGAAAACATAGCAAGTTGCTGAAATTTCCCCACCCAAAATTTGTATATGCCCAACTCGTTGCACAAGGCACATAAACTGCCACATCTACCAATGTCACATCTAGAAAAACGGAGATACCCAATGTTGGTGGTGTGCTGGCATAACAATAAATGGACGAGAGTCCGCTGCAACCAGAGAACGCATCGTCTCCAATTGATGTCACGGAGTTGCCGATGGTCACCGATGTCAGGCCGCTGCAAGCAGTGAATGCATCGTCTCCAATCGATGTCACTGAGTTGGGGATGGTCACCGAGGTCAAGCTACTGCAATAAGAGAACATATGGTTTCCAATCGAGGTTACGGAGTTGGGGATGGTCACCGATGTCAGGCCGCTGCATCCAGCGAACGCATAGTCTCCAATCGTGGTAACGGAGTTGGGAATGGTCACAGAGGTCAAACTGCTGCAACCAGAGAACGTAGAGATTCCAATCGATGTCACGGAGTTGGGGATAATCACCGATGTCAGGCTGCTGCAAGCAGTGAATGCATCGTCTCCAATCGATGTCACTGAGTTGGGGATGGTCACCGAGGTTAGTCCGCTGCAACCAGAGAATACAAAATTGCCAATTAAAGACACGGAGTTTGGGATGGTCACCGAGGTCATGCTACTGCAAATAGAGAACGCAAAGTCTCCAATCGATGTCACGGAGTTGGGGATGGTCACCGAGGACAGGTCAGTGCAATGAGAGAACGCATAGCTTCCAATTGATGTCACGGAGTTTGGGATGGTCACCGATGTCAGGCCGCTGCAATAAGAGAACGCAGAGTTTCCAATCGAAGTCACGGAGTTGCCGATGGTCACAGAAGTTAGGCCACTGCAATTATAAAACGCATCGTATCCAATCGAGGTCACGCCCTCTCCAATAATCGCCGATGTCAGTCCGTTGCAACCATAGAACGCAAGGTCTCCAATTGATGTTACGGAGTTGGGGATGGTCACCGAGGACAGGCTGCTGCAACTCCGAAACGCACAGTCTCCTATCGAGGTCACAGAGTTGGGAATGGTCACCGAGGTCAGACCGCTGCAACCATCGAACGCAAAACTTCCAATCGATGTCAGCCCAGTGAAATGCTGCAACTCGTCAAACGAAGTAATGGAGTTGTTGTTTGTGAATACTGTACTCAAGTTTCCTACGGTGGCGGCCTCGGCATAACTCAACTCGCCGTCATTGTTGCTGTCCCAGTTGGCCACGCAAAGGGCTTTCACATTGGCATCGGTGAAGGTGATATTACCTTCCAAACCGAAACTGGCAATTAGGTTCCTGTTGCCTGCTACGATAAAGGAATAGGTAGCATCGGTTGAAACAATGATTCCATTCTCCGACCAGTTGAAGAAAACATATCCTTCGTTGGCCGTGGCTGTCACAGTGCAGGTTTGGCCGCCTTCAAATGTGCCTCCTCCAGCCAAGTTGCTGAAATTTCCCCACCCAAAATTTGTATATGCCCAACTCGTTGCACAAGGCACATAAACTGCCACATCTACCAATGTCACATCTAGAAAAACGAAGATACCCAATGTTGGCGGTGTGGTGGCATAAGAATAAATGGACGAGAGTCCGCTGCAACCCGAGAACGCAGAGTTTCCGATTGATGTCACGGAGTTGCCGATGGTCACCGAGGTCAGGCCGCTGCAACCCGAGAACGCAGAGTTTCCGATTGATGTCACGGAGTTGCCGATGGTCACCGTGGTCAGGCCGCTGCAACCCGAGAACGCATAGCTTCCAATTGATGTCACGGAGTTGGGGATGGTCACCGAGGTCAGTCCGCTGCAAACCGAGAACGCATAGCTTCCAATCGAAGTCACGGAGTTGGGGATGGTCACCGAGGTCAGTCCGCTGCAAATCGAGAACGCATAGCTTCCAATTGATGTCACGGAGTTGGGGATGGTCACCGAAGTCAACCCGGTGCAATGATGTCACGGAGTTGGGGATGGTCACCGAAGTCAACCCGGTGCAAGACCGGAAAGCTCCATCTCCTATTGATGTCACGGAGTTGGGGATGGTCACCGATGTCAGGCCGCTGCAAAAATAGAACGCATAGTCTCCAATCGAATATACGAAATAGGTAATGCCATTGCGTTCAATGGTTTCCGGTATTTCCAAGGCACCTGTTGGTTTGGAAAAGTTGTTCCATCCTGAGAAATCATTTCCACCAGGAGCCACAACAGAAACATAACGGTTGGTGGCATCTGTAATGGTGTAATACAACCTTTGCCCTGTGGGACAATTGGAGTAAAAGTCATACGCCCACGCTGTCCCCATGCCCAAGAAAAGGGCGAATAATAGCGCCAGGAGGCGGGGTTGGGGGTGTAGATGTTTGGTCATAAGTTTAAAATTTTAGTTTGTTATAAAGATGATTTATTATTGTCTTTCTATGGTAATAACCACATATTGTATTTTTCATAACAAAATTCACCGTATTGCACCATTAATGATGTCGCTTTGTTATAGGCTCTATCGGCAAAGGAATGGGCAATAAGGGCACTAAACTCATATTCTTTATATGAAATTTTTACAGCGGAATAGTGAACACATTTGCTTTTCAAAACATGTTTTATCCTTCTCCTAATAAAAGCGACTCCATTACTTGTTCCTGCTTTTTTGGAATATTCCGTGTAATAATCGAAAAGGTCATAAAACAAAGAAGACCCGAAAATCACGTATTTACGATCAACAGATACAATTTCGTCAAATATGTTTTCAAGAAAGGGGATTAAATGCATGTAATCCTTCTTTTTAATCGAGCCAAACGTATCGGAACAATATGGAATTAATTCCAATTGAAGCTTCTGATTGAGGACGTTCTCTATCGCATCCCAATGAGTATATTGTTTATCAGGGAAATCCAGAGGGAATGAAATACCGCTGTCGGTCCATGAACCCAAAAACGCGGCTTGTTTTATGTCGAAAGGATTGATTTGGGCTAATCTGGGAAGGGTTACCTTTTCCTTGTCTCGTTTATAGCTATCAATGAAATCGAACACGCTATGGCGATTATATGCGCATGTTTTGGCATTAAACATGCTGTCTGCCAAAAAGTTATTTTCTTTTGGGTTTAACATTACAAACACCGTATCGGCGTTGCGATTACCAGCAAAATGCAATGGAAGCCCACGTGTTGAAAAATTGGTGCCTTTCACTATTCCTAATGAGCGTAAACTAATAGCTCCAGACATCTCTCGTCCGTAGTATAAATCGGTTAAATCCTTCTCTATTTGTCTATCCAAAAGTGACATAATATCAACTTTACACTTTTTATTCTTTTTTCCGCCTGCAAATAAATTAAAAAAAATCTGTTTCCCGCTGGTCCTTGTTGGTCCTTTTTGTTTCTGTCTGGAAGTTAGGAGGTTAGAACTTGTTTAGTTTGCAGTTGAGATTTTATTGGATTTGGTTGTTTTTGCAAAAAGAACAGCTTTTTTACCCTCAATATAAGATATTTTAGAAAATTGTTCTTATTTTTGCGGCTATAAAGTGTTTATCATGGTTTACATATTTATACAAAAAGTGTTTATTATGATTATCACATTTGAGCAAAAGATGTTTACATGAGATAACACTAAGATTTAAAAAACGAGATGATATGGTGACTATATGCAATAGGTTAACTTGAAGTCACGTCTTATTTACACTTTATTGATATTCTACTCCACATCCCGCACCAAGCGCACTGAGAGGCCATCGCCTCGATGGCCCGTGTTGGAGAAGAAGATGCCTTCATCGCTGAAGTTGACATGCCAGGCATCAGAAACTGCTGCTGACGAGGTGTAGTAGTTGGTCATGTTCATCAGGATACCCTCGATGGTACGCACGCCTGCAAAGGGCAAAAAGATGGCTCCCGCTGGCTCCAGTTTTTCCGTCCAATCGTTCAGTGTTATCTCATTGTCATTGAAGTTGGATTTAAAGATGTTGACGGCGTTGAGTGCGTATGTGCAGCTCTTCCAGTTGTCGGGAAACAGCAAGAGACCTCTCATCTTGTTTACTTTGGCTTTGGCAAAGCGGTAGCCAGAGGCCGTATTGCGAGAGAAAATCAGATACATCCACTCGTCGACTGTCATGGTACGCCATTCTCTTTCTTGGTTTCCACCGTTGCTGATGGCGTTGTAGCCCCAGTCAGCCTCGCCCGTAAAGTCATACAGGTTGGCGTCAGCATGGCCATAGGCATAATGTAGCATGTTGCTCTTGGTGTCTTTGTTGCCACTCCACGGCTGCCAGTTGACTGCACCATGGTCGTGCCCGCTGGTACCCCAACCGAAGAGGTCGATCCAATCGTCATAATTGACACCCAACTTGGCGTTGGCCTCGCCCACAATGTCCCACGGGTGTTCGGCAAAGCGCCAAGTGTCGGTGGTGGCCCTATATTGGAGGTTGCCTTGTGAAAGCCACACCTGCTTGTCGTGTCCCACCGAGAACCGATATGGCGCAGCACCGTCGGGTGACGATGTGTCGCCTTCGAGGGTGGTGAAACTTGTTTCGTTGCCGTAGGTCACTCCGGCTGGTGTCGACATGTAGGCCCTTACAAAATAGGTAGCATTAGGTTCAAGAGCTTCCATGAGTACATGTCCTTCGCTATCGCAAATGGCGTGGTAGTCGCGTAGCGTTGGATTGTGGGAGGGCGACCAACATAATCCAGTTTCCAGGTCTTTGGCAAACATTGAGCCTGCGTCCAAGCTACCTATGGCGTAGATTGTCGCTATTTCTCCAACGGGCATGGTAGTCAATGTGGCTCCAAGTATCCATTCGATGCTGTCGTATTCGCGTTGGCTTAGATTTCCTTGCCGAAACTCCTCTTTATACGATTTGCAATGAATAATGACTTTTTCCATACACCTTTGGATGTGGATGTTATGCCTTTTCGTTACTTTTGTCTTGAATTCCATCCATTCTTCGTTTTCGGGATTGTAACGGACCGCCATCTCTTCAATCAACGAGTTCATGGACGCTGTCGTCCTTTGCATGTTTTCCAAAAGCACCTCCCGATATTCCGTTCCTTGGTCTGCGGCATGTTCAATGTTTTGGTACGCCACTTCCAAATACCACTCTGTTTCCTTGAAATGTTTTTCCAAGTCGGCAGACCAGTAGTTCTCATTCTCAATTTCTGTTGAGGAATGGTCAACTTTTTGGGCGACCAAGAGAGCCAAAGCCACAATTGCCGCAACAGCAACTATCATCGGCAGCCAATGCCTCTGACGGTCGTACCGCTCGAAGGCCTTGCGCACTTCTTCCATGTCGGCATAGCGTTGTTCAGGATTATTGCGCGTACACTTGGCTGCAATATAGCGATAGCGATGCGGAAAGATCTCGCGCAACAACAAACCAAAAGTATAGATGTCTGATTTGCAATCTATTACTAAATTTCCGTTAGATGCACTTTTTTGTTTTTGTTCTGGTGACATAAATCCCAAAGTGCCGGCGGATTGTTTTAGTATGGCGTAATCATCAGCATCGGATAGGCCGAAGTCGATGATTTTCACATTGTTGCCATTGCGAGTAATGAGAATGTTGCTTGGCTTTAGGTCGCGGTGCAAAATCTGCCTGTTGTGAATATAGGCCAATGCATCAATGAGTTGGTCTACCACTTTGCGCCGCGCTTGTCGCGAAGGCTTGCTGTCCAAAAAACGGTCCAAGGTCATTCCGTCGATGTATTCCATCACGATACATGGCCCCAACTCATCGTTCATCTCCTTGGCGTAGGCTTTCACAATGTTGGGGTGGTCGAGTTGTACCATCAAGGCATACTCTTTTTTTAGCAATTCCAGATATACTGGCTGTTTGCGATATTCTGGCTTCAGGCCTTTCAGAAGAAACCATCGACCTTGTCGCTTCACCTTCACCAGTTCGCTGAAACCATGGCTCGGTATCGGTTCAAATGACGTTTGTGTTTCTTCCTCCGTGAGGAACTTGCCGCCAAAGGGCCCGGATGTGCTTTCTTGGGTCATCTCTTGAGTTTGGCGCAAAGATAGAAAATAAAGCTGTGCTATTTTCATTCCAATAAAAAAGGACCAACAAGGACTACTGTAGTTTCAAAAAAATGCCGCATCTTTGCAACGTAAAATCCTGACCTATGCAAAAAACCAGCCCCGAAATATCAGAACTCAAGAAACGCATCGAAAAGAGCTTGAAACGCAAGATGAAAACGCCCACGGACTTCATCTTCCTGAGTGGCGCTGTCTTTGAGCGAACCAGGGAAACCATGAGTCCAACGACGCTGAAACGTTTGTGGGGTTACATCGAAGGTGCTGACCAAACACGAAACAGCACCTTGGAAATCCTTTCGCGTTTTCTTGGTTACGATAATTGGGAGGACTTTGTGGAAGACATTGGAAAGGGAAGCGGGTCTGATGAGGTGTTGTCGCCCCATATCGCCGTGGCCGACCTGAGCGTTGGCGATTGTGTAAAGGTCTCATGGAAGCCAGACCGTCGTTGTACTTTCCGTTATCTCGGCGAACAAAAGTTTGTTGTCGAATCGGCTGAAAACTCCAAGCTCAAAGTAGGAAACACTTTCTGTTGCAGCCTCTTCATCCTTGGCGAGCCACTCTATCTGACTCGCCTTGTCCAAGGCGACAACCCGCCTCTTGATTTCGTGGTGGGTAATTGCGATGGATTGTGTGAACTGGAAAAGGCTTGATTGTCAGCGCCCTTTCAACGGACACTCCGCCGAACATGAAGCACATTTGCCATTCTTCGTTTTCTTGCCATTGTCGCCACACGAACATGATCCCTTTCCCTTCCGCAGGAAGTGGATGGCAACAACGACCATCCCCAAGACGACCATCAACACTATGACGGTAGGCAGGTTCATGCGATGACGGCATTAGCGATGAGATAGGCAAACCAGGCGCAAAGCCAGGCTATGACGCATTGGAACAGGATGATGAACAGCATCCACTTGCTGCCCAACTCGCGACGGATGGCGGCCACGGCGGCCACACAAGGCGTGTAGAGCAGGCAGAACACCAGCATGGAGATGCTCGTTACGGTGGTGAACAACGGCATGGCGTTGAGCACTTCCAAAGTGGCTACCACGCTTTCCTTGGCCATGAAGCCACTCACTAAGGCGGTGACGATTTGCCATTCGCCCAAACCAATGGGGCGGAAGATGGGTGCAATCCAGCCGGCCACGGTCGCCAACATGCTGCCTTCGCCGTTTTCGACCATGGTGAAGTGGAAGTCGAAGGTCTGAAGGAACCAGATGACCAAGGTGGCCAAGAAGATGACCGTGAAGGCGCGTTGCACGAAGTCCTTGGTCTTGTCCCATAGCAGGTGTGCGACGTTTTTCGCGTTCGGCATGCGGTAGTTGGGCAGCTCCATGACGAAAGGCGAGACCTCGCTCTTTCTTCCCAACCATTTGGTTATCAGTGCGGTGATGATGCCGACGATGATACCCAACAGATAGAGGCAGATGAGCACCACGCCACCGCGGCCCGGGAAGAACATGCTGGTGAAGAAGCCGTAGATCGGGATTTTCGCCGAGCAACTCATGAAAGGGGTCAGCAGGATGGTGCGCCAGCGGTCGTGGGAGGAATGCAAGGTGCGTGTCGACATGACGGCGGGCACGGTGCAGCCAAAGCCGATGAGCATAGGCACGATGCTGTGACCCGTGAGGCCGAGCTTACGCAAGAAGCTGTCGCTGACGAAGGCCACGCGGGCCATGTAGCCGCTGTCCTCCAACAGGCTGAGGAAGAAGAACAGCAGGATGATGATAGGCACGAAACTCAACACGCTACCTACGCCGCCGAAGATACCGTCAACGACGAGCGACTGCACGGCGGGGCTGACGTTCCAGTCGGCCAAGGCTGTGCCGCAGACGCCTGCAAGCCATGTGATGCCTTGGTCGAGCCAGTCCTGCAAGGGCGCGCCGAGGGCGTCGATGGAGAGGTAGATGATGGCCACCATGACGAGGATGAAGATGGGGATGGCGGTCCACTTGCCCGTCAGGATGCGGTCGATGCGGCGGCTGCGTTGGTATTCTTTGCTTTCCTTGGGTTTGATGACGGTTTTACGGCAGAGCTTCTTGATGAAGGCGAAACGCATCTCTGCCATCGCCGCAGCACGGTCGAGGCCACGTTCCTCTTCCATCTGCACGATGAGATGCTCAAGGGTCTCTTTCTCGTTTTGTGAGAGCTTCAAAGCCTCCATGACGATGGCGTCGCCTTCGATGAGTTTGGAGGCGGCGAAGCGCACGGGGATGTTGGCACGTTGGGCATGGTCCTCGATGAGGTGCATGATGCTGTGGAGACAGCGGTGTACGGCACCGCCGTGGTCGTCTTTGTCGCAGAAGTCCTGACGCACAGGGGCTTCCTGGAATTTCGCGATGTGGATGGCATGGTCGACGAGCTCGGAGACACCTTCGTTTTTCGAGGCCGAGATGGGCACCACGGGCAAGCCCAGGATTTGCTCCATCTCATTCACGAGGATGCTGCCACCGTTGTTGCGCACCTCGTCCATCATGTTGAGCGCCAGTACCATAGGTATGCCTAACTCCATGAGTTGCATGGTGAGGTAGAGGTTGCGTTCGATGTTGTTGGCGTCCACGATGTTGATGATGCCTTTGGGCTTCTCTTTGATGATGAACTCGCGCGAGACGATTTCCTCTGAGGTGTAAGGCGACAGCGAATAGATGCCCGGCAGGTCGGTGACCGAGGTGTCGGGATGGCCTTTGATGACGCCGTCCTTGCGGTCGACGGTGACGCCGGGGAAGTTGCCCACATGCTGGTTGGCGCCAGTCAGCTGGTTGAAGAGGGTGGTCTTGCCGCAGTTCTGCTGTCCGGCAAGGGCGAAAGTCAGCGTGGTGCCTTTGGGCAGGGGCGTCTCGTGGGTCTTGTCGTGGTAGATGCCTTCCTCACCCAAGCCTGGGTGGGCGTTGTGGTCGGGTAACGAGGTGATATATAGGTGGTTGTCATCTTGAGATTCGGTGTCTTCCTCAACTGTAGAAGCGGTGAGGGGTTCCACTTCGATCAAGGCGGCGTCGGCCTTGCGGAGGGTGAGTGCATAGCCGTGTACCATCACCTCCATCGGGTCGCCCAAGGGGGCGAACTTCACCAGTTTGACGATGGCATCGGGGATGAGGCCCATGTCGAGGAAGTGCTGCCGACGTTGTCCTTCGCCGTTCACAGCCTTGATGGTGGCGGATTTTCCTATATCTAATTTTTCGAGTGTTGTCATGGGATGCTACTATTTCAGCTTGCAAAAATACAAAGAGGTTTCGTTCGCATGACTCCTTATTGATGATACTTTTTGCGGAAAAACATCCTCATTTGTGGGGAAGGGAATGGCTTTTGTGGTATTTCTGGCCGAAATACGAAAGCTTTTGCGCATCGCCGTGGGTATGATAGCGGATGGCTACATCCGGTTTTTTCCTCTCTTCCGTTTTCACTTTGCAAGTAAATGTCACTTCAGAAATGCCTTCGTTTAGGACCGATACGCCTTCTGCGGTCACGTCTCCAAGTTTGTTGTAGTTTAAGTCGGTGATGCAGGCGTGGCCTTCG
Source organism: uncultured Bacteroidia bacterium (assembly GCA_902774365.1). Taxonomy (GTDB): domain Bacteria; phylum Bacteroidota; class Bacteroidia; order Bacteroidales; family F082; genus Limimorpha. The sequence continues at coordinate 116,747 of CACYHX010000002.1, read as the reverse complement.
AAATCATAAATAAGGTATTGTCCGGCTTTGATGGTGCATGGGAAACTGAGCATTCCATTGGGGGTTATGATAACCAGGTCGCTGATGCTGCCTTTCCCTTCGATGGTGATGCTGAGCGCAAATTCGCTTGTGTAGGGAGATCTCCATTCCCAATGGTCGTCGGTGAGATTGCAAAAATAACGACGTGAGTTATGCTGGGGATAGAGGTAGAAGGAGGAGTCTTCTTTTTTGATGTGCCAATCGCTGTATGGGTCTTTAAATGCTTCCTTCATCTTGTCGGTGAAAGCGTGAGATAAACGAAGGGTTTCCCATATCCGTATGGTATTGAGCATGATATTGGCTAAACCATGTCTCTGCATGGTTTCCGCGTTGAAGAAGAGTCCGAAGCCCGCGTCGAAAGCGGCTGCTTTGGAGAGGAACCATTCCAATTCCTCCATCGAGGTCGCTTGCCGATTCTTGTCCGCGAGATGAATATGGAAGTTGCCTATCATCCATGGCATACTGTCGTTACGATAGAACTCTTGCTTCTCGTTCAGTGTCTCCACGATTTTGGTACGCATCGACGCGTTCCAGAGTTGATTCTCGTTGACACGATTCAGATAAGGCTTTGAACTTGGTGTTAACAAGTCGGCTTGCAAGAGTTTGTCGGGATTGTATTTGCGCATGGTGTCGAGGAAATGGCCGATGGCTGTGTCGCCCTGCTCATTGTAGCCGTAGCTTTTCAAGTCGTTGAAAATCAAAATATCATAAGTTGTTTCGGCCAGCCTCTGAGCTTGGGCTTGTACCATGAGTTCTTGTAGCTCGAAATCGGGGAGGAGGGTGCGTTCTGGCGTGTCCCACAATTTGTAGACGTCGGCGTTTTTGTCGTGTGCGGTTTTCTTGGTACCGAAGGCGCCGCGGACGCAGTTGTAGAATAGATTGATGTTGCCTGTCTTTTCCGTGGTGCCGTAGGTGATCAGTTCATTATCGATTTGAAGCACGTTGATGGCGGAGGGCAGGTCGAATAACTCGGAGTGATATACTGCAAACTCGTTTTGGGTCTCATCCATAGGTAGTTGCAGATGCAAGATGCCTTGTCTCAGGAGATGTTTCGATGGTTTGGGAGTGACAAATCTGCTGTTGGTCGGGACACGGTTGGCCAGTACCGCAAGGCCCAAGCCCAGACCGGCTTGCTCGCATTTCGCTTTCAGATAGGCCGTGTCTTTCGGGTTGCCATCGGCGATGAGATAAGACTTTGTGGGTGGACGTAAAGAATCCTGTGCGAATGCAAGCCCTCCACACAGCAGAAGCAATACTATGGCCAAAGTCCTCTTCATCAGTCTATTCCTCGCAGGTCTTTGTAGAGTTTGACGGCGTAGAGGTCGGTCATGTTGGAGATGAAGTCGATGACGGACTGCAGCTTGGTGTAGGTGTCGTCGGTGTTCACCTTGAACTGCTCGGGGATGAGCGACAACAGCTTTTTGTTATAAGGAGTGTCGGGGTTCATTACGGCATCGGTGAACTCTTCCAGCAGCGTGCCAATGACGTTGAATCCCGTCAGTTCGATTTTCACCACGGAGGGATGACGATAGATGTGCTTCACCGACTCGTCGCGGCAGAGGTCGAGGGCATTTTTCTCAAACTCGGGCAGATGGGAGATGAGGCTCTTCTCGAACCGGCCTTCCATGATGGCGTCGTAGTTCTTGACGAAGATGTCGCTGGCGCAGTTCACCAACTTGTTGATGAGCATGGCGCGCAGGAAGGCCATCCTTTCGTTCACGTCGCTGACCTCGGCATAGGCTTTCTCCTTATGCTTGAAGAAATCCTTGTCCTTTTCGGGGCTGAAGAACGAAAGGAAGCATCCTTCGATGGCCTCGGTGCTGATGATGCCGCGTTTGTGGGCGTCTTCCATGTCGAGGACAAGATAGCAGATGTCGTCGGCGGCTTCCATCATGTACGACAGCGGATGACGTGCATAGACGAGATGCTCGGCGTCGATGCGGGGCATGCCACATTCTTCGACGACTTCCTTGAAGGCGTCTGTCTCGGAGTAAAAGACGTTGTATTTCTTGCGGTTGCCTTTGTCGAAGGAAGGGTAGGGGTATTTCAATAAGGTGGCCAAGGTCGCCGAAGTGAGCGAGAAGCCGCCGGCGCGACGTCCTGTGAACTGGTGGGTCAGTTGACGGAAGGCGTTGGCGTTGCCTTCGAAAGCGATGAGATCGCTCCATTGCTCGGGCAAGACCTTGTCTTTCAATTCCTTGCCTTTGCCATCTTTGAAGAAACTGCTGATGGTGTCTTCGCCCGAGTGGCCGAAGGGCGGGTTGCCGAGGTCGTGGGCCAGGCACGCCGTGGCCACGATGGTCTCGATGTCGGACTGACGTTCTTTCAGCTCAGGATGCTTCTTCGCCAGTTTCTCCACGGTACGACAGGCGATGGAGCGTCCCACGCTGGCCACTTCGAGGCTGTGGGTCAGGCGGTTGTGGACCATCTGTGCGCCAGGCAATGGAAACACCTGTGTCTTGTTTTGCAGTCTGCGGAAGGGGCTGCTGAAGATGATGCGGTCGTAGTCGCGTTGGAACGAGCTACGGATGTCAGCGCTCTTTTGAGGCTGTGCGTAGCGTTTGTGGGAGAGTAGGTCGGTCCAGTTCATGGTCGTGCTTGTTTATTGGTTCAAACTCTGCCGCGCATACGGCACCAAGTCTTGGCTGGCAAACTCGCCTTTCAGGAACTTGAAATACCCTGCCACGGCAACCATGGCGGCGTTGTCGGTCGAGTAGGAGAGACGCGGGATGAACACCTTCCAATGGTATTTCTCTCCCATGGCGAGCATGGCGTCGTGGAGGCCGCTGTTGGCGCTCACGCCGCCGGCGATGGACACGGTCTTGATGCCCGTCTGCTTGCTGGCTTTCACGAGCTTGTTCATCAGGATGTCGATGATGGTCTTCTGCACCGAGGCACAGAGGTCGGCCTTGTTCTCCTCGATGAAGTTCGGGTTGACCTTTAGGTTGTCGCGAACGGTGTATAAGATGCTGGTCTTCAGTCCGCTGAAGCTGTAGTCTAAGTCTGGAATCTGGGGCTTGGCGAAGCTGAAGGCATTGGGATTGCCGACTTTAGCTAGCTTGTCGATGACGGGACCGCCAGGGTAGGGCAGACCGAGGATCTTCGCCGTTTTGTCGAAGGCCTCGCCCGCCGCGTCGTCAATGGTCTTGCCGATGACTTCCATGTCGAAATAGTCCTTCACCACCACGATTTGTGTGTGGCCGCCCGAAACGGTGAGGCACAAAAATGGGAAGTCGGGCACCTCGGTATGGGTGTCGTCGGTGGCGAAATGCACCAGGATATGGGCGTTCATGTGGTCAATCTCCACCATCGGGATGTTCAAGGTCTGCGCGAAAGCCTTTGCAAATGAGGTTCCTACAAGAAGTGAGCCTAAAAGTCCGGGGCCGCGTGTAAAAGCGATGACGGATAACTGATTTTTTTCTATTTTTGCAGTCTTCAAGGCCGTGTCGATGACGGGGATGATATTTTGCTGGTGGGCGCGCGACGCGAGTTCGGGGACCACGCCCCCATATTGCTCGTGAACCTTCTGCCCGGCAATGACGTTGGAGAGCACGCGCGTGCCTTGCAGCACTGCGGCAGAGGTGTCGTCGCACGACGATTCGATGCCTAAAATGTATTCGTTCATGGGTCTCAATTTGGAGGGTCAAAATTATTAAAAAAAAGATTATCCATAGCATCCTTATCTTTTTTGTGGTGATTCTCGCTATCATCACCAGCCTGTTTGTGGCCATACAAGACCCTATCATTCAGAAGTTTGCGGTCCGTTTCGCCAGTGGTTACCTTTCTGAAAAAACGGGTGCCGACATCAAGGTCGGACGTCTTGCCATTTCGCCTGATTTACGTCTTTTTGTGGATGATGTTGTTGTTAAGGACTTGAGAGGCAATGACTTGGTGAAAATAGGCAAGTTAAGGGCAAAGGTGTTCGTCGAGGAGTTGTTGGATGGCAAAATCCATCTCAGGAACGTCGATTTAAGCGACACCGAAGCGAATTTGATTACCTACGAGGGTGAAGAAAAGATGAATTTTGCCTTTCTGGCGGAGGCTTTTGCTTCCGACAAGCCGAAGGAAAAAGAGTCGAAGCCTTTGGAACTATGGATTGACAAGATTTCGCTGAAGAATATCAATTTCATGCTGTGGAACCAAAACAGGGCCGATTCTGTGAAGACCGCCAACCATTGCATGGACTATGCCCATCTTGACCTCGATGATATCAATCTTGAAGCCAGTGATTTCTATATCTTTGGCGACTCCATCCGCGCCAATATCGCTAATTTGAGTGCCAGGGAACTGAGTGGCTTTGAGCTGAAGAGTTTCCAATCCGATGCCATCGTCTCGCAGAGCGGTATCCGTCTCAACGGCTTGTTGATGGAGACCAACAACAGCAATTTCGACTTGGATCTCAATATGTTATTCAGTGGCTTCGACGACATCGGCAATTTCGTGGATTCCGTCGTCTTCGATGCCACCATCCGTCCTTCCGACATCATGCTGTCGGATATCGGTGTGTTTGCCGATGTGATGTATAAGATGCCTGATCGTGTGAATTTTGAAGGTCGTTTCACTGGCCCTATCGAGCATTTCCGCGTTGACGACATCAAAGCCGAAATAGGTAAGTCGACCTCGTTTACAGGTAGCATCAGCATGCATCCTCTTGACTTTGAAAACGGTTACCATACGTTGAATATCAAGAACATGCATTTTACCTATGACGATTTGGCCAACTTCCACATCCCCTCTAGCACCAAGACCATACCCATGCCTGAATCGCTGCGTGCCATGAACGAAGGTCGCCTGTCGTTGAATTTCAAAGGCTCTTATAACGATTTCTCCTCCGACATCAAGCTGGCATCGGACGTGGGTAACATCGACGCTTCTATCGCGCGTGCTCGCAATGCCAAAGGCGACAACAACTTCTCGGGCAACATCAATGCTGAACGAGTGAAAGCTGGTACTTTGGCCAATGCCTCAAAATATGTTGGCGACCTCGACCTGAACGCCAATTTCTCGGCTACATTCCCGAAGAAAGGCGACCCCGAGCTCTATCTTGACGGAGCAGTGAAGGATGCACAACTTCTTGGAAACCATATCGATGAGGTGGTTTTGGATGGCGACATGAAGGAGAACCTGTTCAAAGGCGTGATCAAGGTCGACGACGACGATTTGTCGATGGACTTCAACGGTTTGATTGACTTCCGCGATAAGAAACATCCCAAGTCTGACTTTGAGGCCGTCATCCGTGATGCCGACTTGCGCGCCCTCAACATCTTGAAAGAAGACTCCATTTCGAGAATCAGCACCAAACTCTATGTGAACCTCGATGGCTTTGACCTCGATGAATTGGAGGGCGTGGTGCGGATTGACAGCACAAGATACATCAATAGCCAGGGTAGCTTCTTCATGAAGGAATTCAACGGCTCTATTGTCAACGACAACCTGATGCAGCGCCGCATCAATATGGACTGCGATTTCTTCAATTTCGAAATGGCGGGCCAAATGAACTTCGCTAGCATGATGATGTCCCTCAACGAATATGGAGACTCGTTTGTGCACTTCCCGCTGTTTGAGGCCAAAAGGGAAGCCTTCCAGGAGTACAAGAAAAATCACGATGTGGACCAGGATTTCATGGTGCAACTCACATTGAAAGACACAAACACCCTCAGTCGTTTACTCATGCCTAATGTGAAGATCGCCAAAAATACGACTCTGGCGGGCACCTTCACCTCGCGCACCAACTCGCTGAACCTGACGCTGCGCTCGAAAAACGTTCAAGTGGGCGGCGTCAACATCAACGACATCGAGCTGAAGAACTTCAACTTCATGACTTCTGCCATGACCACGCTGTCCATTGGAAAAGTTGTTTATGCTAAAGAGAATGAGTCGGATACTACGGCTTATGGTTTGGACAACATTTCCCTTATCACCAGGATGACCAACGACACTATCTTTGCCCGTGTCAGATGGGACGACGAGACCGCTGAAGACCACAATAAAGCTTTAATCGAGACCTATTTCCATCCCCACGAAAAAGGCGGCATCTTCTCTGTGACCTCGGCGAATGTGAAGATCAACGACTCGGTGTGGTCGATTTCGCCCGACAATTACATCGACCTGACGGACGGCCGTACTATGCTGTCCAACATTATGCTAAGCCATAATCTCCAATCCCTCCGACTGGACGGTCCTGTGCCTATGGCGTCGGGCGACACCCTGTCGGTGATGCTGCGCCAATTCGACATCTCCAACCTCGACCTCTTCTTCAAGGGCTTCGACATCGACGGCTTCATCTCAGGCGACGCCTTGGTGAGCAGCCTGAAAGAGAAGCCTATGGTGCTGGCTGACCTTCAGGTAAAAGACCTTAGCGTGAATGGCGATTTGGTAGGGGATGCGGTCATAGAGAGCGCATGGGACAACGATGAAAAAGCCATTGGCCTCAATGCGAATATCGTCAATGATTTACGCCGGACCTTAAACGTGACGGGTTCATATTACACGGCGCGTAAGACCGATAACTTGGACTTTCTGGTGGAACTTGACTCCTTGCAGCTCAATGTGCTCAATCCGCTACTAACAGGCATTGTGACGCGTATGCAAGGCTTCGGCAATGGTAAAGTTGCCATCACAGGCTCGCTTCAACAGCCCGAAATCCAGGGACGTTTGGCAATCAAGGACGGTGGCTGCAAAATCGATTACCTGAACACCTATTATTCCTTCAGCCCGACCATATTGGTGGATACCAAGACCATTTCGTTCGAGAATATGGTGCTGACGGATACATTGGGTAACAGGGCTATCGTGGAAGGCAAGATCAACCACGACAAGCTAAAGGATTTCAACTTGGACTTGAGGCTTTATCCTCGCGAATTCTTGGCATTGGCCACGACGAGCAAGCACAACGACACGTTCTATGGCACTGCTGTCGCGACAGGCATCATCCGTGTGACGGGTCCTTTCAACGATATCAAGTTGGATATCGGTGCGTTGACCTGTCGGGGCACCAACGTCACCATCCCGCTCAACAAGTCGGCCAAGGTGAAGGACAATGACTTCATCATATTTGTCAACAATGCTGTGGATAGTGAAGAACAGGAGACTGTTGAGGAGGTCAAAAAGAGCAACTTCGGCTTGAACCTCAACGTGAACGCCACCGACGATGCCAATCTAAAGATCATCCTTCCCAACGACTTGGGCACCATCGAAGCAACAGGAAACGGCAATGTGAAGATGAGTACGGCCACTACCGAAGACTTCAAAATGTTTGGCGACTATACTATCAAGGGGGGACGTTTCCAGTTGAGTCTTATGGACTTGGTGACCAGGACCTTCTCTTTGAAATCGGGTGGCACATTGTCGTGGACAGGCGACCCGACCGACGGACGTATCGACGCCACAGGTGCCTACTCCGTCAGGGCATCGTTGTCGAGTTTGGGATTGCAGGTCGACTCCACATCAAGCAACAGCAACGTTAACGTGGAATGTCTGATACACCTTAAGGGTGCCTTGCTCAATCCATCTTTCTCTTTCGGGATGAGGCTGCCCAATGCTTCTGAAGACATCACCCAAACTGTGTTTTCCATTGTTGACACGACCAACCAGGCCTTAATGCAGCAGCAGGCCCTGTCGTTGCTGGTGCTGAATACCTTCTCTTATGTGGGCGCTGGCACCGCCGACTTGAACATCTATAATGTTTTGGGTGCTGGCATGCAGATGAACATTACCGACAATACCAATTTGGGTCTCAAGTATCATGCAGGCAGCGTCAATTCGTATGACGAATACCAAGTGGCATTGCGCACCCAGCTGTTCGAGAACCGCCTAACCCTCGAGACCAACGTGGGTATGATGACGAGTTATGATGCCGGCAATGCTTCCAGTATCGTGGGAGAATTCGACATGTACTACAAACTCACCAAGGATGGTCGGCTGCAAGGGCATTTCTACAACCATTCCAACTACAACACCAACTTCAATAGTGCGGCGTTCGACCGACGAGCGCCCTATACGCAAGGCTTGGGCTTATCGTATAGCCGATCGTTCAATACCCTTCGCGACTTGTTTAAGAAGCGTCCATTCAATTCGAGCCAACCGTTGATTAGGCCCAAGAAGAAAGAAAACAATTGATTGCCATGGAAAATGCTTCCAACTTCAAAGTCTTTCAAGCCTCGGCAGGGGCGGGGAAGACCTTTACGCTGATTAAGGAATACCTGAAGCTTTGCCTGGGTAGCCAAGGTGCGGTTGCCAATTACAGAAACATCCTCGCCATTACCTTCACCAATGCGGCGGCTAATGAGATGAAGGCGAAAATCGTGAAGGCATTGTGCGAAATCATCGACAGCAAGGCTGTTGACCCGAAGTCAATGGAAGCAAAGCTGATAGAGGAATTGGCAATTTCCGATGACGAGCTGAAGCGCAACGCGCAAAGCCTTATGACATGTATCATGCACGATTACAGTAGCTTCTGTGTAAGCACCATCGATGCCTTCGTCCAGAAGCTGTCGCGCACGTTCGCCAGGGATTTGGGCTTGCCGAGCCAGTATGCCGTCAGTATCGACACTGAAGAGGTGGCGGAAACCATCACAGAATATATAGGTCTGAAAATCAGTGATAAAGAAGAAGATAAATTCCTTACCGGTTTGCTTGTGGACTTTAGCAACAACCAGTTTGATAACCAACGCTATACGCCTGTCGAAAGCCAACTGACGGAGTTTATCACCAAGTTGATGACCGAAAAGGCTTACCAAAAGGATGAGAGCAACAACATCCAAAACGCAGTTCAATACAAACAAACCCTTGATTTCCTGAATGGTAAAACCCATGGCTTTGAGCAGGGATTGAAGTCGCTTTTGGATGATTTTGGAAAGTTGAAAACGGAATACGGCTTATGCGATGAACAGTTTAATTATGGAAAGATTGGTTTCGTTTCCTATCTCAAAAAACTCTCCAATAAAGAATATGACCTGCCCAGTTCCCGTCTCACTACCGTGCTGGAAAAGCGAAATTGCTTATCGAAAGAAGCTGAAAAACAATTGGGTAAGGCAAGGGTTGAAGAAATCAATGCAAGGCTGCTGCCCGTGTTGGAGTCGATAAAGGAATACGTCGTGCATGACTTAGGTGCCTATTTGTTTTATAAGGCACAACGCGGCTTCCTTTATCTCTATGCCCTGCGCGCCCAGATTCGTTTGGAGTTCGATAAGCTGGCCAGCGAAGAGGAGATCGTGCATATCTCGGAGTTCAACAAACTTCTCAACACGGTGATGGGCGATTTCTCTATTCCTTTTGTGTATGAACGTATCGGTGAGCATTTCCGTCATGTCTTTGTGGATGAGTTCCAAGACACTTCCATCCTGCAATGGCAGAACCTCTTGCCGCTGATTGACAATGGCTTGTCCAATGGCAATATGAGTATGGTGGTGGGCGACGGCAAGCAATCCATCTATCGCTTCCGCAGCGGCGAGGTGGAGCAGATCGCTCGCTTGCCTGAGATTTATGCCTTGCCCAAGGACGAACGCGAGGCTGCTTTCCGACAGTTTGAAAAGAACCTGAAAGATAACTTCGCTTTCAAGAATCTGGATACCAATTACCGCTCTTTCGCCCAGGTGGTCGACTTCAACAACGCTTTCTTCGAGTATGCTTACCATGACTTGCCGTCCGACCAGCAGAAGGTGTATGTGGCGGAGAAACCTGGAACCGACGAAGGCGTGAGCATCTTTCAAAAGAAAGCGAAAACCGATGAGGGCTTGGTGCAAGTGGAACTCTATGATGCCGATGAGCAACCCGAGTATTGCTTTGATAGGGTAGAGGCCATCATACGTGAGTTGAAGGAGAAGTATGGCTACCAATATAAAGACATTACCATACTTACCCGTAAGTCAGGCTATGGTTCAATGATGGCCAATAGATTGAACGACAGTGGAATCCCTGTTATCTCCCAGGACTCGATTTTGCTCAAGTCATCCGACAAGGTACAGCTGATGGTGAATACCTTGCGTTTTTTGACCGATGGCAGCAACGAGACCCATGTCGCCAATGTCTTGCATTATTGGGAACTGACGAAGCATCCTGGTTTTGAGGGCGATATCAGTCATTCTTTTGATGCGGTGAAGGCGATAGCCAAGGGCGAGCGGGCGATTGAACAAGAGATGGGCATCGGCAAGGCTGGCGCGCTGCAAGAGGCTTTGTCCAAGGCAACGTGTCTCTACGACCTTTGTGCCAGTTTGTTGCGTATCTTTCATTTCGATGACATCCGTGACGCCTTCTTGAATTATTTTATGGAGGAGGTCTTCAAATGGCAGTCGGGTCCGATGGAAGGCCTGTCCGAGTTTTTGTCGTATTGGGATAAAAAGCAAGATAAGCTCTCGGTGATGTCGGTGGGTGGCAATGCGGTGAAGATCATGACAATACACAAGTCGAAAGGCTTGGAGTTTCCCGTCGTCATCTATCCTGAGGCCATCGTCGACTTGGATGAGAACGCCAGAAAAGCTGCTGAGAAATGGCTGCGTCCTGAGGATCTGGGCTTTGAAGCCATCCCAAATTTGGACAAGGTGTTGTTTAAGTTGGATAAGAAAGCAACGATTATGGGTGGAAAAGCCAATGAAGAGGTGGATAAAGAAAAAGCGAGTAACCAACTTGACAATCTCAACTTGCTTTATGTGGCTTTCACCCGTGCCGTACAACGTCTCTATGTCATCGCCAAGCAAGGCAAGGCCGACAAGCCCAATGCTATCCGCGGTTTTCTTGCCGACAAGGGTGACCATCAAGTGTCAGGAAGCGAGGCTCTTGTCTATCGCTTTGGTAGCCCTGATTTCAGGAATCCGGAGGAAGAGGCCGAGGAAGATACCGTGGAGATGCCGACGGATTCAATCTCAATGGATTGGTTCGAGAAAATTAATGTCGATCCCGAGCCTACCAAGCTATGGCAAGTGGAAAGCGAGCGTTTACAGCCACGAGAATGGGGTGAGAAGGTGCATGCCATCCTTTCTCAGGTTCGTTATCCTAAGGACTTGGAAACGGTCCTGAAACCTAATGTCGCTGATGGAACCCTCGACCAAGCCGCTGCCGATTGGATTCGCGACAGGTTCAACCAGATGGCATCACATCCGATGATTCAGGCAGCCTTTGGTCCCGATGCCAAAGTGAAGACGGAGTGTGAAGTCCTATATCAAGGTGTAATCCGCCGTTTCGACCGCTATGCCGAGCTTGACAATGCCGTCTATTTGATTGATTATAAGACGGGTAAGCCAAATGAAAAGTATAACGAGCAAGTACAGCTTTACTCCAAGGCTTTGAAGGAAATGACTGATAAGGAGATTCGGACGTTTCTGGTTTATTTGTCGGAGGACACTATTCACATAACTACGACTTCAGGTGTGGCACTTCGCTGATGAGGAACTCATCGAAAGCGTGGCTCCCGTTGTCTTTGAACTCAGTGCCAGGAAACAACTTCTGCAGTTCGTCATATATTGCCCTTACCAACCTGTCACTATCAAAGGCTTGAGTGAAAATCAGACGGATCGTTCCACCGAACTCACACCCCATAACCCACACAGGAAAAGAATGGCTTTTGGCGCTTGCCGATACAGAATCCACATAAGGAACGGCCTCTTCAGGAATCTGAAATTTACCAGGATAAGAGAAACCATAAGTGTAAGCCCTACGGTCGCCACCGCTCCCGATTTTCCTTGCAATCACAGTCGCGGTTTCGGGTTTGATGGGCAACTTCTTCAGTATGTCGACAATCTTGGACAGCCTGGCCACTACTTTAATAGCATTGCCTGGCTGGATTTGCTTGAGCAAAATAGTCCGCAGGTGAGCGGCCGCATCTGATAGGCCTACCCCGTAAAGTGCTGGTTCGTAGGGGATGGCGAATGCTGACGAGGCATTGCCGCCACTCTCCACGTTGAACACCGGTCTCAAATCCACAGGAGTATAACAAATAATGCTCTCGTTGCCACGTACACCATAGAGCGAACTTATTGCCTGTCCGAAGATAGCCTGCAAAGTGGGCACAACCGTGCTATGGCTGGCTCTTGCCAGCGAAAGCAGCGGCTCTAGTGGTAGGTCTATCTCGTACTGATGTTGAGCGTTTTTGCCTTTGACCGAACCACGTTCGGGCAAATGATAGACGCGTTTTCTTTTAGAGCCGGCGCCATCATCAGATGTTGCGGGGATTTCCCGGGAAAAAAGATCTTCGAAAACCGATGCCGTGTCCGTACACTTGGCAACATATTCCTTGCATTCAGCACGCCACATCACACGCAAATATTCGACCAACAGCGTCTGCATAAAGCCGTATATACCGCGCAAATCGGCTATGCCGTGGAATACGTGCATCTTAATACTATGTCCCTCATAGGAAGCGTAAACCATCAATCCACCCGTATCGGACGTGCCAAGACGTTTCGGACCGTCAGAGGCGGGATAAACCTTGACAACATCTGGAGAAAGTAAAACAGCTTTGATGGCTCCATTCACGACTACGGGTTGCTGGCGAAAGTTGGTGTGTATGCCAAGTGCAGCAATCAGCGCTCTCTTCAAGGCTTCGGGGTCAACCGGGTCTTTCATGGTGCATAACAGTTCTAAGACTGTGGTGCTACGCCCGCCTCTTCCCCAATAGAACAGCTGGTCGGATATTGGTATCTCGCGTAATAGCTCTTCCATTCTATAAAAAATATAAAAAATATAAAAAAGATAAAAAGATAAAAAATAAAAAAGGGGAGAGGGCTTTCTGTCTCTCCCCCAATAAAATAGTTACTTAACGTTTAGCAGCCACGCTCTTCCTCAATAGCGGCTTGAGCAGCAGCCAGACGTGCGACGGGCACGCGGAACGGCGAGCAGCTCACGTAGTTCAAACCGGCCTTGTAGAAGAAACGGACCGAAGCGGGGTCGCCGCCGTGTTCACCGCAGACGCCACACTTGAGGTTGGCGCGCTGGCTACGGCCACGCTGCACACCCAACTTGACGAGTTGGCCAACGCCTTCTTGGTCGAGGGTGTTGAACGGGTCGGCAGGGATGATCTTCTCTTCGATGTAGTCCTTCACGATGGCGTTGACGTCGTCGCGGCTGAAGCCGAAGGTCATCTGGGTGAGGTCGTTGGTGCCGAAGCTGAAGAACTCGGCAACGCTGGCGATCTGGTCGGCCACTAAAGTAGCACGAGGAATCTCAATCATGGTGCCGTACATGTAGTTGATCTTGACACCAAACTTGGCTTCCACTTCGGCCTTCACGCGGTTGGCGATGGCCTTCTGGTGCTCAAGCTCCTTGACGTTGATGGTCAGCGGGACCATGATTTCCAGATGCGGGTCGAAGCCCTCGGTCATCAGTTCAGCGGTGGCCTGGAACAGGGCGCGGAACTGGGTCTCGGTGATCTCGGGATAGACGATGCCGAGGCGGACGCCACGCAGACCCATCATCGGGTTGACTTCGTTGAGGGCGTCGATGCGCTTCTTGATCTCCTCGAAGGTGATGCCACGCTCAGCGGCGAGGGCCTTCTGTTTCTCTTCGGTATGAGGCACGAACTCATGCAAGGGCGGGTCCATCAGACGGAAGGTCAACGGCTTGCCGTTCAAGACCTTCAGCGTGCCCTTGGCAGCGTTCTTGATGTAAGGCTCGAGTTCAGCCAAGGCAGCCACGCGCTCTTCGGTGGTGTTGGCCAGGATCATGTTACGCAGCTTGGCCAGCGGCTCTTCGCTGTTCTTGCCGTAGAACATGTGCTCGATACGGAACAGACCGATACCTTCGGCGCCGAAGTTGACGGCGTTCTGGGCATCTTCCGGGTTGTCGGCGTTGGTGCGGACACCCATCTTGCGGTACTTGTCGACCAGAGCCATGAACTGTTGGAACAGCGGGTTCTCGGTGGCGTTGATCATACCGACGGGCTCGGCATAGACCCAACCCTTGGAACCGTTCAAGCTGATGACGTCGCCTTCCTTGAACTGCTTGTCACCGATCTTCACGATGCCCTTCTCGAGGTCGATCTTCACGGCGTCGCAGCCCACGATGCAGCACTTGCCCCAGCCACGGGCCACGAGGGCGGCGTGTGAGGTCATACCGCCACGGGCGGTCAGGATACCGTCGGCGGCACGCATGCCTTCGACGTCTTCGGGGTTGGTTTCCTCACGGACCAGGATGTTGGCCACCTTAGCGGCACGGTATTCCTTGGCCTTCTCGCTGGTGAGGGCGATGCGACCGACAGCGCCACCAGGACCTGCGGGCAGACCCTTGGCGATGACGTCGTGCTTCTTCTCGTCGGCAGCGTCGAGGATGGGGTGGAGCAGCTCGTCGAGTTGCTCGGGGGTGAGACGCATGACGACTTCCTTCTCGTCGATGAGGCCTTCCTTCAGCATGTCGAGAGCCATGGTCAGAGCGGCAACGCCAGTGCGCTTGCCGACGCGGCACTGCAGCATGTAGAGCTTGCCATCTTGGATGGTGAACTCGATGTCGAGCATGTCGTGATAGTTCTCTTCAAGGATGCGGCGCACCTCGCAGAGTTCCTTATAGGTCTCGGGCATCAGCTCCTGCATGGAGTGCATGTGCTTGTTCTGCTCGTTCTTGGTGTCGTCGTTCAGCGGGTTGGGGGTACGGATACCAGCCACCACGTCTTCGCCTTGGGCGTTAATCAGCCATTCGCCGTAGAACTGGTTGTCGCCAGTGGCGGGGTTACGGGTGAATGCCACGCCGGTAGCGGAGCCTTCGCCCATGTTACCGAACACCATGGTCTGCACGTTGACGGCGGTGCCCCAGTCGTCCGGGATACCCTCGATACGACGGTAGGAGATGGCCTTCTTGCCGTTCCAGCTCTTGAACACGGCCTTGATGCCGCCTTCGAGTTGGGCCTCGGCGTCGTCCGGGAACTCGGTGCCCAGCACTTCCTTGATGCGGACCTTGAAGTCCTCAGCCAGCTGCTTCAGCTCTTCAGCCTTCAGCTCGGTGTCGCTCTTATAGCCCATCTTCTCCTTGTAGGCGTCGAGCATGTCGTCGAGTTGCTTGCGGATGCTCTTACCGTCGGCGGGTTCGATGCCTTCGGCCTTCTCCATGACGACGTCGGCGTACATCATGATGAGGCGGCGGTAGGAGTCATACACGAAACGGGGGTTGTTGGTCTTCTTGATCAGGCCAGGGATGGTCTTGGAGCAGAGACCGATATTCAGCACGGTGTCCATCATGCCGGGCATCGACTTACGCGCGCCGGAGCGGCAGCTGACGAGCAGCGGGTTCTCGGGGTCGCCGTATTTCATGCCCATGATGTTCTCCATGTTCTTCATGCCAGCGTGGACCTCGTCCATCAGGCCAGCGGGAAGTTGGCAATTGTTTTGGTAATAAGCGGTGCAGCACTCGGTGGTGATGGTCAAACCAGCGGGTACGGGGAGCTTGAGCAGGCACATTTCGGCGAGGTTAGCGCCCTTGCCGCCCAGCTCATTCTTCATCGAAGCATTACCTTCAGCGGTCTTTCCGCCAAAGGTGTAAACATACTTTGTCATTGATTTAATTGATTATTAGTGATTTAACTGATATTCTTTAGTCTCGAAAATGAAGTTGCAAAAGTAGGAAATTACTAAAAACTATGCAATAGAGTTTTCCAATTTTTTTGACGAGGCATGAAAAAAGCCTCGAAACCAATGTCCCGAGGCTATTTTATGGTGCTGAAAGACGTTTTATTCCCTCACAAACTTCAAGCTACCCACCGCCTTTTCCGACTTCACCGTCACAAAGTACATGCCTTGGCTGAGGCTTTCGAGGTTCAAGGTGGTCATGCCGTGGGCTTGGCTTTGATGCACCACTTGTCCAAGGCTGTTGCAGATGGTGATGTCGCAGTCTTCCTCAGGCAGACTGAGGGTGAACTGTCCCTTGTTGGGGTTGGGGTAGATGGTTACGTTACTCATCGTGTTTTCATTTGTGGCTTCGAGGTCAATGTGAAAAGTCTGCGGCCATGCGTCACAACCAGTGACGATGAGGCTTATTAAGCCGTTGAGGGGACCGTTAATACTTATGGTGGCCCAACCAGTTTCGTCTGTGTAGCCTAAACCAATCATGTCTTCACCACTGAGAAGAGCACAACGGAAGTTTTGCAATCCTTCTCCGTTGGTGTTGGCTACATGGATTTGTTCCGTAATCTGGCCTCCGTCAATTGACGCAGGGTACGACACCATAGGCGTGAAAGGCTCGTCGTGCCAAGGGCTGCAGGCCACATCGCCCATCATGTTGAGGTCGTAGAAGTTCCAGCGCAGGGCGCCTTCTTCCCATTGGCCGGGGGCGGTGACCCATGGCGCGGTCTGTATCTTTGCTTCACTCAAGGCCATGCCGCCGTAGGGGATGCGGTCGTGGTAGTAGGCGTCTTCCGTCTCACGGTGCAGGTGGATGGCAGGACCCTCGGTCTGGCCTTCGTTGAACCATCCGAAGCGTGAGTTGCCGAAGGTGGCCACGGCGAAGTTGGCGATTTGGGTCATGCGTTCCAGGATGCAGTTTTCGGGGAAGTTACCGCAGATGCAGCCCGAGGTGTGGAAGAAGGTGTAGTTGTGGTCCACGCCGTTGGGACCGTAGAAGTTGGCGTCGGTGATGTCCTCGTTGACCCATCCCGCCACGTAGTTGGTGTTGGCGTGGCCGTCGTGGTGCACATACTGCGTGCCCTCGTTGATGGCCATGCAGAGGTTGTAGCCGCTCCAGTTACCGTCTTCATAGTAGAGGCGTGTGAAGTTATAGTTCTCGGGGATGCCCGTGGTGGTGTAGCCGTTGTCGTCGTGCGTGCCGATGAGCAGCTCAAGGTACTGGCTGCCGTTGCTCAGATAAGGTTCATCGTAAAGGTGTTCACCCGCCATGATGACGTTGCGGAACTCACCGAGGACGGGAGCGCTTTGGTAAGTCATCGACTTGTGGAGCATGTTGTTCAGCTCCGTGGTGTTGTTGAAGCACATGCGGCCGATGCCGATCTCAGGCAGCAGGTCGTCTTCGCCGATCTCGCCCCAGCGGTCGTCGCCGTCGTCGTTCCAGTTGCCGTCAAGGGCGGCAAAGTAAAGGTCGGCGGGGAGGCAGTAGTCTTCTTGGTCGCCGCCACCGCTGGTCACATAGCAATAGAGGCAGCGGTAGGGGATATATTGCGTGTCGCCGGCGAGGTTTACCATCATGATGCCGTTGTCCTCATACTCTTGAATGATGTAGTTACGCAGCTTCTCGGCGTCGTCTTGGCCACTCATGCTGCTGAGGATGGTCTCAAGGGCGGTGACATGGACACGCAGTCCACGAGCCTGATAGAATGCCACATATTCGTCAAACGAGGCGACATATTGCTGAGGGGTGACCACGAGCAGGTCGTAGCCGCCCAAGACAAAATCCCTACTGTTGTAAGACTCCAGCATCTCGGGGTTCTGGGCAAGGCGTTTGGCGCGCTTGCCGTTGTTGCCGCTGAGCCATAGCTTGCGGCTTTGGTCGGCCTTAGAGGCTGTCGTCGTGATGCGGACAGTGGCCTTGGTGGCATAGCGCACCTCGCCGGTGCCAGGCACATACTGCACGGGCGTGAAGGCCGAGAAGGCGAAGCCGACGCCGTTCATGTACTGCGTGCTGAGCTTACCGTAGGCTTGGGCAGGATAGACGCTCTTCGAGGCATAGAGGGCCTCGTCCTTCTCAAAGTGACGGCGCACGGGGTTGGAGTAGGTGAGGGCCGTCTGGTAAGGGAAGAGGTTGTGGCTGCCTTCTATGGTCTGGAAATCGGAGAGTTCCACTTCGATGCTGGTGGCTTCGGTGCCTTGCGGCAGCATGAGGCTGACGCTCTGCCAAGGCAACGACGGCTGTCCCGCAAGGGCACTCTGCATGCAGTCCGTGAATTGGATCTGCTCGCAGCCTCCAATCATTCTGATGCTCGGCTGACTAAAATAATAGGTCTTCTCTATGGTCTGCGCCGAAGCGAAGAGGGTGACCATCAGGGAAAGGATAAGGGTTAGGCTTAGTTTTTTCATTGTATCTATGTTGATGATTATGCAAAATGTAATCGGCAAAAGTACATATTTCTGCAAAAACTGGCGAAATAATGGCGTAAAATTTTCGTTTTCAAGGAAAAGAACTATCTTTGCACAACAAACAAAACTATAATGACATGAAAAAGTGTTTGGTCTTGCTGATTCTTTTGCTCTTGTTATGGTCTTGTAACCAATCTGATTGCAAGTATCCCAGTAGCGAGCTCGAAGCCTATGAATTTGATAATGAATATGTGTTATTTGAACTTCCGAAGGAAGAGGAAGTGTTGAATTATAAAAACGATTTCTTTGACTTTAAGGAAATTTACGATTTTGAACCATACAGGAGCAATGCCATTTCTACGCCTAGTGAGGATACTTTTTATTACGAATGTTATGTTTTGAAAAACCATGATTTTGAAACAGGAAGCATAGGCGGTATTTCCAAAACAGATATTTGGAAGCAAGGAAGTAGAGGAGACACACTGGCCATTTTATATAGATATCG
The DNA here is from genome assembly GCA_902774365.1 of uncultured Bacteroidia bacterium. Classification (GTDB taxonomy): domain Bacteria; phylum Bacteroidota; class Bacteroidia; order Bacteroidales; family F082; genus Limimorpha. The sequence continues at coordinate 98,261 of CACYHX010000002.1, read as the reverse complement.
CGATTTTGGCTATAATGGTATTAGTTTGGCTTTTTCGGTCGACAATGGTAATTCATGGGAATACTACTATACCGGCATTACCCAAGGCAAACCGCTATATGTCAAGTGGTATTCAAAGTATCCACTTATTGATGCGAATGGAAACATTGGAATTGAAGCCTGTTTGTTGAGGCAGTTTGATGATGCAGAGGAACCAGACATACGTCATGTTGCAGATACTTTGGTCAAGGATGGATTGTTTTTGATGCTTGATTTGGCAACACTTCGTAGAGATACCGATGGCGATGGATTGACGGACATCGTAGAGACTCGACTTCATACGGATTTGAATAACCCTGATACCGATAACGATGGTATCCCCGACAATTTGGATTTGACACCTCGTGTTTCAGCACCAAGGACAGAGAAGACTTTGGCTTTGGAGGCTGCAATTAACAAAGATCGAAGGATTTGTTTTGAATATGATCCGCATGGCGCAATCATACCCATGACAGAAGAGCAAGGGAACTATTATGTTAATGAGACCACCGATACTTATATGGTTGTTACCGACGATGAAAATCTTTATGGAGTCCGTCCAAATTCTTCATTACGACTTGTTTTTGTCACGAAAGAAGAAAATGAGGCTTTTTTCGGCAAGTTTGACGATGGCATGAAACGCTATTTCGTGACTCCCCTCTGCAAAGTAGACCATCGTAAAGACACCTATATTTTTTCAGTTAGTTCAATGAATTGGCACAATGCTTATGTCGCAAAAAAGCGGAACCGTGGCTGGGACATCAGATTTACCTCGATAACAATTGAATAATTGAAGTTGAACACTTAAATTAAGGAATATGAAAAAATATTTAAGTTTATTGCTGATTCTATTGATTTCCGCCATTGCGTTCGCGCAGGAGGAAGATGAGATAGACGACATATCGAATTATCCGAGCAAGGAAAAAGACTCATATTATCAAGAATGGGAAAAAAACTATAAGCCTTGGAAACCTTTGGATGAAAACGAAATCAAAGCTTACAAGAATGCCTTTTTCGCGTGGGAGGAGATTGCAGATTTTACGCCATTTCAAGAAGGGGAGGATCACCAAAGATATTACTATGAGAGCCTAAAACATAGGTTTGATGATTGTCCTGAACTTGCTGCCAAGATTGACAAGCGACAGGTCATAAGATACGAAAAGAGAGACTCGATGGAAGCCATCGTGTATAAGAGTTATGAGTATTTTATGGCACTTGAACCGAGTATATATGTGGCCTATTCGGAAGACCAAGGACGGTCATGGACTTTTTATTATACTGGGATAACGCATTGCCTGCCACTTTGTTTCAAGCCGCAATCCAAGATGCCTTTGTTCAACAAGCAAGGAGATTTGCAGTTGGAGGCATGCCTGCTTCGCCAGATTTCTTCTTTTCGGCTGGGCCATGTGTCAGATTATGAATTGGTCAAAGACGGTCTGCTGTTGACCATTGACATGGAGACATTGCGCAAAGACTCTGACGGGGATGGATTGACGGATATTGAAGAGGCAAGGTTTATGACCGATCCTTTCAATAGCGATACCGATGGTGATGGAATTGCCGACGGTTTGGACCTGAATCCGAGGATGTCGGTGCCTCGTTCGGACAAGACGGCCGTTTATGAATACTTGATTCAGTTATGTTTTGCGGATACTATTCCGTTGACCATTCCAGAGTTGTGTTATGCCAACGAAAAGACTAGAACGGTGAGAATTGTAACTGATTGTCCAGAACTTCAAGCTGTTCAACCAAGAACAATGCGCGTAATCGTCCTCCCAGAAGAGGATTATGAAAACTCTAGTAAGTATTTTGTGCCGATGGACAGCTATCATTTGTCTCCAATGTTTAAGGTTGATGACGAAGAGGAAACTTATCTTGTTTCCGTTTCGGCTCGTTCAGGTTTCTGGGATTGTTTGGTAAAGAAAACAGACAAGGGGTGGAAATTGGATGTGATCTCTAGCGGGATTTTTTAACATTCATAATAATTCACACTGAAAAGATACCTTCCAAATGATAGAATAAACAAAATCAAAATCAGCCCGCCTGAATCTCCTTCAAGCGGGCTGTAAAGTATCAAGAAACACTATCAAGAAATCACTCTTTAGGCGCTCCCAAAACGTCATGCACGGGCCAATCTTGCGCCTTCTTGAAGTTGAACGAGGCCGTTGCGCGGATGTCGGTAGCAGAGGCGCCAAACATGACCTTATAGGTGCCAGCGGCAGTTTCCCAAGCCGAGTGCTCCTCGTTGAACGAAGCCATCTCGTAAGCACTGACTTTCATCGTCAAGGTCTCTGACTGACCAGGGGCGAGAAGCTTGGTCTTGGCAAAGGCTTTCAACTCACGGGCGGGCTTTTCGAGACCTCCCTCAGGAGCGGATACGTACAGCTCAACGACCTCCCGTCCAGCCACTTTGCCTGTGTTGGTCACGGTGATGGTGGCGGTGAAGCCTTCCTTGTCGGCTTTTACCGATGGCTTGGAGTAGGAGAAAGTCGTGTAACTCAAGCCGTAGCCGAAGGGGTAGGAGACCTCCACGTTGTTGGTCTGGAAGTAGCGGTAGCCCACCCAGATGTCTTCTTCATAGTCAGTGAAGTCCACATTCTTTCTCTCGCCTTTTTTGCCGTTGGTCATGTCCCAGGTGTAAGGGAAGTTCCTCGAAGAGGGCGCGTCCATGTAATTGACAGGCAATGTCATGGCCAGCTTGCCCGAGGGATTCACCTTGCCTTTCAGGATGTCGGCCACGGCGTATGCACCTTCTTGTCCTGGCGTCCACGGCAACACGATGGCGTCGACCATGTTCTTCCACGAGGCGGTCTCGATGGCGCCGACGAGGTTGAGCACCACCACGACTTTTTTGCCCTCCTTATGATAGTTCAAGCTGACATTATGAAGCATTTCGCGCTCGATGTCGGTGAGCTCGAAGTCGTCTTTCACTTCGCGGTCGGCATATTCGCCGGCGATGCGGCCTAAGACCACCATGGCCACGTCGTTGGCTTGCGCCTGACGCTCGATGGCTTTCAGCGAAACCGTAGGCTCATGGCGGTGACGTTTGTCGGTGGTGCTGCCGTCCATTTTTTCTGTAGCTGTCTGGGTGGCATAGCAGAGACGATAGTATTCAGCCAAGTCGTTGTCCAAGGTGAAGCCCGCTGCTGTCAAGGCCTCTTGCATGTTTGCGACATGGGCCGTGTTGACTTCGCCTGAACCCGTGCCGATGCCGAAGAAGTCGACGGAGGTGATGCCATAGAGAGCTATTTTCTCGTCGCCTTTCATCGGCAAGGTGTTGTTTTCGTTTTTGAGGAGGATGATGCTCTCTTCCGCGGCCTTGCGTGCAACGGCGGCGTGAGCTTTCAAGTCGGGCTTGTTGGAGAATTTATACTTGCGGAAATGCGGGGTCTTGACGATGTAGTTCAAGATATTGCGCACGTTGCGGTCGATTTCCTCCATGCTGATTTCACCCTTGTTGATGGCAGTCATGAGGCGTTCCATTTCAATCGGGCGACCAGGCTCCATCAGGTCGTTGCCGGCCTTGGCGGCTTTCACGGTGCCTTCTTTCACACCCCAGTCAGTCATCACGATGCCATCGAAACCCCATTCGTCGCGAAGCACGGTGGTGAGCAGGCCGTGTTTCTGCTGCGTGTAGTCGCCGTTGATTTTGTTGTACGACGACATCACCGTCCAAGGCTTACCTTCTTTCACGGCGATTTCAAAGTTCTTGAGGTAGAGCTCGCGCAAGGCACGGTCGCTGATGCGGGCGTCGTTCTCTCTGCGGTTGATTTCTTGGTTGTTGGCCGCAAAGTGTTTTACCGAGGTGCCCACGCCGTTGGATTGGATGCCACGCACGAAGGCTGCTGCCATCTTGCCCGACAGCAGCGGGTCCTCGGAGTAGTATTCGAAATTGCGTCCACAGAGCGGGTTGCGATGCAGGTTCATGCCAGGGGCGAGGATGACGTCGGCGCCATATTCCAGCACCTCGTTGCCCATGGCGGTGGTCACGTATTCCATCAAGGCGATGTCCCACGAACTGGCCATAGCCGTGCCGGTGGGGAAGCCGGTGCAGTAGAAAGTCTGGTCGGTGCCTTCGCGTGTCGGCTCGATGTTGAGGCCTGCAGGGCCGTCGCAGAGTATCGTCATGGGGATGCCGAGACGCTCTATCGGACGGGTGTTACCCGCCGCGCCGGGCATCATGGCTTCTTGGCTGCCCACCAATAAACCGACCTTTTCCTCCACGGTCATGGCCTTGATGATGTCGTCGATGTTGTCCTCGCGAAGGACAATAGTATTTTGGGCCATGCCTTTCGTGGCAAAAAGAGCGCACATCAGGCATAGCATCAGTATCAAGCCTTGCTTTTTCATGATGCCTTATTCTACGATTAACTTCTTGACTTCGGTCTGGTTGCCGTTTTGAATCTGGATGAAATACAAGCCCTTGGGTGCATTTCCTATGTCGAAATGTTGCAAGCCCGACACCTTGCCGAGTTGCATGATTTGCTGACCCAACATATTGTAAATGCTGATGTTGCTTTCCTCAACCAACTCAATGGTGAAGCTGCCCGTAGTGGGATTCGGATAGAGGACGTTGGTCTTCTGTTCCGTGACCTCTTCCACGTCGCTGATGGTACAGGTGCGTGGGAAGGTGATGTCGTCAACCCAAACGCAGTCGGCTCCCGCTGAGCCGCTGCCGCTCTTGTCGTAAAGCCAAGTGAAGACATGACTGCCTGCTTCAAAACCGTAGCTGGCATAGGTCCAGTCGTTTTCGCCCCACCACCAGTCTTTTTTGTGATTGTCAATGAAGAAGGCGAAGATGTCTCTGCGAGCTTCAGTAGAGGTCTTAAACCAGAAGCTAATCTCGCCATCGTTGAGGATGTCGGCATAGATGACGAGCTTGGTGACTTCATTGTCACCGATGGCACCCGAGCGGGCGCTGTAGTTGCCATTGTGGGCTTCTTCATCGGTGACAGCCCAAGGCAGGTCGCCCTCTTGGAACCAGTCGAGGAAGCTGAAGTCGCCGCTTTCGAAGGTCTCTACAGCCAGACCCACTGAGAAGACATAATCCATAGTTGTAGTGTAGCTGCCCGTGTGGAGTTCTAGGTCTAAATGGAAGGAGGTGCCGCTGATGATATCGACGTCGGAGGTGAGGACGATGTCGGCGACGAAGCCGCCAAGGCTATCAACCGCTCCGATGTGTATGGTGTTTTCTTCGATTTGGATGCGCTCGTCTTCACACACTGCCCTTAAATAGGTGTTGGGCGCCATGGCATGGCCGAGGTTCTTGCTGTGGATGTGGATGATGGCACGTTCGCCCGGGTCAAAGTACCCATTCCCATCACCGTTGAGCTCCTCGACTTCAAAGTCAGAGAATTGCAGGTTAGGAGCCAGCATCATGAACTGTCGGCTGGTGACGTGTTCAACAGCGCCTGTCGTAGCGGTGAGGTTCAAGGTGAACAGGGTTTGGTCAGGGACGTCATCGGCGATGATGATACGAGCGGCTTGATCGAAGTTCATGGTGCTGTTGGCATTCAGCTCGGCGACGAACAAGTTGCTCGGGACGATTTCGACATACTCGCAGTCTGAATTCAAATCCACTTGCACATCCATAGCGGCTTGGTCGCCTCTGTTGTGGAGGTCGATGTTGACAAAGCGATCCGCTCCAAACACGGTGGGTCCGTCGAAGCCGATGATGTCGCCATAGACGAAGGCCTCGTCGTCGAAGCCGGTGACTTCGAAGGTCTGAGGCCAAGCACTCTGTCCCGTGACGATAAGTTGCATTTCGCCAATCACATCCAACGGCGTTTCGAAAACTAGTTCGGTATCGCCGTTCGCGTCGGTGATGCCACGTCCCAGCAGCGTTTCGCCATTGAAAAGGCTGACGCAGAAGTTGCTTAAAGGCCTGCCGTATTGGTTCACGTTGACCATGGTGGAAGTGGCACCTGTCTTTAAGCCTTGCTCATAGACCACATTGGGTGTGAATGGTTCCTCGAACCATGGATACAAGGCGGCGTCGCCCAACACGTTGAGGCAGTAAATGTTCCAACGCAGGCAGCCGTTTTCATCTCCGGTAGGCTCTCCGTGTTCGTCGATGTAAGGGATGGAGACCCAAGGTGCCGAGGCAATCTTGGCTTCGCGCAATGCCATGCCGACCGATGCAATGTGATCGTGGCAGTAGGCGTCCACGAACTCGCGGTGGATGTGGGCGGCCATGCCGTCGCCCCACGGCACATACCAGCCGTAGCGTGAGTTGCCCGTGGTGACCACGAAGCCCGTCGGGATGGTAACAATCTTTTCGAGCACGCAACCCGAAGGAAAGTTGCCGCAGATGCAGCCGTGCGAGTGGAACAACATGAAGTTATGCTCGATGCCGTTGTTTCCGGCAAAATAGTCGGGATTCATCATTGAGCCCGTCCAGCCCGCCACATAGTCGCTGTTGGCGTGACCCACATGGTGCACATATTGTCCGCCCGTGACGATGACGTTGCGGAAGTCACTGCCATTCCATGGTTTTGATGCAGTTTCATAGTAACGCTTGAAAGTATAGTCCTCGGGATAGCCGTAGGTGGTATAGTCGTAATCTTGGACTTCGCCGATGAGACGTTCCATGTCGATGTCGCCATAGTAGCCGTCGCCAAGATGCTCGGCACCGAAGATGGGGGAGGTGAACTCGCCCAACACGGGCGTCTGCAGGTAGCTTAAGGTCTTGTGCATGATGGTCTCAAACTGCGTCTCGTTGTTGAAGGGCAGACGGCCGATGCCGATCTCAGGCAAAAGGTCGTCTTCGCCCACTTCGCCCCAACGGTCGTCATCGTCGTCATTGAAGGTGCCGTCGAGGCAGGCGTAGTACATGTCGGCAGGCAGATCGTCTTCATAGCCTTCTTGCGCCCAGCAGTAGAGGCTGCGGTAGGGCACGATGCTGACGTCGCCGCCGAGGCTCACCATCTGTATGCCGTTGTCTTCATATTCCTGAATGATGTAGTTGCGGATCTGCTCTTGCACGTCGCGGCCCTCGGTGGTAGCGTAGATGTCTTCCAAGGCGACGATGCGGGTGCGGATGCCCTTGTCGTTGTAGAGGTTAAGGTATTCGCCGAAGTGGTCGACCCAGGCCTCCGAAGTGATGACGAGCATGTCGTAACCGCCGAGTTCGCGTCCGCGTTTGCTGTAAGTGTTGAGGAGGTTGGCGTTTTGTGCCAGACGTTGCAACGAGGCCTCGTTTTCGGGCGTGAGCCAGAGCTTGCGACTATGGTCGTCGCGGCTCGTGGCGGTCTCGATGGTCACCGTCACCGTGCGGGCGTAGCTGACTGCGCCTGTGGCCGGCACATAGCGCAGAGGCGTGAAGCCTGCAAATGCCACCGAAACACCGTTCAGGTATTGCGTGCTGACTTTGCCGTGGCTTCTTGTGGGGTAGGCGTTTTCGGAACGGTATAGGTTTTCATTTTTGGCAAAAGGAATGTTCTTGTCTTCGGAATACGTCCTCGGCTGTTGGTAGGGATAGAGGTTGTAGCTGCCTTCAAGTGTCACAAAATCAGAAAAATCCACATTGATGGCAACGGCTTCCTGGCCTTGGGGCAGGATGAGGCTGACGCTTTGCCAGGGTAGGGTGGGTTCGCCCACGATGCCTTGAGGCAGGCAGCCTTTGAAGCCGATTTGCTGATAGCCGTCACGTTCGCTGACGGTGGGCTGACCGAAATGATAGGTCTGTTGGATAGTTTGGGCCTGCGCAAAAAGCGTTGCAGCCATTATGACAAGGATAATAGATAGTTTTTTCATAGAGGTTAAAAAATTTGGGTGCAAAAATACAAAAATCTCGCCATAATTGGGCTGGTTTTCCTATTTTTGCCCTTTAAAATTTGAAACTATGAATAAAATCAGAGCTGCCATAGTAGGTTATGGCAATGTGGGCCGCTTCGCACTAGAAGCCCTTGAAGCTGCCCCGGATTTCGAAGTGGCCGGCATCGTCCGCCGCAATGCTAACAAAACTATTGAACTCTCTCCCTATGAGGTGGTAAGCGACATCAGAGACTTGAAAGACGTCGACGTGGCCATCCTGGCTTGCCCCACACGTAGCTGTCCCGAGTACGCCAAACAAATCCTTCCTTTGGGTATCAATACCGTGGACTCCTTCGATATCCACACATCCATCGTTGACTACCGTCGTGAGCTGATGCCTATTAATAAGGAAACGAAAACCGTCAGCGTTATCGCTGCCGGCTGGGACCCAGGTTCCGACTCCATCGTCCGTACTTTGATGCAGAGCTTAGCGCCTAAAGGATTGTCCTACACTAACTTCGGTCCTGGTATGTCGATGGGTCACAGTGTCTGTGTGCGTTCCAAGAAAGGCGTGAAGAACGCCCTTTCAGTGACGATACCGCTGGGTGAAGGCATCCACCGCCGCATGGTGTATGTGGAACTCGAAGACGGCGCCACCCTCGAGCAGGTGACCAACGACATCAAGGCTGACCCGTATTTTGCTAACGACGAGACCCATGTGTTCGCCGTGGATAGCGTGGATGCCGTGCGCGACATGGGTCATGGAGTGAACCTCGTGCGCAAGGGCGTGTCGGGAAAGACCCAAAACCAGCGCATGGAATTCAATATGAGCATCAACAACCCTGCTTTGACGGGTCAGGTGCTGGTCAACGTGGCCCGCGCCACGATGCGCCTGCAACCGGGATGTTACACGATGGTGGAAATCCCTGTCATCGATATGCTGCCTGGCGACCGAGAGGAACTGATTGGGCATTTGGTATAATTCGTACAATGCAACACAAAACCCAACCGAAAACCCTCATTGCGGGCTTGCCCCGCAATCCCCTGCGCGAAAGTGATTTGTCTTCGCGCTTGGGAGATGGCGGGTCTATGCCCGCCATGAGGGTAAAAGGCGTATGGATAGTCCTTTTAGCGGTGGTTTTGTTATTACAGTCCTGTGCCAATAAGCAAGACAAAGTAGAAACATTGCTCTCCCAGATGACTCTCGAGGAGAAATGCGGCCAGCTGACTTGCCCTATCGGCTTCAACTTCTACGGCAAGGACGGCGATTCGCTTTGGCTCGCTGACGATTTCATTGGGATGATGGACACCCTGCCACTCGGTTCCTGCTGGGCGGTGCTTCGTGCCGACCCTTGGTCGAGGAAGACGGTGGAGACGGGTGTAAAGCCTCGTGAGTCTGCAAGGTTGCTGAACATGATGCAACGCCATGCCATCGAAAACACGAGGCTTGGCATTCCGCTGCTGTTTTGCGAGGAGACACCTCACGGCCACATGGCGGTAGGTACGACCGTTTTCCCGACAGGTATTGGACAGGCCAGCACATGGAACCCAGTGTTGCTTGAACAGATGGGCGAGGTGATGGGGAAGGAAGTACGACTTCAAGGCGCACAAATCGGCTATGGTCCTGTCCTCGACATCGCCCGTGACCCACGTTGGTCGAGGGTGGAGGAGACCATGGGCGAAGATCCGTATCACGCTGGCACGCTGGGTGCTGCCATCGTGAGAGGCATGCAGAAAAATGTCTGCGCCACCTTGAAACATCTGGCTGCCTATGGCATCCCGCAAGGCGGTCACAATGCCGCCACCGCCGATGTCGGTCCCAACCGACTGATGGCCGATTATCTGCCTGCTTTTGAGAAAGCCATTTGCGAAGGCGGTGCCACGACCGTGATGACATCCTACAACACCATTGATGGTGTGCCTTGCTCAGCAAATCAATGGCTGTTGCAAGACATTCTTCGCAATTCATGGGACTTCAAAGGTGTGGTTTTCTCCGATTTGAATGCCGTCAACGCCATCTATGCCACACAGCATGTGGCCGCCGACCCTGCCGAAGCCGCTGCCATGGCCTTGAAAGCAGGTGTCGACATTGACTTGGGCGGCTATAACTATGGGGGCTTCCTGAAAGAAGCCTTACAGCGCGGCTTGGTTGCCGAGGCCGACATCGACCGGGCCGTGCGCCATGTGCTGCAACTGAAATACGACCTCGGACTGTTCGACAACCCGTACGTTGACGTGGCTATGGCCGAGGCTGAAGTGGGCAAGAAAGAGAACGCCCAGCTGGCCAAACAAGTGGCATTAGAATCCGCGGTTTTACTCAAAAACGATGGTATTTTGCCTTTCGACGAGAGCATAAAAAAGGTGGCTGTCATTGGTCCGAACGCTGACAATATGTACAACCAACTCGGTGACTACACCGCGCCTCAAGACCCCTACCGCATCGTGACCCTACTCGAAGGCATCCGCGAAAAGGGCAGGGCAGAGGTGAGCTACGCCAAAGGCTGTGCCGTGCGCGATGAGAAGGACGCCGACATCGACGCGGCAGTGAGCATTGCCAAGGCCGCTGATGTTGTGGTGTTGGTTGTGGGTGGATCCTCTTCCCGCGACTTCAAGACGAGCTATGAAGACACCGGTGCCGCCATCGTCAACGAGTGCATTTCCGATATGGACTGCGGCGAGGGTTACGACCGCTCCACATTGAGACTATTAGGCAAGCAAGAGGAACTGATGCAGCGCATCTATGCCACGGGCAAACCCGTCGTGACGATTTACATCCAAGGCCGCCCACTGGACATGAACCTTGCCGCCGAAAAGTCAAACGCCCTGCTGACGATGTGGTATCCTGGCATGGAGGGCGGCTCCGCCTTGGCCGACATCCTTTGGGGTGACTACAACCCCGCTGGCCGTCTGCCCGTCTCCATCCCTCGTTCGGTAGGACAACTCCCCGTGTATTATTCCCAACCCGCTACGGGTGATTATGTGGAAGAATCCGCCAAGCCGCTTTATCCATTTGGCTATGGCTTAAGCTATACCCAATTCGAATACAGTGACATTCATGTAGAGACGCCGATTCATCGCGTCTCGAATGAATTGAAACCATACGACACAATCTGCAAAGTCACCTGCAACCTGAAAAACATTGGTCCTTGCGACGGCGATGAAGTTGTCCAACTTTACGTCCGCGATGAGGTGGCAACTGTCGCCCCAGCCTCCAAGCTGCTGAAAGGCTCCCAGCGCGTGCATATTAATAAAGGTGAGACTTGCCAGGCGACCTTCTACCTTACCCAACGCGACCTCTCGGTGTATTCCACCGAAAAAGGTTGGCATTTAGAGGCGGGCGATTTCACCGTTTCTGTGTGCGGTGGTGATGCAAAAACAGCACAAAATAAAACTTTTTCTATTTCGTTATAGAAGCAAAATCCTTAAATATATGAAGAGAACTATTCTTTTTTTGGCACTTGCAACCCTGTTGTTGCCTGCTGCAAAACTCAACGCCCAAGTCGGATTCCTCGCAGGTTATGCGCCTCAAAAACTTGTCGTCAAAGGTCCCGCCGTGGCGGATAGGGAGTCCGCTTCCACCCTTTACCATGGCTTCTTCGGCGGCATCCACTACAGTTTCGATATCGTCGGCGACCTCGACTTCGTTCCTGCCCTACAAATCCGTGTGAACTCCGCCAATGGCAACGACGACCAATTCGAGACCCAAGACTGGCAGTTCGTTATGGATCTGCCCCTGTTGCTGAACTACGACTTCGACCTAGGCCACGACGTCGGTCTCGGCCTCTTCGCTGGGCCCACGCTGTCGTACGGCATCAACTTCACGCGCAAGTATAAGGACATCGTAACCCATGCCGCCGACCATGCCGTCAACCGCTACGGTGAAAACCTGTCCTACCCTGAACTCGCCCTGTGTCGCTTCGAAATCGGTGCGGCTGGCGGCCTTTTCGTGGAATACAGAGGCTTCATGATTTTCGGCGGCTATCGCTTGGGCTTCAACGACCTCGACAGGATGCCTGAACAAACCACTAAGACCCGCGGCTTTTTCGTCGGCATCGGCATCAACTGATGCATCTTTTTTTATTCCCAAAACAAAAAAACTCTCAACTCTCAACTCTCAACTCTAAACTATTTCTTACCTTTGCCACGTTATAACACCCAAAAAGATGAAAAAAGTCGTTAGAACCGTTTGGATTGGTGCCTTGTCAGGCCTGGCCTTCCTTGCTGCTTGTTGCTCCTCAACCAAAGGCCTCACGAGGGCGGAACGCAAACAGTTGATTCGGGAGCGCGACTCCATCCAAGACATTTTGACCCGCCGTGAGGGCGCCGCTGTCTATGGCTCGCCTGAAATTATTGCCAGATATGGCGCCGAGACCTACCGCCTTCAAAACCAGCTTGATTCCATCAACGCCAAGTTGGGCGAAGACGTCGACCTTGAGAAGAGCGCGCAACGCTATGCGCTGCAACAACGCATTGCCGACCTTCAGACAACCTTGCAACATCGGGAAGGCGCCTGTGTCTATGGCACACCCGAGGTCATGGAGGAGTATGGCCGCGAGACCCAACGCTTGAGAGAAGAGATACAAGGTCTGAAAAAACAACTTAAGGAGTTGAATCAGCAATGAGGTAAAAACCGTCCGTGATGAGCGAACGTTTGGGTTTTTATAAAAAGGTGATGCTCGAACTCAACCGCGCCGTGCTGCAACAGCGCACCGAAGAGCACGAGCTACACCAGTTGTTTTGGGAATGTACCCTTCGTTGTAACTTGAATTGCCGCCATTGCGGCTCCGACTGTCGTATGCTTTCCGAGAAGGACGACATGCCCTTCGCCGATTTCGCCAAGGTGCTCGACGACGTGCGTGCCCACCAAGACCCATCTAAGGTGATGGTTATCACTACAGGGGGAGAGCCTACCATGCGCAATGATTTGGCACAGTGTGGCGCCGAGATTACCAAACGTGGCTTCAATTGGGGTATGGTGTGCAATGGCATGTTGCTTTCCGCCGAGAAACTCAATGAGTTTGTCGAGGCTGGGTTGAAGAGCATCGCTGTGAGCTTCGATGGCTTCGAGGAAGACCACAACTGGATGCGTGGCAATCCCATGAGTTACAAGAACGTGCTGCGTGCCGTGGAGGCTATGAAACAACATCCCGACCTCACTTGGGACGTCATTACCTGCGTCAACCAGCGCACCATCAAATACTTACCCGAGTTTCGTGACTTTTTGATTTCGTTAGGCATCCGCCGCTGGCGCCTGTTTACTGTGTTTCCTTTCGGCCGTGCCGCCAACGAACCTGTGTTCAAGCTCAGCAAAGAGCAGTTTGTGCAGATGATGGAATTCATCAAGCAAACCCGTCTGGAGGGCAAGATTCGTGCCGACTATGGCTGCGACGGATTCCTTGGAAAATATGAAGGCGAGGTGCGCAATCATTATTATTCGTGCAGCGCAGGCATCAACATCGCCTCGGTGCTTGCCAATGGTGCCATCTCGGGCTGTCTTAGCATCCGCAGCGACTATCATCAGGGCAACATTTATCAGGACAGCTTCTGGGACGTTTGGCAAAACAAGTTCCAAGTCTACCGCGACCGAAGATGGATGAAGACCGACCAATGCGCCGATTGCAAGATGTGGAGGTATTGTCAGGGTAATGGGATGCATCTGCGCGATGGAGATGGGAAATTGCAGTTGTGTCAGTTCGAATTTCTGAAGTCATGAATCGAATCTACCTCGTAGGATACATGGGTGCGGGAAAGACCACCACTGCGCGTCGTCTCGCCCAACGTCTCGGCTGGGAGGTGGCCGACACCGATGCCATGTTTGAGGAGAAATATAGGATTTCAGTCTGTGATTTCTTCAAAAAATACGACGAGGACCTCTACCGTAAATTGGAGTCGGAGGTGCTGAAATCAACGGAAAGCATGGAAAACGTAGTCGTCTCCACTGGCGGCGGCACGGCCTGCTACTTCGACAACATGGATTGGATGAACCGGCATGGCTTGACCGTTTTCTTGCGCATCAGCTCCACGGCCGCTGTCGACAGGGTCCTCCATTCGAGGCACAAGCGTCCCTTGGCCGAGGGTAAAAGCGAAGCGGAGCTTATGGAATTTGTCAACCAGCATTATGCCTCACGACTACCCTTCTACGAACAGGCACAAATCACGGTGAAGTCGGAAGACTTAGATTTGGATGACCTTGTGAGACGATTAGAAGGTCTAAGACTCTCTTAACTTCAACAGACACACATTCTCCACATGTTGTGTGTGGGGGAACATGTCGACGGGTTGCACCGCCATGACCTTATAGGCTGAATCCAACAGCTGCAGGTCGCGGGCTTGCGTGGCAGGGTTGCAACTCACATACACGATCTTCTGGGCACGTATCTTAAACAGCTGCTCCACCACCTTTTCGGCCATGCCTGCACGGGGCGGGTCGGTGACGATGAGGTCGGGTCGGCCGTTCGTTTCAATGAAGTCGTCGGTGAACACCTTGGCCATGTCGCCTGCATAAAACACGCAGTTGGTGATGCCGTTGATGTCGGCGTTCACCTTGGCGTCGGCGATGGCAGCCTCCACATACTCGATGCCGACGACTTTCTTCACGAAACGTGAGAAATACTGGGCGATGGTGCCCGTGCCCGTGTAGAGGTCGTACATCAGCTCGTCGCCTTGCACCTCGGCGAGGTCGAAGGCGGTCTTGTAGAGTCGCTCGGCTTGGTAGACGTTGGTCTGGAAGAACGACACCGGACCGATGCGGAACTTGAGGTCGTCATAGCCCGGTCGAGGCGATTTCATGGTCTCGATGAGGTAAGGCTCTCCCTTGAGACACTCAAACGGCAGGTCGTTGATGATGTCGTTGAGTTTCGGGTTGATGACGAGTAGCAACGACACGATTTGCGGGAAGGCCATCTCCAAGGCAGGCATCAGTTCATGGCGCACCACGTCGTTCTCTTCACTAACGACGAGGATGACCATGAACTCGCCCTTCGAGTTGCAGCGGATGACAAGGTTGCGCAACAAGCCTTCGTGTGCACGGAAGTTATAGTAGGGCAGGTGGCGTTCCATCGTGAAGCGCCTGACGAAGAGTCGGATGTCGTTCGACGGGTCGGCTTGTAGATGGCACAGCTCGATGTCGACCACGCGGTCAAAGAGCTGTGGCAGATGGAAGCCCAGACCTTTGCAGGCGTCTTCGTCGTGGGTGCCTGTGGGTGCGCCGTCGGTGAGCCACTTGCGGTTGGAGAAGGTGTATTCCAACTTGTTACGATAGTGGAACTGCTTCTCACAGCCTATTATTGGACGTATCTCGGGGTATTCAATCTTGCCGATGCGGTCGAAGTTGTCCTTCACCTGCTTCTGTTTGTAGAAGATCTGCCACTCGTAGGCTTCATGCTGCCACTTACAGCCGCCGCAGAGACCGAAATGTTGGCAAACCGGCTCCACGCGCTTGTCCGACATCTTCTTGAAGTTCAAGATTTTGCCTTCGAAGAAATTCTTCTTGCGTTTGTACACCTCGATGTCGACCACGTCGCCAGGCACGCCAAAGGGGATGAAGACCACGCGCCCTTCGGGTTTGGCCACCGACATGCCTTCTGCACCAGCGTCGATGATCTCGACGTCTTCCAAATATTCAGGTTCTCGTTTTACTTTTTGTCTCGCCATATTTTTTTTGCTATCAGCTATCAGCAGTCAGCTATCAGCTTGTTGTTACTATAGCTGACGGCTGATTGCTGACAGCTGACGGCCATATTGTTACTTGTTATCATCACAAAAAATCTCCCAGGTCTTTTTCGCTTGCTCCTCAAACATTTGCATGCCGTTGTAGGCCTTCGCGCCCCAACTTCTGCCCAGCTCCATAAACGATGTCTCTTTCGGGTTGTAGATCAAGTCGATGAGGATATGCTTGTTGTCCAGGGCTTGGTAGTGGATGTCGGGGAAGTTGTCGACTTGCGGGGCCATGCCCAAGGGCGTTGTATTAATGATAAGGTGGTTCTGTCGCAGGATGTCGTCGGTCAATGTGTCGTAGGTGAGGTCGCCACGATCGGCACTGCGGCTGACGGTGGAATAGGGGATGCCTTTTTGCTTCAGCACATACTGCACGGCCTTGGAAGCACCACCAGTGCCCAAAACCAAGGCGTGCTCGATGTCTTTGCCGTTGATGGCGCGGTTGAGTAGCTGCTCGAAGCCATACACGTCGCTGTTGTAGCCTTTCATCTTGCCCTCAGTAACCTTCACCACGTTGACGGCGCCCACTTCCTTGGCCACAGGGTCAATCTCGTCCAAAAACGGAATGATAGCCTCCTTGTAAGGTATGGTCACGTTGAAGCCGCAGAGGTCGGGGTAGCGTTCCAGCACGTCGTGAAGCTCTTCGATGCTCTTGAGGTCGAAGTTCTGGTAGCGGCAGTCCAAGCCCTCGTATTCGAATTTCTTGTTGAAGAGCACCCTCGACTGCGAGTGCTTCAATGGATGGCCTATCAATCCGTATCTTTTCATGTCTGTCATTTAATTCCAAATATCGCCCCAAATCCCAAGGTGCACACGACGCCGACTATCACGCTGGCAAGGATGACGCCGCCGATGACGGCCAGCACGCTCTTCTTGAAGTCCATGTCCAGGAAACTGGCTGCCAATGTCCCCGTCCAGGCTCCAGTGCCAGGCAGCGGTATGCCGACGAAGAGTAGTAAGGCAACATAGAGGCCGCGTCCCGCCTTGGCTTGCAACTTCTGACCGCCTTTCTCGCCTTTTTCGAGGCACCAGATGCAGAACTTGCTGAACCAGCGGACTTTGACATCCTTTCCCCATTCCAGCACCTTACGCGCGAAGAAAAAGATGAAAGGCACGGGCAGCATGTTGCCGATGGCGATGATGACGTAGCTCCATAACAGGCTGAACTCAGGGTCGGCGGTATGGAATGCATAGGCAAACGGGATGGCACCTCTCAGCTCGATGAGTGGCACCATGGCGATGAGGAAGATATAGATGTATTTGTTCATTCTTTGGGCTGGTCGGTAGGTTGGTTTTCTTGGTTTTTCTTGTGTTGTTCGATAAGGGCGAGGATGTCGGCGTCGTTGGCGAGCAACTCGCGGTCGTATTCTATGAAGTCGGGCCACAGCTCGAAGTCGGCGTCAAGGGCTTGGTCGAGGGCCTCAAGGCCTTGCTGGGGCTGCCCTTTCACGTAGTAGGCATAGGCGAGCAGATACAGCAGCGACGGGTCGTTGTCGGTTTGCAGCAGCCCGAATTTGATGGTGTTGATGGCTTCGTCGATTTTGTCCTGCTGCCCGTAGAGGTCGGCTATGTAGTAATAGGCGTCGGCGTCGTTGGGCGTCTCCTCTTGGATCTTACGCAGGTAGTCCATGGCCTTGTCGTATTCCTTGAGCTTCATGTAGTCGGTGGCGATGGAGTAGAGATGGTCGGTCTCCCAAGGCTCTAGCTCCAGGGCTTTCTCGAAATACTTGATGGCTTTTTTGCTTTGGCCGCGGTCGCTGAAGACATAGCCGAGACCTGCATAGCCAGAGCCTACCATCGGGTTGATTTCCAATGCCTTGCTGAAATGCTCCTCGGCGCTTTGCAGGTCGTTGAGACGGTAGTAGCAGTCGCCAATGGTGGTGTGTATCATCGAGGTCTCGATGCCGTTGCGCAGGGCTTCTTCAAGGGTGTCGATGGCTTCCTTGTAGCGGCCGAGGTCGTAATAGATGTCGGCCAGGTGCATGTTGGTCCAGAGGTCTTCTGGGTCGATGCTGAGGGCGTATTCGTAAGGGTCGATGCTTTCCTCGTATTGTCCCATCATGCGGTAGATGTCGCCGATGTTGGTCCAGGCCTTGCTGTTGTACGGGTCCTTGTCGATCATCTGATGGAAGTAGGCGAGGGCTTCTTCCTTGCGGCCTGCGCTGAGGAAGCAGCAACGTATCTCGTGATAGATGGTGTCGGGGTCTTCGGCGTAGGGCAGGGCCTTGTTGTAGAACTCAAGGGCGAGGTCGTATTCCCTCATGTGCTGGTACTCGTATGCGATGGCGTTGTAGAGGTCGAACTTCTCGTCTTCGTCGAAATAGGGCAGGGCACTGAAGTAGTTCTCCAAGGCCTCTTCCGACTTGCCCAGGACGGCCAGACAGGAGCCGAGGGTGAGGAAATAATCGGGGTCTTCTTCGTCGTCGACACGTTCCACATGTTGCATGATGTCGAAAGCGCGTTGGGCGTCGTTTTCCAAAAGGTACTGCCTCGCCAACTTGATTTTCAGCATGCTACTCTCAGGATGCTGGGCCATGGCAAGCTCCACCGCCTGGCGTGAGCGCTTCAGTTGGTTGTTTTTGGTGTAGTGGTCGATGATGTATTCAAACTCCTCACTATCGAAATATGCCGAGTCGTTTGCCTTAAGCATTTCCTCGTACCTTTCGATGGCTTTTTTCATCTCTTCCTCGTGTTCAAAATATTCTTCTTCGTCCTCAAACATGGTCTGCCTCGACTGAAATTTTGTGCAAAAATAATAAAATCTCGGAAAATTGTGTGGCTTTTGTATCTTTGTGCTTTGAAAACCCTGATCGTCATGAGGAAAATAATACTGCTTCTGCTTTTGATATCTTTGTCTATCAGCACGATGGCGCAAAGGACTTGGACGGTGCAAACCGTGCCCAACACGCGCCTGGAGAGCAACGACATCCATGTCAGCGACCCCGACGGCTACCTCTCCGACAGCGTCGAGATGACCATCAACACGGCCTTGTGTGCCATCCGCGATAAAGCCGACGTCTTCGTTGTGACGCTGACCAGCATCGGCGAGGCCGAGCCGAAGCATTTCGCCACCGATCTGTTCAACTACTGGGGCATCGGCGATGCCGAGACCAACAACGGTGTGTTGTTACTCTTCATAGAGGACCAGCATGCACTTGAGACGGAGACGGGTTATGGAGCGGAAGAGACGCTTACCGACGCCAAGTGTGAACGTATCTTCACTAATGCGATGGCTCCGCATTTCCGTGCCGGTGACTACGAAGGCGGTCTTTGTGCCGGTGTCGCTGAAATCGTCACCGTCTTCGGCGGCGAGGTGCCCATGGGGTTGAAGACGACACTACCTGCTGTTGTCGAAAGCCAAAACGATGACGATTTTGAGAACGCAGGCAATTACCTATGGCTGGGTGTGTTTGGTCTGTTCATGCTCTCCTTGCCCTTCGCCGGCCTCTTCTTCTGGCTGTACAAACGCAAAGAGAGCAAGGAAAAGGGCACTGTGTCGGACAAGTTCAACTTGAATCAGGAAGACGGCATCACCTACGTTGACGGCTTCAAGTCTAGCTGGACGGGCTCTCCATGGGTGGACCAGGGCTGCCTTGGCGGCTTGATGCTCGGCTTTTCCATTTTCGTCATCATGTTCCTGGTGGTTGCCTTCATGACGGCACGTTTCCCCGAGATGGAGGAGGTCAAGCTTTACAGCTGGATAGCAGTGATTACCTTGCTGTTGTATCTCACCTGGATGTGCTTCCGTCACAACCAACGCGTCTTGAATATGGCAAAGAAGCTGGCCAGGACCTCAGTCAACCCGCATTCGGTCTACCAAGCCGCCTTAGACCACAAGAGCACCAAGGTCGCGATGTGGATGGCGCCGTGGCTGGGTTGGATATACTACCTTATTCTAAAGAAGAAGACGGAAGGCAGCGATGACTGCCGTTGTCCGAAATGCGGCGACATGATGAGCAAGGACAACTATTTCCGCCTGCCTGAGATCCACGAGGTGGAGAATAGGGTGGGGGCCTTGAAGTTTACGCCTTACCGCTGCGACAACGGCCACGTTATCGTGGTGAAGGAACACGGTCGCAGTTACAACAAGTTTTCGACTTGCTCGCAATGTGGCGCTTTCACGGCTGCGTTGACGAATACCGAGACGACGCGCCAAGCCACATATTCCCAAACGGGTGAGAAGCAAGAGACCTACGTCTGTGAGCACTGTGGCGCGACCTTCGTCAAGATGGTGGCGATACCCATGCTGGTGCGTTACACAAGTAGTAGTGGTAGTAGTAGTAGTAGTTCCTCCGGTAGCCGCAGCTATCATTCCTCCAGCCATCATTCGTCGAGAGGCTCCTTCGGCGGTGGCAGAAGTGGTGGCGGCGGACATTCGGGGAGGTGGTAATTTTAGTTTGGAGTTTGAAGTTAGGAGTGTGGAGTAGGAACGCAATGCTTGCGTCCAGAAGTTGAGAATTGATAATTCATTTTTTTTGATGTGCCATGAAATCCAAATCCAAAAAGCCCAAGAAAAAGCAATACACCACTCTGAAAGCCCGCCTCAAAGCCGACCGCGAGAAGGAAATCGAGCAGTATGGCAAGCAGGTCAGTATGCGGCCGGCGAAAGTGCATAAGTCAAAGAAGGACTACGACCGAAAGAAAAACAAGGTCGACAAGGGTGATTTGGAATAGTTTTTTCCGTAAATTTGCAGTCACTTTAATCAAAATAAAAATCACTTCCAATATGACCATCAATGAATTAGAGAGAATCGCCTCTCAGGTGCGCCGCGACATCATCCGCATGGTGCATGGCTGCCAGTCGGGTCACCCAGGCGGTTCGTTGGGCGCGACCGACATCGTCACCGCCCTGTATTTCGACCAGATGCAAATCGACTCCGCTAATTTCCGCATGGACGGCAACGGCGAGGACATGTTTTTCCTCTCCAACGGCCACATCAGCCCGATGTTCTATAGCATCCTCGCTCGTCGTGGCTATTTCCCCGTCAAGGAGTTGGCTACCTTCCGCCGCCTCGGCACACGCCTGCAAGGGCATCCCACCACGGCTGAGGGGCTGCCTGGCGTTCGTATCGCCTCGGGCTCGCTCGGACAGGGACTCTCCGTCGCAGTAGGCGCGGCACAGGCCAAGCGTCTCAATGGCGACAAACACCTCGTCTTCGTCCTCATGGGTGACGGCGAGCAGGAGGAAGGCCAGATCTGGGAAGCCGCCATGTATGCTCCAGCAAAAGGCGTGGATAATCTCATCGCCATCGTCGACTACAACAAGAAACAAATCGACGGCCCGACCGACGACGTGCTCAACCTCGGCGACCTGCGTGCCAAGTACGAGGCCTTCGGCTGGAATGTGCTCGAGATGAGCGGTAACAACATGCAAGCCGTGGTGAACACCTTGAAGTTCGCCCGCGAGAACGCCTTTCAAGGCGCTCCGCAACTCATCTTGGCGCATACCGAGATGGGCATGGGCGTCGACTTCATGATGGGTACCCATAAATGGCACGGCTCGGCCCCCAACGACGAACAAGCCGCCAATGCTTTGTCACAATTGGAGGAGACTTTAGGGGATTATTAGATTCCCTACGGGAATGGAGTTCAGAGATTGTTTTTGTTTGCGGCGGCTAGTGGTACTACGGTTAGCCAAATTCTCTTGCCGCCGTGAATAATGTAACGAATAAACTCCATTCCCGAAGGGAAACTCAATCTTGAAATTTGAAATATTGAAATCTTGAAATAATACACACATGGACTTTACAATTCAAAACAACAAAGATACAAGATCAGGGTTCGGTGAGGGCCTGCTCGAAGCGGGTCGCCGCAATCCCAAGGTGGTGGCTTTCTGTGCCGACCTCACCGGCTCACTCAAGATGGGCGACTTCGCCAAGGAGTTCCCCGAGCGTTTCTTCCAGACGGGCATCGCCGAGGCCAACATGATTAACATGGCGGCAGGTATGGCCTTGAGCGGCTTCGTGCCGTTCACGGGCACCTTCGCAGCCTTCTCCACGGGGCGCGTCTACGACCAGATCCGTCAGAGCGTGGCCTATTCCAACAAGAACGTGAAGATTGCCGCCTCCCATGCCGGTGTCACCCTCGGCGAGGACGGCGCCACGCACCAGATCCTCGAGGACATCGGCTTGATGAAGATGCTGCCTAATATGACCGTCATCGTGCCTTGTGACTTCAACCAGACCAAAAACGCCACCATCGCCGCTGCCGAATACGACGGCCCTGTGTACCTTCGTTTCGGTCGCCCGAAAGTGCCGAACTTCACCCCTGTGGACGAGAAATTCGTCATCGGAAAGGCCCAGATGTTGCAAGAAGGCACCGACGTGACCATCTTCGCCTGCGGTCACCTCGTTTGGAAAGCCGTGCAAGCCCTGCCGATTCTGAAGGAGATGGGCATCAACGCAGAACTCATCAACATCCACACCATCAAGCCTTTGGATGTGGAGGCGGTGCTGAAGTCGGTGAAGAAGACCCGTTGTGTGGTCACGGCGGAAGAGCATCAGCGTAACGGTGGCCTGGGCGACAGCATCGCACAGGTTCTGGCCACGAACATGCCTTGCCCGATGGAGATGGTGGCCGTCAACGACGTGTTCGGCCAAAGCGGCACGCCCGACGAACTGCTGAAAGCCTATCACCTCGACACGCCCGACATCGTGGAGGCCGTGAAAAAAGTTGTTGGAAGGAAGCAATAAAAAGAAAGAAATAACCTTATTTAAGGGGATTCCCCTTCGGGGAATGGCGTGGTGAGGTTCTCATTTAATGCGGCGGCTTGTGGAGTTCACAAGTCATAAGATTCTTGAAACCGCCGCCTTTTAACTACAGACAGCTCTCCATTCCCGCAGGGAACCTCAACAATTAAACGATTAAACAATCATCGATTCAACAATAATGAAAAAACTAACTACACTATCCCTTGTCGCCCTCGTCATAATGGGCATATTGTCCTCATGTGGCACTAAGAAAGAAGAAACTCCTGAACCACCTAAAGCCATGAATGTCATCTACATGATTGGCGACGGTATGGCGCTGCCTCAGGTGTATGCCGCCATGCTCGCTTCGCATGAGAAGATGACTTTCTCGCAGTTTCCTTATATCGGCGTGGTCGATACCCACTCCGCAAGCAACGACATCACCGACTCCGCTGCCGGTGGCACCGCCCTCGCCAGCGACCACAAGACCAAGAACGGCATGGTCGGCATGACTCCCGATTTCATCCCCGTGAAGACCGTCCTTGAGGTGCTGAAAGAACAAGGCAAGGAGACGGGTATCGTGGTGTCGTGCTATGTCACCCACGCCACGCCGGCTACCTTCTACGCCAAGGTGCCGAAGCGCAAGCAATATGATGACATCGCTATGCAGCTTGCTGAGACCGAGAACGTCAACCTGATCATCGGCGGCGGCCGTAAGTACTTCAACCAACGCGAGGACAGCCTCAACCTGCTGGAGATGATGGTCGACAAGTATGGTTGGAAGGTGTACGACACCCTCGCCGACATCGACGAGACCTGTAAGAAATATGCTGTCATCGCCAACGACGACCACATGCCGCCTGCGGCGGAACGCGGCGACTTCCTGCCCCGTGCCGTGAAGACTGCCCTGCGTACCCTCGACAATGCCGAAAACGGTTTCTTCCTCATGGTGGAAGGCTCTCAGATCGACTTCGCCTGCCATGCCCAAGACTCCACCTGGATGATGGACGAGATGCTCGACTTCGACTATGCCGTCAAAGTGGCCCTCGATTATGCCAAGGAGAAAGGCAACACCCTCGTCGTAGTCACTGCCGACCATGAGACGGGCGGCCTCACGATGCCCGACCCCAATGGCAAATACACCAACCCAGTGTTCAATTACTCCACGCGTAGCCATACCTGCCTCCCCGTGATGGTGTATGCCTACGGTCCTGGTGCCGAGCAGTTCACTGGCTGGATGCAGAACCGCGACCTCAAAGCCAAGATCTTGAATGCCTGCGGCTTTGAAAACATTGGCGACGGCCTCCCCGAGTATGATGGTCCGCAAATCAAAGCCGTCAAAGTCAACCACGACTCGTATTCTATCCCGAAATGACGTAACGCATGAAGCTCTCTGTCGTCATCGTCAACTATAACGTCGAGTACTTCCTCGAACAGTGCCTGCACTCGGTGCGCCGCGCTATGCAAGGCATTGAGGGGGAGGTGTTTGTCGTCGACAACAACTCCGTCGACGGATCGTTGAAGATGTTGGCTCAGAAGTTTCCCGAGGTCAAGGTCATCGCCAACAAGGACAACGTGGGCTTTGCGAAGGCAAACAACCAAGCGATAAGGATTTCGACGGGCGAGTATGTCTTGCTCCTCAATCCCGACACGGTGGTGGAAGACGACACCTTCGCGAAGTGCATCGCCTTCATGGACAGTCATCCCGACGCGGGTGGCCTCGGCGTGAAGATGGTCGACGGCAAGGGACAGTTCCTGCCAGAGTCGAAACGCGGCTTGCCCACGCCTTCGACGGCGTT
This sequence comes from uncultured Bacteroidia bacterium, assembly GCA_902774365.1. Classification (GTDB taxonomy): domain Bacteria; phylum Bacteroidota; class Bacteroidia; order Bacteroidales; family F082; genus Limimorpha. Next base: position 74,284 of record CACYHX010000002.1, on the reverse strand, counting down.
CTATAAGATGTTCGGCCTCTGCAAGCTCTTCCCGCATAGCAAACGCTTTGCCCGCTATTACATGGGCCATCTCTCCGACGACGAGACCAACGAGGTGGAGATTCTTGCCGGCGCCTTCATGCTGATGCGCAAGGAGACCTTGGATAAAGTCGGCCTTTTGGACGAGACTTTCTTCATGTACGGCGAGGACATCGACCTGTCGTATCGCATCACGCAGGGCGGTTACAAGAACTATTATTTCCCTGAGACGCGCATCATCCACTACAAGGGTGAGAGCACCAAGAAGACCAGCGTCAACTACGTGTTTGTCTTCTACCGCGCCATGGAGATTTTCGCCAAGAAACACTTTGGCAACTCGTGGGCCAAGTCGTTCTCTTTCCTTATTAATTTGGCCATCTACATCAAGGCGTTTTTTGCTTTGGTGTCGCAGTTCTTCCACAAGGCGGCCATACCGTTTCTCGATGCCGTGTTGGGCTACGGAGGCTTGGCGGCCATCAGCTACTTCTGGGGCCACGGCAACATCTACGGCGGTGTGGGCACCTATCCCACAGTGCTCTTTGCTGTGGTCTTGCCGGTTTATATCTTGATTTGGCTGTTGTCGACCTATTTCTCAGGAGGCTACGACAAACCTTATAGCATCGCGAAAGCCATCCTCGGCGTGGCCTTTGGCAGCGCCGTGATTCTGGTGCTCTACGCCTTGCTGCCTGAGAGTCTGCGTTTCTCCCGCGCCTTGATACTCTTCGGCATGTTGTGGCTCGCCATCGAGATGAGCCTCACGCGTTTTATCGGTGTCCTGACGGGCAATGAGAACTTCCAGTCGAAGCGGACGGAGAAGAAACGTTTCCTCGTCATCGGTAGCCCTCAAGAAACGCAACGCGTCAACTCCATCTTGGAAAGCACCTCCATCAAGCCTGATTTCATCGGTTTGGTGAGTTCCGAGACACAAGGCGAGGCCCCCGAGGGTTTCATCGGCAACCTCTCGCAGGTGCCCGACATCATTGAGATTTACAAGATCACCGAGGTCATCTTTTGTTCCAAGGATGTGCCGCATCAGGTCATCATCGACAAGATGGTGGACTGGCATGCCACTGATGTAGACTATAAGATTGCCCCCGAAGACAGCCTCTCCATCATCGGCAGCAACAGCATCAACACCCGCGGCGACCTCTACACTGTCGACATCAAGGCGATTGACACGGTGGCCAACCGCCGTAACAAGCGTCTCTTCGACGTGGTGATGAGCGTGTTCAGCATCATCTTCTGGCTGCCTTTGGCCTTGGTGGTGAAGCAGCCTGTACAGTTCCTCAAAAACGCAGTCCTTGTGTTGTTTGGCCGAAGAACTTGGGTGGGGTATTGCTCGCCTGCCGATGAATCGCAGAAGCTGCCCAAGATTCGCAAGGGCGTCTACAATCCCGCTTCTTATATGGAAAAGAATATCGAAGCCGATGCCCTCAATCAGATGAACTTGCTGTATGCCCGTGATTACACCGTCTGGAAAGACGCCGAGGTGTTTTTCAGGTCGGTGGCGGCGAAATAATGCTCACTATGCGTAGAACTATGCTCATAGTCCTTTCGCTGCTGATGTGGCAATCCCTATGGGCGCAGCGCGATAAGACCTCGTTTCAGACCCTTACAGAATGGAAACCCACCATCGATGTCCGCTCCGACGTGGTCATGGTATATGGCGCAGGCGATTATACGACACTTTCGTTCCACGACCGTGTGAATTCATGGCGCGACCATGGCTATGCCACGCATTTCATGTCGGGCATCGCTTGGGGTGGCTTTGACGCTTATTTCAAGGGAGAATGGGATGGAAAACCCCATGACGACGTAGTGCAAATAAGACTTTCGGGCGAAGGAATCATGCATGGCCCCAATTCGCCTTACGTTGTGCCGACACGGAGTTTCCTTGATTATTTCAAAGAGAGACACATCAAACGCGTCATCGACGAGGGATTGAATGTCCTTTATTTTGAAGAGCCTGAGTTTTGGGTGTGGAGCGGTTACAGCGAGGCGTTCAAACGTGAGTGGCAGGACTTTTATGGCTTCCCATGGCGGCCTCAGCACGAGTCGGCGGAGAATACTTATCTTGCCAACAAACTCAAATACCATCTTTATTATCGTGCCCTCGACGAGGCTTTCGCCTATGCCAAACAATATGGACGGGAGCAGGGAAGGGAGGTCCGTTGCTTTGTGCCGACACACTCCTTGCTCAATTACGCACAATGGGGCATCGTTTCTCCCGAATGTTCGTTGCATTCCTTGAAGAATTGCGACGGCTATATCGCCCAGGTGTGGACGGGTACCTCACGCATGGCCAACCATTACAACGGCGTGCTGAAAGAGCGTGTCTTCGAGATGGCCTTCTTGGAATACGGCTGTCTTGAGTCGATGGCCCGACCCACCGGACGCAAGATGTACTTCCTGACCGACCCCATCGAGGATCGAGCCGTAAACTGGGAGGATTACAATCGTAACTACCAGGCTACCTTTGTCGCCCAACTGTTTTATCCCAACATCGCGGACTACGAGGTGATGCCTTGGCCCGAACGCATCTATGGAAGGCAGTATCCTGCCAGTGCCGATAATGAAGAGAAGACGCTTATCCCAAGACACTATTCTACGCAGATGCAGGTGATGGTGAATGCGCTCAAAGATATGCCTACGTCAGAAAACCATGTCAGTGGTTCAAGAGGCATCAGCGTGCTTTTGTCGAACTCCATCATGTTCCAGCAGCCCTTCATGGGTGAAGGAGACTCGTATCTGGTCAATTTCTTTGGCTTGGCCATGCCGCTCATTAAGCAGGGCATCCCTTTGGGTATCATCCATTTGGAAAACGTGGGATATGAAGCGACTTGGCGCGACCAACATGTGCTGCTGATGACGTATCACAACATGAAGCCCCTTGATCCCGAGGCGCATCAGCACATAGCCGATTGGGTGGGGCAGGGCGGCAGTCTGATTTATTGTGGGCGTGACGACGACCCGTTCCAGTCCGTGCCCGAATGGTGGAATACCAACGGGAACCATTATACCGCCCCTTCGCAACATCTTTTTGCGCTGATGGGTATGGACGAACAAGTTGCTGAAGGACAGTATAGCTTTGGCAAAGGCCATGTCTATGTGCTACGACACAATCCGCAAGAGTTTGTCCTGACTGCGGGTGCCGACAGCCTGCTTTTACAAACCTTAGAATCGGCTTACGGCCCATACGAACAAAAGAACTCCTTCGTTTTGCAAAGGGGACCTTATCTGATGGCCTCTGTCGTAGACGAGAGCCCTGTTTCAAACGATCCTTTGGTGTTGGAAGGTCGTTTCATCGACTTGTTCGACCCTTCGTTGCCTGTGCTTTCCGAAAAGGAGGTTCAACTTGGCGAACAGGCTTTCCTGTATGATTTGGATAAGTTGATGGATACTACCCGTCCGCAGGTGTTGGCTGCAGCCTCGCGGCAGTATGACGAGACGTTCACTGACCATAGCTTCAGTTTTGTTTCCAAGTCGCCCGCCAATACCGGCAATGTGATGCGCATCCTGCTTCCGAAAGAACCCGACATCGTGAATGTCGGTGTGACAAGCCAATGGAGTTGGGATGCTTCAAGCCGTACGCTCCTTTTGGAGTTTGAGAACGACCCCAATGGCGTGTCGGTACGTCTGGGATGGTAAAAACGAAAAAGCCTCTGTTTTTGCAGAGGCTTTTTTCGTCGTTTAGTGTTGGATGGTCATCAGTCGGATGTATTTGAGCAGCCGGTCGCTCCAGGTGGCATCGCCAGGCAGCTGATAGCGGGCGTTGCCGTTGGGGTCGGGCTTGAAGATAGTCTCGCCCGTGGGCGTGAGGGTAATCCAACCACGTTGCGAGATTTGATAGATGGCATCGTCGCCTTCTACGGCATTGATGACGGCCAACGGGTCCCACATCTTTTGGAATTTGTCCTCAACCAGGAACTGATAAATCCACTTGATGGGATGGGTGTCGGTCCAGCTCAGGTCTTCGATGATTTGTGCGGCAGAGTAATAGAGCGGGTCGCCCACCTCGCCAGGAGAGAATACGATATCGATGTCTTTTGGCATCAGCTCGAAGAACTTAAGCGAGTAGTCAATGGCAGCGGTGAAGTTGTAATCGTGCTCGAACGAGTCGCCAAACACGCCGCCCATGGCATAGACGTCTTTTACTTTGCGTTGCACCAGCTCCACACCATTCAGGGGCGAGAATTCGTCGGGACCCGACTCAAGCAGTTGGGCCAGGCAGGTGACGAAGCCCACTGAGACGATGGTCACCGACTTGTCGGGCTGCTGGGCGAGCAGTTTGCGGTAGAGCTTGTAGCCATCCATGTACTCGCCATCGTCACCCACACTACGGCGAAACAGAGGACGACCTTCGATGTCGCGGGCATAGGCCATGTTGTGGTAGGGAATAAACACACGCGGTGCCACAACGCCCGCACGCTCCAAACCGATGGGGATGTCGGGATATCCGTAGTAGTTGTTCATCACATCCACCGCGTCGGCATTGGCACGGTTCATGCGGTCGACGACCACGCCGAGCAGGGTGCAGCGTTGCATCTCCATGTAACGGTAGAGCATCATGAGGGCAAACAGGTCGTCGGTCGAACTGCCCATGTCACAGTCGAAGATGATGCGGATGTCTTGTTGCTCGTAGTTTGACTTTACGTTGATGCCCAAAGCGCTGGAGTACACGGCGTGTTGGCCGTTTTCGCGCGCGAAGGCGAGAGCGGCGGCAAGGCTGTCTTCAGGGAATGCCCTGTCGCTGTCGAAGTAATAGTCGCCTTTCTCAGGGTCATACCAGCCGCCAACGAGATTTTGGTGCGCTTTGGCGTGCTTGATGACACCCTGTATGCTCTTGCGACTGAAGCTGTTCTGCGTCTCTTTGTACGAAACTATCAACCCTTTTGTGGGCTGGCGCATGGTGTTGAGGTCGAGGGTAAAGCCTTCTGGGTTCATCTGTCCCATGACATAGATGACATTGGCTAAGTCCTTGTCGGAGAGGCGGTAGGCTTTGCCCTTGCTTTGTGCCAACCCCATGGGGGCCACCATAACAGCGACTAAAACAAATAATAAAAATCGTTTCATCATAACTCTAAACTCTAAACACTAAACTCTAAACTAATCAATGTTGAATCGCCATCAACCTAATATACTTGAGTACCATGTCGCACCACACAGCGTCGCCGGGACGTTGGTAGCGGGCGTTGCCCTTCGGGTCGGGGGTAAAGAGCGTTTCGCCGTTCGGGGTGAGTTTGACCCAGCCGCGTTCGGACAGCTCATAGAAATCGTCGCCTTCCACGGCTTGGATGACGGCCTGCGGGTCCCACATCTTCTGTCCCGTGTCGCAGTTGAGGAACTGGTAGATCCACTTGATGGGATGCGTGTCGGTCCAGTTCATGTCGGCGATGACGGTCTCGGGACGATAGTCGAGCGGGTCGCCAACCTCACCGGGCGAGAAGACGATGTCGACTTCCTTGGGCAGCAACTCGAAGAACTTCAACGAGAAATCAATGGCAGCCTTGAAGTTGTAGTCGGGCTCAACGGCTTCGCCGAAGACACCACCCATGGCATAGATCTCCTTGACCTTGGCTCTGACCAACTCCACGCCATTGAGGGGCGAGAATTCATCGGGACCCGATTCCAGCAAGCGTGCCAGTGAAGTCACAAAACCGATGGAGGCGATGGTGACAGAGCGGTCGGGTTGCTCGGCAAGCAGCTTGCGGTAGAGCTTATAGCCTTCCATGTAGGTGCCGTCGTCGCCAACGCTGCGTTTGAACATAGGCTCGGCCTCGGTGGTGCGAGCATAGGGTGCGTTGTGGTAGGTGATGAAGACATGAGGCGTCTCAACGCCTTTCGTCTCCAAACCGATGGGGATGTCGGGGTAGCCATAGAAGTTGTTCATCATGTCCACGAGGTCGGCGTTGGCTTTGCCCATGCGGTCGACGACGACGCCAATCAGGTTGCAGCGTTTCATGTCCATGTAACGGTAGAGCATCATCAGTGCAAACAGGTCGTCGGTGGAACTACCCATGTCACAGTCCAGAATCACCCGAAGGTCCTTTTGCTCGTAGTTCGTCTTGATGTTGATGCCTTTTGAGGCCACATAGAGGGCGTGTTGCCCATTTTCGCGGGCAAAAACCATGGCGGCAGCGAGACTATCCTCGGGGAATAACCTGTCGCTGTCGAAGTAGTACCTGTCTTCTTCTGGGTTGTACCAGCCACCTACCAGGTTGTTGTGTGCGCGTGCGTGCTTGATGACGGCGGGTAGGCTCTTGCGGTCGAAGCTGTTTTGCGTCGCCTTATAAGAAACAATCAGTCCTTCGGTGGGCTGGCGCATGGTGTTGAGGTCCAAGGTGAATCCGTCGGGATACATCTGTCCCATGGCATAGATGACGTTAACCAACTCCTTGTCCGTCAACTTCTCTTGTGAAAAGCATAATGGCGTCAAGAAGAGTAACAACAATAAGAGGATGTTTGTTTTTTTCATGATGATTATTATTTGGTTAAACAATTCTAAGTGTTACTCAGCATGTTTGTAGCCTTGTATCTTATTCCAGGCGCCACGTGTGAAGTCAGGCATCGCTACTGGCATGCCGCCATTGGCGATAGAGGCTGCTGTCAGCTCGCCCAAGCATGACCATTCAGCGGCGTCGTAGACGTCCTCGTCGAGGGGCAGGCCATGATGCAGGCAGTAAATCAAACGGTAGTCCATGATGAAGTCCATGCCGCCGTGACCGCCCACTTCCTTGGCTTTCTCTTCAATCGCCACGGCGATGGGGTGGAGGTAGTCTTCCAATATCTTGTCGCGCACCTCGGCAGGCACGAAGCCGTGCGGGTTGAGATGCTCGCCTTCGGCAAGGAAGCCTTCAGGCAGTTTGTCTTCAAGGACGGTGAAGCCTGCTGACGGGTATTTGTTGGCGAAGCCTTCCGTGCCAGTGAGCTGGTAGAGGCGGTTGTAAGGACGGTAGTTGTAGACGTCATGCTCGATGAGCAAGGTCTTGCCTTTCTCGGTCTGTATCATCGTGGTGGTCATGTCGCCGTTGGCGAAGTCGTCGGTGCCCATCATCTCCTTGGCGACTTTCTTGCCGTTGTAGGAAGGCGTACTCATCGAGACCAAGGTCTTCATGCGGTCGCCGCGGTGGATGTTGAAGGCCTGGCAGAGGGGGCCGAGGCCGTGGGTGGGGTAGACGTCGCCCGAGTGGCTTTGGTTGAATTCGAGTCTCCAGTTTTCGTAATATTCGTGCCAGTAAGGTTCCAGGTTATGGATATAGGCACCTTCGCCGTGGATGAGTTCGCCGAACATGCCTTGCTGGGCCATGTTGAGGGCGGTGAGTTCGAAGAAGTCGTAGCAGCAGTTCTCGAGCATCATGCAGTGGCGTTGGGTCTGTTCGGCCACGTCGACGAGTTGCCAACACTCTTCGATGGAGGTGGCGGCGGGCACTTCGACGGCCACATGCTTGCCGCATTGCATGGCGTAGGTGGCCATCATGACGTGGGTCTGCCAGTTGGTGCAGATATAGACAAGGTCGATGTCGTCGCGCTCGACGAGTTGACGCCATCCTTCTCGACCCGTGTAGGCAGCGGCACGTGGCAGACCTTTGGCTTCGAGGATATCAGTTTGCACCTTCTCGACTCGGTCGGGTTCGATATCGCACAGGGCCACGACGGTCACGCCGTCGATGTAGGTCATGCGGTCGACGGCATCGGGGCCACGCATGCCCAGGCCGATGAAGCCGATACGGACATTCTCGATGGGGTTGACAGCGAATTGCAGGACGCTCTTCTGTCCTTCGATGCGCTGTGGCTCGTCGAAGACGATGGTGTTGTCGACGATGCGGTAGTTGCCCTTTCGCATTTCGGGGGCTGCCGCTTGCTTTTCGTTACAAGCGGTTGCCATTATCATGAGGGCCAGGCCGAGTAGGAGGTATTGGATTTTGTTTTTCATTAGGTTATGCTTTTATGTATTGTTCTGCTTTTATCCGTCATGGCGGAGGAACATCCGCCATCTCCTATGCGTGAGGCTGTATCCCTGTCGCATTGGAGATTGCGGGTCAAGCCCGCAATGACGGTTCTGGGGCTGTTTTTTAGTTTTGTGTCAAAAACATGGCAAAAATAGCAATTTGTGCTTCAAAATCCCTATTTTCGCAAAAAATTATCATTATGAACGCTCTTTTCTCCATCGCTAGTCGTTTTATTGACCCAAAAACCATAGAAAACATCGAGCCTTTGGGCAACGGACTCATCAACGACACATATAAAATAATGGTGCAAGGTCAGCCGAGATATGTGCTGCAACGCATCAACAACGCCGTGTTCACTGATGTCGACATGCTGCAGAACAACATCGAAGCGGTCACAGGGCATATCCGTAGGAAATACGAGATACAAGGCGTCAAGGACATTGACCGCCGCGTGCTGCATTTCCTGAAAGCCGACACGGGCAAGACCTATGTTGTTGAAGAAGGCAAGTATTGGCGCATGATGGATTTCATCGCCGACAGCTACACCTATGAGGCCGTCACGCCTGGCTATGCCTATTATGCGGGGCGTTCATTCGGCGATTTTGAGTCGCTGCTGACGGATTTGGAGGCACCGATAGGGGAGATCATCCCCGATTTTCACAACATCGAGTTCCGCCTGAAACAATTGGATGAGGCCGTTGCGAAGGACCGTGTAGGACAGATGCGCGAGGTGGAGGTGCAGAAGCTGGTGTATCGGATTCGGGCCGTGGCCGACGACATGTGCCTCGGCGAAAGGCTCTACCGTGAAGGCAAGCTCCCGAAACGCATTTGCCATTGCGACACCAAGGTGAACAACATGCTCTTCGATAAGGACGGCAATGTGCTATGTGTCATTGACTTGGATACCGTCATGCCCAGTTTCGTCTTCTCCGACTTTGGCGACTTCTTACGTTCGGCAGCCAATACAGGAAAGGAAGATGACCCTGATTTGGACAACATCCATTTCAACATGGAGATCTTCGCGGCCTTTGCGAAGGGCTATCTCGAAGGCACTAAATCATTCTTGTTACCCATCGAAAAGGAAAACCTGCCGTATGCCGCCACCTTGTTCCCCTACATGCAGGCGGTGCGTTTCCTGACCGACTACATCAACGGCAACACCTATTATAAAATACAATATCCCACCCACAATCTGGTGCGCACACGGGCACAATGGAAATTGTATGAGGAAGCGGTGGCGAATTTGGATGAGATGAAACAAATATTAGGCTTGTAGAGACGCGATTCATCGCGTCTCAGATGTGATGTAATGTGTTTTTTTTGAGACGCGATAAATCGGCGTCTCTACAGGATTGATGGTATTTGTTTCGCCTGTATCTTCTTGGCAATGATGCGTTTGTCCTTGTCTAGGACATAAATCAACGGCTTGGATTCGATGTCGTAGGTGTCGAAAATGGCCAGCAATTCCGAAAGGTTTGTCGTTGATTCCATGTTCAGGTCGATGGGCAGAACCTTGATTTCGGGCAGCGTTGCGCAGACCGAATCCAACTCCCGTTTTTCCGCAATGCAGACCTCACAGCTGTGGTCGTAGAAAAACAATACCGTGTATTCGCTTTCGACGGAGTGCAGGTTGATGGAATCGCCGATGCGGATGTCGGGGGCGATGTTGAAGAGTGCCAGGCGTCTCAGCCGCTCCGCTTTTTCTTGAATCATGGCCAAGTTGGTCTCATGCAAGTCGTTGATTTCCAACCGGGAAAAATATTGGTCATAAAGCCAAACGAACACTTGGTCTTGGCTCATGTATTCGGGATGCTCATATTTCTCCAAGAGGTGCCAAAGGATGAAGTCGCGGAGGTCGGTGTTGCAGCTTGTGCGTTCAATCAATCGAGTGATTTCCAGTGTGATGGAGTCGGGTAGGGGAGCCACCATCTTGTCGAAATAGAAATCCAACTGCGAGGCCAGCACCGGGTTGTCGTCCGTCGGGCCGTCGAAGGCTTCGATGCCGTCCCAGAAGTGGGTGTTTTGGGCTAAGCCCCAATGGGTGACGAGCAAGAATAAAAAGATGAACAATTTCGATTTCATGGCGCAAAAATAAAAACAATTCCTAAATTTGCAGCGGAAACAAAAAAGGAGTTATGGATATTTGTCACAAAACCTGCAAAACTTACAAAACAATTATGTTGGGCAGGGCGGCGCGCAACCGCGTTGCCGCCGGAAAGCGTGCCGGTTGGCCGCTTTCCCATGTTTTCACTTTAAAACTTGTTTTGCTCTGTTTTGTGTGTTTTGTGATGACCACTGTTGCGTCAGCCCAAAACGCCTCCGTCCGCATAGCCTTCTGGAACATGGAGAACTTCTTCGACCCCTTTGTCGACAGCACACGGGTCTATAACGCCTTCACCGAGGACGGCATGCAGCATTGGACGAAGAGCCGCTTCTACAAGAAACGCAACAATATGTACAAGGCCATCCTGGCGATGTCAGAGAACCGTCCGTTGGGCATATTAGGCATGTGCGAGGTGGAGAACGAGTATGTGCTGCGCTCCCTCTTCGAGCAAACACCGCTGAAGAAACATAACTACCGCTGGGTGCTCATCGAAGGCCCCGACAAACGCGGCATCGACCCCGCCATTGTGTATTCCATAGACCATTTCCAATTGGTCGAAAGCAAGGTGTTCCCTTATTATAACCCGGAGGATACATCGTACCATTCAAGGGATATTCTGTATGCTAAGTTTGTTTCAGTGCATCCTCTTGGCTCAGGAGATCGCGGGTCTTCGCCCGCGATGACGCCTGTGGAGGAAGCCTCACCTAACGGCGTCATTGCGGGCTTGACCCGCAATCTCCCGCAAATGGGTGACACCATCCATGTCTTCGTCAACCATTGGCCGTCAAGGTATAGCGGCGAGCTGGAGACCGTAGGCTCACGCTCTTGCTCGGCAACCATTCTGCGCAGCAAAGTCGATTCCATCGTGGCGTCCGCCCCCGAAGGCTATCATCCCAAGGTCATCATGATGGGCGACTTGAACGATTGTCCCACCGACCCCAGCGTCTACGACGTGCTGCGCGCCCGCCATCCCTCCGAGATGGAAGAAGGCTGCCTCTACAACCTGTTCGGGAAAAACGACGACCTCGGCTTTGAAGGCACCTTGAAGCATCAGGCCGACTGGCAAGTCTTCGACCAAATCATCGTCACGCCAGCGGTGATGGACGATAGGGAAGGCCTTCATTACCAAGAGGGTAGCGCCCGCATCTTCCATGCCGACTTCATGCTGGAGGACGACGACACCTATCACGGCAAGAAGCTCTTCCGCACCTACATCGGCCCGCGCTATTTCGGCGGCTTCAGCGACCACCTTCCGGTGTACATTGATCTTGTTGTTGGGATGCCCTAACGGGCAGAAATCTTTCAAAAATCTATCTTAAAATCCGAAAAATTAAACTGTTTGATTTTTAATGATTTTACTCTGATTTTTGATAGATTTCTTGCGAAGCAATCCCAATCAAAAAGAAATCCGTACATTTGCGCCCGATTTAAACCAGAAACGCCATGTGGGTAGTCCTTTCCTTGATATCAGCCTTCCTTTTGGGCTTCTATGACATCTTCAAGAAACAAACTGTAGTAGGCAATGCCATCATCCCCGTGCTGTTCTACAGCACCATGATCAGCGCGGTCATGTTCTTGCCGTTCATCTTACTGTCGCAGTGGAAGCCTTTCATCTTCACAGGCGGCTTCATGGAGAAGCTCTTCATCGAGCCGCTGACGTTGCAACAGCATCTATTTATCATAGGCAAGACCGCCCTCATTCTCGCCTCATGGATGTTCAGCTACTCCGCTATGAAGCACCTGCCCATCACTGTGGTGGGACCCGTCAACCAGTTGAGGCCCGCCATCACCGTCATCCTGATGTTTTGTGTGTTCCACGAGAGCCTGACCTGGCTACAAGGCATTGGCGTGGTGCTGGCCATCATTTCGTTCTATTTCATGAATCGCTCGGGCAAGTTGGAGGGCATTGAGTTCAAGTCGAACAAGTGGGTGTATATGTTGCTGGCCTCGGCGGTCTTGGTGGCCTTGAGCGGCGTCTACGACAAGTTCCTGCTCAGCTATATCGACAAACCCATGTCGCCCGCCACCATCCAGGCCTGGTACACGGTCTACGACTTCCTGATGATGTCGGTGCTGTTCTTCTTCATCTGGCTGCCCAAGCGCAAGGAGCAGCCCTTCGAATGGCGTTGGGGCATCGTGGCGATGGCGGTGTTTGTAACCGTGGCTGATGTCATCTATCTCACTGGCTTGAAGCAAGATGCGGCTGTTGTGGTGCTCATCCCGCTCATCCTCTATGGCGTGCGCCTCATCGTGTCGTTCGTCTATGGCATCTTCGGCTTCAAGGAGCAGAACATCCGCAGCAAAATCATCCCGCTTTTGATGGTTTTGGCGGCGCTGGTGTGTTTGTGCATCTGACTAAATCCTGAACGCTCGACGTGCATGTCTACTTTCCCTTCTTTTCCTTGTTAATTTTTAATAATTAAGAAACTTTGCATTAATGTTTTGTAAGTTTTTTAATTAACTGATTTTCAGTTTCTTATACCATCCTGCAAAAATCAGGAAAAATCTTCGGAAACCCTTGTAAAATCAAGGAAAAATGCGTATTTTTGCACGTTTTTTGATAATAGCACCCCGCAAGGGTGTTTCACTATATTTATAATGTTGATAATGAATAAAATAAAGATTATGACTAAGCAAGTGATTTCATATAGTTTTGGAAGACAAGTCAGACTCTTGGCTTTGGCCGTGCTTTTCCTCGCCCCGTTTTGGGCATGGGGACAGACTGATTATTCGGGTGTGTATTATATCGGCAGTGTTGGTTATAATTCAAGTACACCTGCCATCAACTACTACCTTTGCCCCACGGAAGGCTGGTGCTATTATGCTCCAGACGATGACTTTACGGGCACTGACAATGGGAATCCTTTCCTCACCACGTATCAATGCAGAGGAACAAGCAGTTACGATGAAAGGAAGGCAATATGGACCATCGAAAAAGCTCCTAATTCTGATTATTATTACATCAAGCAAACCAGCACTGGAAAATATATACTTTCCAATGGCCAAATTCGCACGGCTGATGTCAATCGTATGCGTGTACACCTTGAAGCAGTTTCTGGTGATCTCGATGACAAAGCACTGTTTGCCATAGAACCTTTTTCCACATACCTGACTATCCGGATTGTTTCGTCGGCTGGCATAAATGGAAATAATAAATGGTTTACCGTCAATGGCGGAAACAAACAATCCCTTAAAGGCGAATCGGGCAAGACGGGAGGCCCCACAGGTTATGCGAACACTGCTGGTATTATAGGCATATATACCCAGGATGATGCCAATGCCAAGTTCTACCTCGAGCCTGCCACCGTCGCCGCTCCGACCATCACCAACAATTTCGATGGGACTATTACCATTACGGCGGCTTCAGGAGCCACCATCTATTACACCACGGATGGAACAACGCCTACGATGTCCTCGCCGGAATACTCTACACCCATCACGTTGACAGAGACCATCACCGTCATCAAAGCCATCGCCAAGAGTGCCTCTGATTATTTCCCCACAGCAGTGAGCACCTACGAAATTCCCGTTTGTGCAAGACCTATCATCACGGTCAACAACAATGTCGCCACCATCACCTGTGCCACAGCCGGAGCTTCGATATTTTACACCACCAATGGCTCACAGGCGACGACTTCTTCAATTCCGTATGTTAACCCCTTTAGTGCTGAGGGAGTGGATGTCATCAGGGCCGTCGCCACAAAACTTGGCTACCTTATGTCCAATGAGTCGTACTACTATCCAGCGGTGGAAGTCAGCTCGTCAAGTGATATCACTAATATGAATGGTCACTACGTTCTTCTCGAAGGGTTCACCTCTTCGGCACCTATCGGCACGGCTGAAGCCCCATTCAGAGGCCAAATCGACGGCTGTTACCATGCCTTCGCCCTCAATGGCCATGCGTTGGTAGGCGTGGCCGAAGATGCCATAATCAAGAATGTGGTCGTCAGTAGCGTTACATACAGCGGCAGCGGCAATGTTGGCGCCATCGTCAACACGGCAAAGGGCGGCACCAAGATTTACAACTGCGGCATCCAGGCGGGCAGCGTCAGCGGAGGCACCAACACAGGTGGCCTTGTCGGACTGATTGAGTCAGGTTCATCGGTGCGCGTGGTCAACTGCTACAACTTTGCCAACGTGAGCGGCAGCAGCTATGCCGCAGGCATTGTGGGCAAGAACGAAGGCACTGTGGCTTCCGACAGAACCGTTGGCCATGTGCGCATCGCCCTTTGCATGATGTACGGCAACGTGACGGGCGCGACCAACATCTCGCCCGTGTATGGCGGCAACCATGTCAACAATGTGATGAACTTCACCGAATACAACTATTGGCGCTATCGCTCGGGGTTGCAATACACTGCCTACAACGACCAAATGGCCATCGACAAGGACGACTTCCTGACGCGCTTCCCGTTCTACACCCATATCCTCAACACCCACCGCGAGATGGCCGCCTTCTTCTTGTTTGGCGGAGTGAACTGCAACAATGTGGGCGACATTTCTGCCGACGACATTGCCGAAATAGGCCACTGGGCGCTGAAAAAAGATGTGGCTGATTATCCCATCATTGAACCTTGGCCAAACAACACCAGAAAAGTGCTCGATGCTCCCACGCCGAGCAACATCCTTACCGAGATGGGCACCAACGGCTATCTCAATGTCACTGTGAAGATTGGCAGTAACACATACTCCAACCAGAGCCTTCCCATCACTGACATGGACGAAGACAACTACGACTATACTTGGGGTAAGGTGGTGTTGCCTTTCGCCAACGAGTTTGAGGTGAACACCGACTATGACAAGATTTGTACAGGTTGGAAGATTACCAGCATTACAGGTGGAACGCCAGGCACCTTTGAGCATTACAACGTGTCCGACCGCAAATGTACCACCAAGGACCTCTACAGTACCACCGGCTTCATCTTCGCCCAAGGCGGCAACTATATCGTGCCTTACGGCGTGACAGCCATCACCATTGAGGCCAACTTCGCCAATGCCTTCTATTTGTGCGACGAGAGCTATGATATAGCATACGAAAAAGATAAGCCAGGGGGTACTTCGGTTTCCGGTTACGTGACCCGCACCCCTCTTGCAGGTAGCACGCCGTCCACTTATCACGGTAAGACGGTTTATAAAACCGTGATGGCGGCTCTTGGTGCGATGAGTGCTTCTGGTACCACCCATGCCCAAGCTGTTGTATTGGTGGGCAACTACCATCGGGATGATGAGAGTTTGGAGAACCTGACGTCGAAAGGATATACCATCATGAGCATCGATGCTGACAACAACCAGGAACCTGACTACGCCGTTTACTCCAACAACACCCAAGACCGTCCCAAAGTACCGCCCATGCGCTTCGACTTTGTGGCTTTCATCCCGTTGGGTATGTCGGCGCATGTCACGGGAACTCGTTTCTATCCCAACACACCCATTTGGAAGCCTCGCGGATGGTTCGAGATTACGGAAACCGCTCTCATGTTTGCCAACCAGTTTGAGATTGATTCATACAATTTCAACACGAGCGCAAGCGACCTGCGCAACTACCGCTGCATCATCAACGGAGGGTATTTCACCCAAATGGTGCGCAGCCGTCTAAATCCATGCACAAAGCTGCAATATTACCAGTTAGGTGGCAAGGCATACGTGAAGGAATTCTATCCAGGCAACCATAGTGCAAATAATCATGCGAATACCCTGGTCCCCGTCAATGTGACGGGTGGCGAGATTGAGCAATGCTTCATGACAGGATACGGAAAGGGAACCGCATACGGCCCCGACATCTTTTTCTGGTGTGCTGGAGGCAAGATCCACAAGTTCCTTGCGGCATACATGGAAAAACCCCGAGAAACCAGTAGCAGTGATGGTCACGTGAACATGACGGCCAAGATCGACCATGCCATCATCGGTCGCTTCTTTGGCGGAGGAACCACCTCGAAAGCGCCTATTACTGGCGACATCAATGTCACCATCGACAACAGTAGGGTCGATTTCTACTGCGGCGGCCCTGAGTTTGGCGATATGTCGACAGGCAAGACCGTCACCACACACGCCAAGAACACCACCTTTGGCGAGTATTATGGTGCTGGCTTCGGCGGCACGGCCACTACCTATACCAATGATGAAGATGGCAATATCGCTCTTCAAGCCACACTTAATTATCCTGCCGGATACTTCGCTGATCACTATTTGGATAGTGACAGCGATTCAGATGTTGAAGGACGTTTGCGCTATAAAGCCAACTATGGCTTAGGCAATTGCTACAAGTTTGAATTCATCATGCACTCGAGAGGACATAACGGCGTTGCCCGTTTCTATACTGGCTATGCCTCGTTCTCATTGGCCACTACAGGAACAGTCACCAATGTGTTGGACAACTGCACCATCCTACATAGTTTCTATGGCGCTGGATGTCAAGGAATGGTGGATGGCACCGTGACCTCGACGCTGACAGACTGCACCGTGCTTGGCAGTGCCTTTGGCGGAGGATATAAGGCATCGGCCAACGAAGTACCCGTCTATCCCACAACAGCACCTACATTGTCAGTGTTTAAAGCCGAAACGAGCATCTTTTCCGATTTTGGTACGGTAGAACCTGAAACCTTCACTTGGGAGCAGGGTACGCAGCAGCAACAGAACACAGCTGATGCTACAAACCATATATTCTATACCAGTGAGGACATCACCATGAGCGACCTCGGCAACGTGACGGGCAACATCAAGATTACGCTCAAGGGCAATACCACGGTAAATGGCAATGTGTTTGGCGGTGGCAACGAGAGCAAGTCGCTTAGCAACACATTGGTCGAAATCTTGGGACGCACCAAGGTGCTCGGCAACATCTATGGCGGTGGCAATATGGCCGAGGTGAGAGGCAACACCAAAGTGGTGGTGAATGGACAAAGTAACGGATCAAACACGAGTACAGATTCCGAAACAACAACACCGGGTAATTGAGGAAGGAGACGAAGAAATGAAAAAAACTGAAACGAAAATGAAATACAATGTCAATATAACAAAGGCAATGCGTTTGGCCGCTTGCTGCCTCTTGTTCTTCGCCATGGCGGGGAACGCTTGGGCGCAATCGGACGGGCAGTTTGTTATCAAAAGGACGAATTACGGCGGCCAAGGTGGCGAACACTATCTGGCGCACGTGAAAGTGGACGGCCACTATGTGCTTCAGGATGCCACCACGTTCAGCCCCGACTGCCTCTGGTATTCGGGCCGCGAGATCAACCTTTCGGGCACCAACCACAACTATTATTTCATCGACGACGCCAACCAATACCGCTTCCTTTCCGCGACATTGGCGGCAGGAGGCTCGTTAGGGCTTTCCGACGCGCAGCCACCTATTTACCTCCTCAACAATACTGACCATAACTATTATTTCTATGACTGGGACTACGATAACTATCCCGAGGGCGCAGGTGTGGCCCGTGGTCATCAATATAACGGCGTTTTATCAGATGACGATTGTGATTATGACTGGGAAGACGGCCAATGCTGGGAAGTGTATTGGGTAGAATATGATGGCAACAATTGGAGCCTATCAGACGTTCATTCGTATGGCATTACGGAAAACGCTGGTCGTTTCCGCTTGGTGACGATCGAATCGTTTTCCATGGAAATCGTTGGTACAGGCGGTTTGAACGCCCTGGATGGCTTCGCAATGGACTATCCAAGCAGTCATCCTCTTGCCGCGTCTTTCACTGGAGTGCCGTTCAGTTACATTCCGGCCTATAACAAATATGACTTCGATGAAGTGACTACGCCAGGCGATGCTCCGACGATTACGCACCATACCTACTATTATCCCTACGGTAGCTCAAATACAGATGCTCCTACTGCTGCACAGGCCGTTCAGAGTGGCTCTGACCCGTCCCAGTGGACCTACAGCTGGTCCATCTCGGGCGAAGGCGCGGACTACCTCTCGTTCACGAATACGGACATGGTCCATTCAAGCACTTCGGCCACACCGACTTTGTACTATCGTATCGAAAACAATGATGGTCACAAGATAGCCACTTTGACACTTACCGTCACTTATCCTGACGGTTCCACCCAAACCACATCGGCCCAGGTAACGGTGAAAACGCCTTGCCAAAACCCGTCGTTCTCGGCCAGTGTCACTTACGAGAGTGTCACCATTTCGTGGACACAGACCGCAGAGAGTTACGTCGTTTCGTGGAAAAAGTCGGATGCCACGACATGGACTTCACAAACGGTGGGCGATGTCACATCCTACACCCTTACAGGATTGGAACACGAAACAACATACGACTACAAGGTCAAGGCTTCTTCTTGTGCTTCCGATGAGCCTGAACCGCTACAATTCACGACCCTTCACCAACCCACGGCCGTGATTGGTGGCGCGGTGTTTGGCGGCGGCCGTATGGCCGACGTGCGTGGCAAGACCGAGGTGGTCATCATCAACACCGATAGCATCGGCGCAGTGTATGGCGGCAACGACATCGCTGGCGCGGTGCTGGGCTACGATGGCGATACCCCAAGCGTTTACGGCTCAACCATTAAGTTGGGCGTGACCGGCACTGACCCTGATGCAGCGACCTATAATAGCAGCCAACCCTCTACTAAAGTCAGGATTGGCGATGTGTATGGCGGCGGCAACGGCTATTATGCCTACGACGGCTCCACTTTCGTGGCCGCTGATGACGATCATACTTCCTTTACTGTTTCACCAAATGGAACAGTCAGGGCCATGACACGTTCGCACACGGTGGGCGAGGTGGTATGGGAAAACACGACAGGTGCTGATTACACCTTGGCCGTGCCCACCATCACCAAGACGGACATCACAATGGTTACCAACGTCGTCAAGGTCGACTCCATCTTTGGCGGCGCCAAGAACGCCTTTATCACCAATGCCGATGTTAATGTCAACGGCACTTCCATCATCGTCAATGGCGGCACGGCCTTCGCTGTGTTTGGCGGCAACAACTTTGGTGGCAACCAAACCGCGGGCAAGCATCATATCGAGGTCAATGACACGAAGACCCAAACGAGCGGTTATCCTGATGGCATGGGCCGCGACTTCGGTATCGGCTACGTCTTTGGCGGTGGCAACAAGGTTGTGGGCTTGACGACCGACATCGCCATCACGGGCGGCATGTGCGACACCGTCTTCGCTGGCGGCAATGCGGCTGACGTGGGGGATGCCCATGTGCTCGTCAACTGCCCACGTACCAAGACTTTCACTGAAGCTGTCAGCAGCTGGGACGAAGATAATGTCGGCGAGATCAACGGTAGCTATGCGTGGGACGGCACAGGCATCTACAACGTTCGCGCCCTCTTCGGTGGCAACAACCGAGCCGACATGAATGGCCTGCCGACCATTACCCTGACGCGAGGCAGCGTCGGCACCGTGTATGGCGGCGGCAATTCGGGTCAGATGCTGGCACAAACCCCCGATGCACCAGCGAATACCATAGCTGCAGACTTCGAACCCGATTACATTGGCGACAATCAGCTTCCCATCTTCTATGGTACCCATGTGGTGATGAACAGCGCCAACATGTTGGTCGACTACCTCTATGGCGGTTGCCAGATGAGTAATGTGGCCTACAGCACTTGGGTGGAAGTCAAGAACGGCCATGTGGGCACCGTGTATGGCGGCTGCAACATCGGCGGCGACGTGGGTAGCACAAGGCTTACTTTCCCTCAAGGTACAACCTTGACTGACGAACACAAGCAGGCCGTTCAGGGCGCCACCTACGTGAAGGCCTCTGGAGGCACCATCTATGGCAACCTTTTCGCCGGCGGCAATGGCTACTACCACTGCAACGACGGTGTGAAATACGTCGAAGGCCTCAATTTCACCCCTGGCCAATACCATGTCGGGAGAAACATCCCTTCGCACAACGAAACCCATGTGAAGGTGAGTAAGGTCGATGCGGAAACATTTGCTACTGTCAAAGGCAATGTTTATGCAGGTGGCAATATGGCATACGTTGGCTTCATTAATTCCACCACCAATGGGAACGATTATCCTACGTTCATGGGCTTCTGCACGGTCCAGATGGATGGCGGCGTTGTGGAAGGCAGTGTCTATGGCGGCGGCAACCGCGCCTCTGTCTTTGGCAGCAATGCGGTGCAGGTGTCGGGCGGTAGCATCGGCTATATCGGAGATGAGCATACTAACGGCGCCCTCTACGGCGGCAACGACCGCGCGGGACAGGTGGCGCAAATCACCAACCGCGTGCTGCCTGCCCGTTATGATGTGGCTTCCGATGGCCAAACCAATTTGAAGACCATCGGGGTGAAGACCTACGTGGGCATCACCGGCAAACCTAAAGTCTACACAGTGTATGGCGGCGGCAACGGTGCCTACACTTATACTGAAGACGAATACTGCGACGTTACCGACCAGCCCGTCCAATCCAACACCTTCGTCGACGTCAACATCGATGCAACGGGTGGAGATGGGGTAGGCGGTTACATTAATACGGTGTATGGCGGCGGCAACGGCGTTACCGTGTTGGACCGTATCACCGTGTTCATCAATGTTGCTAATATGCCCACGGGTGAAAGTGCCTACAATCAGGTCGGTACTATCTTTGGCGGCAACAACAAAGGTGATTTGGACATTTTGTCTGACATCATCATGCTTAAGGGACAGGCTCACACCATCTATGGCGGCTGCAACGAGGGTGCCATGACGGGCAGCCTCTCCTATAATGGTTATGACAACCTCGGCAGTATGGTGCATTTGCGCGACATATACAAACCCAATGGGTTAGGAGATGGAGTGTCCACTAATGCCAAGGTGACTGGCTTTGTGTATGGCGGTTGCCGCAGCAATGGCGTGAGCAACAACACCTTGGTGCTTGTCGACGGCGGCGAGCATCCTGCCACTTTCTTTGGCGGCAGCGATGTCAGCGGTGTGGTGGGCGGCACCACGCAAGTGATTGTCACGGGCGGCTCCACCGGTGATGTGTTTGGCGGCGGCAACGGCAGCTACGAATACTCGGGTGGCGTCACTCCTCCATATTGCTACCAAACGGATGTCCAAGCTTTGGGCGGCATCTGCACGGGCGATGTCTTCGGTGGCGGCTTGGCCGGTCCCTGCGGCAAGACCTATGTGACGATTGATGGCGGCACGGTCGCTGGAAGTGCATTCGGCGGCGGTGATGCTGGTGTGAGCGGCGAAACCCATGTGACGATTGATGACGGCGCGGTGCGTGGAAGCGTCTTCGGCGGCGGCAACGAGGCTGGCGTGCTGTTTGTGGAAAACGAGTCCACAGGCAACAGCACCATCGTGATGAACGGTGGCTCGGTTGGCACTGGCGTCTTTGGTGGCTGCAATGCCGTAGGTGCCATAGATCATAATGTGCAAATCACTTTTAATGGCGGCGTTGTCGGCAGCGAGCTAACCCCAGCCGACATTCATGGCGGCGGCTACGGCGCACCTACCACCGTGGGAGGCGATGTCAACATTACTTTTGGCAGCCTTGAGTCTGGAGACGTGGCTAGCGAATATCCGAAACTCTATGGCGACCTTTATGGTGGCTCGGCCTTTGGCTCGGTCAACTCCAGCGAACTCAATACCACTACGGTTACCATCCTCAACGGTACCGTCAACGGCAACGTGTATGGCGGCGGCTTGGGTGATATCAACGATTACAGTAAAGGATGGGTCAATGGCGTGGTGCATGTCATCGTGGGTGGCGAAAACGCAGGCACCTATTTCGGCAAGGCCACCTTCAATGGCAGGCTTATCGATGGCGTCAATAAGGGCACTTCCATTTTTGGCGGCAACAACACCAATGGCTCGCCCCAAACGAATGTGTATGTCGACGTCTATCAGACGAATCACGATGCCCTAAACATGTATGACTACACAGGCCCGGACCGTACGTATGCCATCTACCAGGTGTTTGGAGGCGGCAACAAAGCCAATTATGCTCCTGAAAACAATAACCAACACTCGGAGAAAGTGACCCATGTCTATATCCACGGCTGCGAAAACACCATCGAGGAGGTCTTTGGAGGCAGCAATGCCGCTCATGCCATAAGCACGCACACCGTTGTGGACGGTGGCCGTTTCAATTACATCTTTGGTGGTGGTAATGGTATCGTCGCGGCATCCAATGTGGGAGTTTACCCTGAGATACATCAGACCTATAGCCAAATCAAAGGTGGCCATGTGGGCTTCTGCTTTGGTGGTTCCAACCGTTTGGGCAACTGTATCAACATTGTCCAAGACTTGGAAACCGGAGGCGTGTGTGGCGAATTGGTCATCGACAACCTCTTCAACGGCGGCAACAACGCCGACCAGGTGGGCGAGATGGAGCTTAATCTGACCTGCGCCGACCAAAAGAACTACCTTACCGCATACGGCGGATGCCGCCTGGGCACGGTCTATGGCAATATCACTGTCAACGTCACGGGAGGCATCATCGGCACGCTCTATGGCGGCTGCCAAGGCGACGCTGGCTATGCGGCCCATGTGAAAAGGTATGATGCGGATCACTATCCCAACGGTCATCCCGAACTCATCGGAACGGGTGGCAACATCACTGTCAATGTCTATGGCGGTGCCATCGGCAACCTGTTTGGCGGCTGCGACCGCAACGGCAATGTGGAAGGCAAGATCACCGTCAAGGTGGAGGAGAGGAATACAGGATGCGCCCTCTTTGTCGGCAATGTGTATGGCGGTAGCAATGCCACCGACTATACGCCTTTGGTCGCCACTGGCGTCTCGCCCCAAGTGAGCATCATTAAGGGAACCATTGGCGGTACGTTCGACTTCGATGGCAACGGTTCCATCCAAGAGAATGAGAGATATGAAGGCAATGTGTTTGGCGGCGGCAACGAAGGTAAGGTGACGAGCAATCCCAAAGTGATTGTCGGAGTAAGCACAAACGACACCCCGGTGCATATCTTAGGTGATGTGTACGGCGGCGGCAACCATGGCAATGTCGAAGGCGCCTCTGAGGTGATTATCGTCCCCGATAGCCATCAACTGACCATCAGCCAAAATGATGCGTCAGCGCCGCAATACGGCTCCAATGTCATTCGGGTGACCGATGGTCAAGGCCAATTGGTAAATAGCGGTGCAAGCATTGACGAATATGCTAACCTGCAATTAGAGGCCATACCCTCCATTTACGGAGGCAAGTTCAATGGTTGGACGCTCACAGGTACTGGTGCTGGCATAGCCAATAACTTTTTACCGACTACCTTCTTCACTATGGGAACAACGGATGCCTCCATAACTGGCACGTTTGGAGCTGCTACCACCCATAGTCTGACAGTCAACACACCGTCACACTGTTCGATCACGGTCAAAGACGGTCAAGGAAATACCGTCGACTTGAATCGTCGCATCAGCGAAGGGGCGGTGCTCCAATTGGAGGTTACCGTGGAAACGGGATATCTTTTGGATAGATGGACAGTGAATGGCGGAGCGGTGGTCACCAATCTCACCTCGACCACCACATCCTTCATCATGGGAACGGCCGATGCCGTAATATCGGTAATGCTTGTGCCGGCCCATATCCTGACCATTAACACGCCTCAGCCCTCAAACGGTGGCTCCATCACAGTCACCGACGTGCAGGGCCAACATGTGAGTAGTGGCACGTACATCAGGGAAGGCGCTGTGCTCAACTTGGTGGCCTCTCCTGCAACGGGATTCGCCTTTGGCGAGTGGACGGTGACTGGTAGCGGGAGCGTGCATGAGTCACACTCGGCCAGCACCACCTTCACCATGGGAACAGCAAACGCAACCCTGACACCAACTTTTGTGAATGAATAGCTTTAGACGATATGATGAAAGTAACTTTTGAACTTAAGTCAATCATGAATATATATAAGACAAGAAAGTATGTTTTGGCCTTGGCGCTGCTGCTCACGGGGGGCATCGTCAAGGCGCAGGTCACCATCCATGGCGACGTCTATGGCGGTGGCAATCTTGGAGAAGTGAGAGACGATGCCACTGTAAACATGCGTGGTGGCACCCTCAAAAGCTGCCTCTATGGCGGCGGCAAAGGCTCAATAGATAATGTTGAGTCCGGTTTGGTGAAAGGCAATACCAAGGTCGACGTGAAAGGAGGCATCGTTGAACACAGCCTCTATGGCGGTGGCGAGCTTGGCTCGGTGGGCACCTTCACGGAGTTTTATAATGTGGCGACGGGAGCGCATGTCGCAGGAGAGCCAAAAACTTGTGCCACAGGTACGGGCAAGACCGAGGTGCTGATTAGTGGGGGACAAGTGGGCATCGACGAGGCCGTCATGCCTGATGTCGGTTCTACCGCATACGAAGACGACATGGGTTATGTTTTCTGCGGTAGCCGTGGCGAAGCCGACACGCTTACTTATCCTTCGGCCAACCTCTTTGCCGTGGTCAAGGAAACACATTTGAAAATCAGCGGTTCCGCACTTATCACGGCCTCCGCATACGGTGGCAGTGAGAACGGCCTTGTCATGGGTAATACGCATGTGGAGATTGCCGGTGGCCAGATAGGCACGGGATATGATAGAACCTCTCAAGTGCATGATGGTCGATATGATGAGGAAAAATGGACTACGGTGATTCAGAAAATCAAGAACGGCACCTTCACCGAAGCCGATGCCAACGGTTTCCACGAATGTGACCACTGGCCCTACGGCGATGCAGACGGTAACTATTATACTTATGATATTTACGCTGACAAGGTAGGTTACGACTCTCACGGCGGCGCACTTAATGCCACCGATGGACATACTTTCTATGGCAACGTTTTTGGCGGCGGCTCAGGCTATTATCCTTTCTGGGACGAAGCGAACAACAAGGCAGTTTGGCGCCGCTCGGCAGGGCGTGTATGGGGCAATACCGTGGTCGACATCACCGGTGGCCATATCCTCACCAACGTCTATGGCGGTAACGAGCAAACCGACGTGATGGGCACCAGCACCGTTAATATGACGGGTGGTACCATCGGTGTGCCGCGTACGCTTCAGGACATTCAAAAGCACCCGGTCACCTGTTACCTCTTTGGCGCAGGCAAGGGCGACCAACGTATCATGTTCAACACTTGGACCAATGTCGAAAATGCCGAAGTCAACATCAGCGACGATGCGTTCATCTTCGGTTCGGCGTTTGGCGGTGGCGAGGACGGCCACGTGCTCAGCAATGTCGCGATGAACATTGAACCCGGTGCCCACATCGGCACTTACGGCTATTCCTACGTCGACGGCAACGTGTTTGGTGGCGGTCGTGGTTTCTCGGGCGATGCCCTCACGGCTGGCTCGGTGGGTGGCAACGTGACGCTCAACATCAGCGGAGGTACCATGCTTGGCTCGGTGTATGGTGGCGGACGTTTGGCCTCGGTGGGCACACCTTTCGTATTTGTTAACAGCCCGCTTTACGGCCAAATGCAGGCTGACGACTACAGCGACCCCGCTCATCCTGTCACTCACGGCCATGTCACCGTCAACATTTCAGGCGGTGTCATCGGTAACGACTATGAGTCGAAACTGCATGTTGGCAACCCGGCCCTTGCGGAGGGACGCTCCTACGGAGGTAACGTCTATGGTGGCTCGATGGGCCGTTTGACCAAGATTGACGGCACCACGGTGAACCCATATTGGCCCAACTTGGGTAAGGTGAAGAATACCTCTGTCACGATTAGTGGCGACAACACCATCATCAAGGGCAGTGTGTTCGGCGGTAGCGAGTTGGGTACCTTGTCGAGCAATGAAGCCGATGTCAATGCCGGCAAGCCTTCGGGCAATGCCAAGGTCGTCATCAACGGCGGCACCATCTGGCGTAATGTGTATGGTGGTAGCTTTGGAAGCGATAACACTACGATGCTCGCACCCTTATATGTTCATGATGAAGTTGACCCCGTGATGGTCTCTCCCATGCAACGTGCAGGCCGCATCGACGGCAACACCAAGGTCGTAATGAATGGGGGATGGGTGAAGAAGTGCGTGTATGGTGGAGGCTCGTTGGCTTCAGTGGGTACTCTCACAGAATGGCCTACCATTCATGATGATGAGACCCAAGGCTTCGCCCTTAGTTGGCCTTATGAGTTCAAATATGCAGAGGAGACTGGTTACGACACTGTTATCATCAATAACGGACGTGTCGGTATGACTGGTAAGGACTACATGGGCCCGTGGAATACCAATGGACAACCTATTTACTATGACGAGAATAATGTGAGTCATGTGTATGACCTTACGGATGCCGATCAAGTGGCTTTGCTCAAGGCAGCTCGTGAGGACAATGGCGACGTGTATGGAGGTGGTAAGGGCATTGCCGGCGACCGCTATGTGATGGCCCACTGCGCCAATTCCAACAACACCGAGGTGATCATCAACTATCCTAACAACAACGCCACACCCGACAACTACAAACCGACTTATACAGGTAGTATTGACTATGAAACCGCTTTCTACCCCAAATGGAGTGATTGGACAACATACGGTGCGTTGGGTTGCCTCCCGGGTGCCGTTTACGGTGGCGGCGAAAACGGTCATGTGAACGAAGACGCTCGCGTCACCCTCGAAAAAGGCCTCGTCGGACACAACATCTATGGTGGAGGTAAAGGTACTGATACCTATCCCGTGACTTTGGAGCATTATAACGATCACCCCAATGGCGATTGGAGTATTGGTGATGAATATGTAGCCCAAATCACCAGCCTCACCGCAGGCAAGGTGTATGGCGACACCTATGTCACTGTCAATGGTGGCTATGTGGTGCGCAACGTGTTTGGCGGCGGCAACCGCGCTTCGGTCGGTAAAGGCAACTATGCCGGTGGCCCTGGCGATTACCAAGTGAACGGCTATGGCGAGAAGTGGACTACGGCAGAGATGCGGGAACTCCTCATGAACTCTGGCCACACCTATGTTAATGTGTATGGTGGCCAAATCGGAACGGCCAGTGGCGACAAGGACGACCTGCCTACGGGTAATGTCTTCGGCAGCAGCCGTGGCGAACCCGCACCCAATGTGCCGTCGACCCTCTCACCGCGTTACCATTATTGCCCTGAGTTCTTCTCTGGCTATGTCAACCATACCCATGTCACTATCGGAGAAGATCCCAATGCCACACCTGATGAAAACAGCCCGCGTGTCTATGGTTCGGTGTATGGTGGTGGACAAGACGGCCACGTCCGCTGGGGCACTGAGGTCGTCGTCAACGATGCCGAGATTGGTAATGAATATGTCAATCCCACGGCTGCAGTCAGTCTGGTTGGCACTGCCGACACCTTGCACTTCCAATGGTTGGCCCGTGGCAACGTGTATGGTGCAGGCTCGGGTACGGGAACCTATAAGGATGTCTATGGCGTCAATCAGCACAGCAATTCGTCAGGCTCGGTGACGCATTTCACTTCAGTCACCATCAACGGCGGCTTGATACACCGCAACGTCTACGGCGGCGGCTCGTTGGCCTCGGTCGGCCCTCCGCGCATACCTCCGCTTACCTACGATGCAAGCCGTAGACAAACCTTGGCCACGGTCAACATCAATGGCACGATCGGAAAACTCTCGGATGTGGACGGAAGTTACATTGACGGCGGCGTTACCAAAAAGTTCAGCTATGGTGGTCATGTCTTTGGCGGCAGCCGTGGTGAACTTGCGCTTGACGAAAGCAGTTTCTCCACTTCCATCTATACCGAGGTCAATGTGGGACAAAACAACGAAAACGGCACCCCTGTCCCTGGCTATGTGCTTGGCAATGTGTATGGCGGTGGCGAGGTCGGCATCGTGAAGCAATGCACCGAGGTCAATATGAACGCTGGCGAGGTGGGAACGATTGGTTATACTTGGAAACGCAATACCAACCATGCACAGCCTTACGACAGTATCTTCCACACTTCGGGCGGCGACGTGTTTGGTGGCGGCAAAGGTCACCTCAGCAAGGTCAACGCAGCCTTGGTGATGGACAGCACCGTGGTCAACATCAATGGCGGTCATGTGTTCTACAACGTTTACGGCGGTGGCGAGGTGGCCAGCGTGGGCGAGAGCGAAACATATACTTACACTTTTACCGATGCGAATGATCAGACTACCTCTGTTCAGGATTTGAGGCCGGTGGGGACCTCTGGCTTTGCCCAAGTGAAGGTCACTGGTGGTCAAGTGGGTCCTGCACCGGGAACCGGAACGTATTTAGGCCATCCCTACAATGTTAACATCGGCTTGAATGGTTTGGACGGCTATGTGTTCGGCGGCGGCGAGGGTATCGGTAAAGACCCCACTGAACTTTACAAGGGCTACACGAATGTGAACTATGCTAAAGTTGAGGTGAATATGCCGATGGACGATGGCTCACATGCCAACCGCATCTGGGGCAGCATCTTCGGCGGCGCCGAAGACGGCCACGTGTTGGGCAACGCTACCGTTCACTTGGTCAATGGCTTGATTGGAACCTATGGCACCACGAGCTACGACGGCAACATCTTCGGTGGCGGGCGTAACTACTCCAAGAAGAACTACACCGCGGGCCGCACCCGTGGCAACATCACCGTCGAGATGGAGGGTGGCCATTTGCTTGGTTGCCTCTTCGGCGGCGGGCGTTTGGCCATGACGGGCATCGGCTATAACGGCGTGACCCCAACCGGCACATCCGCAGACGCCTACAAAGCCTTGTTAGACGGCCCCGAACATGGTCAAGTTTCGGTCAAGGTGACGGGCGGCACGGTGGGCAATCTCGATTACATGAGGGATCGCCAGCTTGTCATTGGCGACGTGTACGGTGGTGGCAAGGGCAGCAAGACAGGCATTGCGGGCAAGCCCGCATCATCGGCCTTGCTCATCTCTTTGGTCAAGGACACCGAGGTTGAAATCTCAGGCTCGGCACGCATCTACGGCAGCGTGTATGGCGGCGGCGAGGTGGCCAATGTAGGCAACTACACTTGGAACCAAACTGGCGCTCGCGTTAGCCATATCGATATTGAACCTGAAACAGGCCATACTAAGGTCGCCGTCAGCGGCGGCACCATCGGCTTGGACAATATGCAGATGATTACCGCTTCGGGTTATCCCGACGACTTCGGCCACGTGTTTGGCGGTGGCGCAGGCTGGACGGAATCGCTTGAGACCTCACCGGTCGTTGATGAAGAAGGCGACCATCTCGTTGATCTGATGGCTTCTGTGGGCGCTACCGAGGTGGAAATCTCAGACGATGCCTTCGTGCTCGGATCTGTGTATGGCGGTGGCGACAACGGCAGTGTGTTTGACAGCACTTGGGTGAAAATCAAAGGCGGACAAATCGGCGCAGGCGAAGGTCTCACCCGTCGCTACACTGATGAGGAATGGACCAGTAGCACTACCTTGAATCCGGCAGCCCATTGGAATTATACTATGAACGGCGACCCCTACGACATCTTCGTCCTTGAGGGCGGTAAACCGAAACCAGGCCTTGATGGCGGCACCTTCTTTGGCAATGTGTTTGGCGGCGGCTCGGGCTACTATCCCTACGGCTCAGTCGACGGCCAAAGCCAATGGCTGCGCTCGGCGGGACATGTGAAGGGCAACACCCGCGTGGAAGTCACGGGCGGCCACATCCTTTCTTGCCTCTACGGTGGCTGCGAGGTCACTAATGTGGGTATGTACACCTATAATTATACGATTCATGGCGAAGACCATAATTCAGGTGGTAAGGCTACTGTCGTAATGACTGACGGCACCATCGGCGTGCCGCGCAGCACAACAGATATTCAAAATCATCCTGTCCCTGGCTATCTCTATGGCTCGGGCAAGGGCGACCCGCGCATCTACTTCAACACCTGGACCAACGTGTGGGAAACCGATGTCACCGTCAGCGGTGGCCGTATTTACGGCTGTGTCTTTGGCGGTGGCGAGGACGCCCACGTCATGGGCGACGTCAACCTCAAGGTCAGTCAGGCACCCAGCGGTGTTCCCACCATCATTGGAACCCAAGGCCTCACCAAGGCAGACGGCAATGTCTTTGGCGCCGGTCGAGGCACCACGGAGGAGGCCCTTACCGCAGGTTCGGTGAGTGGCAATGTCAACGTGAATATCACCGGTGGCACCATCCTCAACTCTGTCTATGGCGGTGGCAACCGTGCTTCGGTGGGTACCTACCTTGTGGATGCCCAATATGACAACAATGGTGTCATGACCGACAATCCATATTATGGCCAAATGAGGGACGATGTGACAGGCGAGAACGCCCAGACCTACGGCCACGTGGTCGTTAATGTCAGTGGTGGCACCGTCGGCAACAGCTCAACGCATCCCAGCCATGACAATCCTTACACCATGAGCGGCAACGTTTATGGTGCTGGTAGAGGTGTGTTTAGCACAAATCCTATCTGGCCTTTGGCGGCACGCGTCAAGCAGACCAATGTGACCATCAAAGGCACGGCAGCCATCAAGAACTCAGTGTATGGCGGTGGCGAAGTCGGCAGTGTTCGCGACAGCACCACGGTCAACATCGCTGGCAACTGCACCATCGGCGGCGTCTACACCAACAATAACGTCGCTGAGAACTGCGGCCATGTGTTTGGCGGAGGTAGAGGCTATGAAGGCGCAAATACGGCGGAATCATTGAATACCAACAACGCTCTTCACGAGCCGACCATCTTAATAGCAGGTCGCGTGTATGGTGACACCTATGTTAATATCAAGGGTGGCCATGTCTTTGAGAATGTTTTCGGCGGTGGCGAAGTGGCCAGCGTGGGAAAGTTCGAAATTACTTATGTGAATCCTTCTAATTTGTCTGATGGGGCAAGCAGCGTCACTCCTGTTGCCAACACCGGAAAGGCTACGGTGAAAGTGACCGGCGGCATCATCGGTCCTTTGGACAATACAGGTCTCAACGGCTACGTCTTCGGTGGTCCCAAGGGCGGTCGCAATTCTGCCATGAAACCGTATTGTAATGTGAACCATACCGAGGTAGAGGTGGGATACAACGACAGCGACGCCAACCGTGTTTGGGGGTCGCTCTTCGGCGGCGGCAGCGACGGCCATGTGCTTGGCAACGCCACCGTGACGATGAAGAAAGGCACTTTGGGTACCAATGGCATCACCGGCTTCGACGGCAACATCTTTGGCGGAGGCCGTAACTACCACGAAGAAAGTGAAACCGCTGGCCGCGTGGGTGGCAATACCACCGTCAATGTCTTGGGCGGCCACATGCTCGGCTCCGTCTTCGGCGGCGGTCGTCTCGGCTCGGTCGGTATCGACGTCAATGGCGACACGCTGGTTGGCGTCAACCACGGCTATGCCACCGTCAATGTGGGTGGACAATACCAAATCGGCAACATCGACATAGGTCACTTGATTACTGACCCGTCTCACCCCGACGAGCGCGTGGGCGGCAACGTGTATGGCGGCGCCAAAGGTAAGGCAGATGCGCCTGGCACCATGGCAACACGCTTGTCGAAGGTGAAGCAAACCACGGTGAACATCATGGAAAAATCGGGCACCGAAACCTGGATTGAAGGCTCGGTGTTCGGCTCGGGCGAAGACGGACATGTGTTGAAAGACACCTACGTCAACATCCATGGCGGACAAATCGGTGGCCATGATTATGGTAACCTCGAACCCTGCGTCGACCCCTACCACGGCAATGTGTATGGCGGCGGTCGTGGTGTCGACACATACGAACATGAAGGTGAACAAATCCATAGCCATACGGCGGGCTGGGTGCAAGGCAACACCCATGTCAATATGGATGGCGGCCATGTCATCCGTAACGTGTATGGCGGCGGCAACCTGGCCTCGGTGGGCAATGCCACTGAGGAACCCGATGCACAAGGCAACTACAAAACAGGCTTGGCTTCGGTGACTATCGTGGGCGGTACTGTTGGTACGATTCACGAAGACGAGAACTTCGGCAACGTGTTCGGCTCAGGACACGGCGGCATGGGCGGCGAGTATGTCGAATTGGCCTTCGTCAAAAACACCCATGTGACTATTGGCCAGACGGCCCAGATTTACGGCTCCGTGTTTGGTGGCGGCGAGGACGGCCATGTGAGAAAGAATGCCCTTGTCGACATTGAAGGCGGCATCATCGGTGATGATGACGATGCCAATCCCACTTCCACTTATTACAATACGCTTGACGGCAATGTGTACGGTGGCGGCCGCGGTCTGCTCACCACTGCCGAAAGCGAGACGGCAGGTGAGGTGTATGGCTATTCCATCGTCAACATCAAGAACTCGACTGTCGACGAGACCGAATACTCGCCCGTCATCTGGAACAATGTGTATGGCGGTGGTAGCCAGAGCGTGGTACACGATTACAAAGTGGTCAACATGTCGGGTGGCTTGATACATGGTAGTTTGTTTGGCGGCAGCCGTCAGATTCCTGCTTCGCGCCCCAACAAGGCTCCGCGTTGGGTCAACATGTGGGGCGGCACCGTCGAAGGCAATGTGTATGGCTGCAGTTACTATGCTGAAGACGACAACCCGTCAGACCCGCACGATTCGAAGGGTTGGGCCTCGTTTGTCAACATTAGTGGCGGCACCATCGGCACCGACGCCAAAGGAGGTATTGAAAAAGGCAATGTGTATGGCGCCGGCTACGGTGGCAAAGTGAAAGGCTCGGTGGCGGTCTTGATAGGCCAGAAGGCCATCGTCGAAACGTCAAATGAGTCAGGGGATGAGTTCTATGGCAAAAACATCCACAGACAAGAGACTCCTGCCGTTGCCAACCTCGACATCAAGGGCAGCGTGTTTGGCGGCTCTTATGGAAGTATAGGCTCAACGGATTGGGACCACTCGTTTAACGTGTCGGGCTACAGTAGAGTCTACATCGACGGCACCGGCTACAACACTACCGCAGAAACCCCGGATGCGAATGCTGACGACTATATGAACATCGGAGGTGGTGTGTATGGCTGCGGTACCAACTGCGAGTCGGGTGTGGAAGGTCGTAACATCTTGGTCAGGAATTACGGCACGCGCAATCCTGGCGGCAGCGCAACAGCCGAGTTGACCCAGGCCTCCCGTACACTGACCACCCTCCAGCGTGGCGACGTTATCATGCTTGACAATACCAACGTCAACCTGAGCGGTGCTGACGACATCAGCCAATCCGACTCCGAGAGGAAGTTCGCTGTGCTTCAGGTCGATAATGGCGTGTATGTGACCAATGCCTCTGGCATCGTGCTTGGCGCCGTCGGCGCTCCTGCCTACATGGACTCCATCCATGAAGTGAGAAGCTTGCATCTGAGAAATGCCAACAGCACTTCATACGGTCACTTGGATGGTAGCGACGCTAACTATTGGGAGTGGATAGGTGTCAATCCGAATGGCAACAACACCGCAGAAAACGCAAGGTTGTATTATTCGCAAACGGCTCCTAGCACACCTTTGAACTACAATCAAGAAAACGTCATCATCTTCAACGGCGACTCGAGGCTTTATGTGCGTTATCTGGATGAAACTACCAGTAACAAGAAAAGAATGTACGGCCAACTCCAAGGTTTCTTCAGGATGAGAGGCGACTTCTTCCAACCTGTCGGCACGGAGAGCTTTGCCTACGCCCGCCCGAAGGTGACACTGAAAAACAACCCCATCAGTGTTACAGGGCATCAGATTCCTGGAGACATCATGAATGGCAGCGATGGCGGCTTCTTGAGTTATAATACGGATTACAACTTCTTTACCTCGCCTCAGACAGTTTTGTATTATACTTACACAACTGATGGCGACGACGGCGGAAGCAACTTCACCAAAACGAAACAGTATCCTTATTTCAACATCGGCGAGTATGTGCAGAATAAAGCCAATGGTGAGATGGACCTTGAGGAGTTCCGTGAATGGGTGCTGCCACGTATTACTGGTAAAATCTGGTACGTCGACGGCAGAGGCATCGGCAATGGCGGTTGGGGTAAGGATGCGAGCCACCAGGCAGGATGGGGCCATTTCCCCGATATGCCCAAACTGACCGTATCTGGTGATTCAGATTATAAAGGTATCTGCAAAGACCTTACAACTGATGCATACTATCCATTCAATTTTGCGGAAGACATCATTTATGTGGTCGGTCCTGTTGAGGCCATCAAAGAAGATGCGGAAGGCCTCTTGAACCAACAGACTAATTATACCTTGAAGTTGTATCGTTATCCCGGTGGACACATGATGAGCAATGGCAAAATGGATAATACGGTTGTTGATGCGACGCATCCTGCTCCTGTTCCATCGAGCACTTACGATGGATTGGTTAACGAAGGAACGTCTTCGACAATGGATGCTTCTATGGGTCCTGGCGCCAACTTGGGCATGATGATCCATGCCAACAAGAGCAAATTCGTGATGGAGAATGTGTTGGTGGATGGCTTGTATAACCCCAGCCAAAGTGATGTTACGACACATAACATCCCAACCTCTTTCACGAGTACGCAAATGTACAAAGTGGACAAACCGATGGTGGTCACTACTGCCGATAATACACTCACCCTGAAGGGCAGTAAGAACATCGAGGCTGGTACTGAAGCAATCTTGGCCAATGGCACCATCTTGCAGCGTGGCTACAACAACACGGATGCAGCCTCTACATGGTACAGCAACGCGGACTACGATTGTTATTCAGGATCCACTGTCGCTCTACAAGGTGGCGGCTTGTTTGTCGACAAGGATGCCACGGTGAATGTGGAAGGCTTGGTGACCGTCACAGGCAGCAAGCAACGCCGTTTGGTTGGATCGGATGACCACCCGGTCAATAGTAATGTGTATCTGCCTACCTTCCTCAAGCACCTCACTATCACAGACGAGTTGAACGAGAAGACCCGCATCGGCGTGACCAGCCCGATCAGAAACACGGATGCGGATTATCACAACAATACTTTGTCTCCTGTGGCAAAGGCCGTGCCGGTTGCCACTGCCACGATGACAGCCAACGAAATAGCCGCTAAGGCTTGGGAGAGCTGCAACTTCACCGACGACCAGGATTGGTTCTTCGTCAGCGGTAACAAGACCTTGGAGCCCGCCTCACCGAGAACCACCTATTACGTTGCTTCAGGAACCAAGGATCGTGATAACAAGACGCTGTATTTCGGTTGGACTTGGGCCAGCGTGGTGAGGACTGCGCCGACGGGCTACAGTGCCACCAGCATTGACTCGCCCGAAGACTTGGCGTGGCTCATCACTAAAGACAAATTCCAGAATGAGCCATTCAAGCAAACTGCGGATCTCGACATGAAACAGTATGTCTGGGTGCCGATAGGCAACGAGACTACTCCGTTTATTGGTAACTATGACGGTCAAGGCCATCTCATCAAGAACCTCTACATCGACTATATCGGAACAGGCGACCTGCGCTACGAACTTACCGACTATGGCTTGTTTGGCCATGTCCATGGTGGCACCGTCGACCGTACCTTCTTGGTGAGCGGCAAGTATCAACCTGTCGTGTCAGACCTGAATGGCACCGCGGGCAAGAATATCGGTGGCTTGGTCGGTAGCATGGATGGCACCTCGAAGGTCTCCAACAGCGAGGCTGCTGTCATAATACTTGGTCCCAACCTCAATGATGGTGTGACTGGAAATGCCATAGGCGGCTTGGTGGCCAACCTGATCGGAGGCGAAATCCACTCGTCGATGACCATGAGCACCTTGTCCATTGGTCAAAACTATAAGGGCACCCTTGGCGGCTTGGTGGGTAAAGCCACTGGAGGCAACATCTACAACGCGTTCGCCAACGTCACATTCGACATCAGCAGTAACAACGCTAACGTTGTGGCTGGTGGATTGCTCGGCATCAACACTGGGGCAACGGTGATGAACTGCTATGCGAACTGGTATGATTTTAGTACGTCACTGACGGCATCCAATTTCGGTAGATTGGCAGCCAGCAACACCACCGCTGACAACATGAAGCAGTGCTACGCCATGGGCAACACCACGACGGACTATTCATTTGCTGTCACGGGCGGTGTGGATGCGACATGCAAACGGTATTCGGATGTCATTAGTGCCGATATGCTTGGCTATATGTATCAAGACAATAAGATTGAAGGCGACACGGCGATGTTCGTCCGCATGAACGAATGGGTCAAGAACCATAGCGGTCATGGTTACGCCCGTTGGGCGCGTCCGGGCATGGCCGAAATCAATGGCGACCTGCCCGTGCTGTTGCTCTCCGACATGAGTTCTACCGATGTCGAATCAACGGACGACTTCCGCAGCTTGGCTACTTATGGCAAGGGGAAGGTGCTGCAATATGGCGGCACGGCGCGCGACGGCGCTGACAAGCACCTCAGCACGATGCTCGAACGTGATGAGTATGTGTTCGTCTACGGCGACGTTGACGGTCACGACAGTGCTCCTCTTGAAACATCGTTTAATGGTGACGAAGCTCTCGCTTCAGTCATCATAGAAGCCGACAAGGTGAGTATCTACGAGCATGCCTCCATCAAGTATCCAGGCAAGTTGGCTACCCTAGGAGAGACCTACGTCGGTATCACCTTCGACAATTCGTTTGGACACGCAACCTCAACGCCTGGCGTCAATGTCGGTCTCAACGGTCTTGGCATAGGACCTTATCCGCTGCCGCGCGACTGGCACATGTTCTCCACTCCGTTGAACAATGCGCCTCAAGGGTTTGATTACCAAGGACATAACACGAATACGTATACTAGCGGAGATTACAACGCTGAAGGACATTTCCATAATCCTTGGTTGTCGGATGGTAACGAATTCAGCTGGCTGACGAATCCGGGCAGTGACGAGTGCGCCAGCGGAGCCGGAAACCGTTACTGGATGAAGGAGTTCGATGCCGCCAACCAGAAGACCGACGGTTATTTCCCGACGCGTCGAGGTAGTTTGTTCGATGGTCATGTGAACGATTTGTTCATTGTGGGTAGCGACGAATGCCCTTCAACGAACGGACACCGTTACCCGTACGGCATGGACTTCTACACTTGGACTGAGCCTGACTACCATTGGATCAACTTCAAGCGTAACGGCCCCAACCACTGGCATAGCGATGAGCCGCATGATCATCTGGATTATGTCCCTGTCCAGGGTGCTACGGCGAATCAGAACGAAGACAAGCTCATCGTGGGTAGAGGCTATATGGCAGCTATCACTACGGGAACCTTCATGCAGAGCCACGGCATCCTGAATGATGGCGTCAAGAGCATCCCGCTGACGCTCACTTCCTCATCCAAACTCAAAGGCTGGAACCTGGTGGGCAATCCCTTCCACAGCTACCTTGACTTCGATAAGGTGGCTACTGGCGCTAACCTGGAAGTGCTGAGCGATGAAAACTACTTCAGTGGAAATGCCGATGAAGGCGCATTCTATGTTGTCTATAACGCCGACAAGTATCAAAACCAGGATGCCAGCACCGCGTTCAGATACTATCCTGTGCGTGGTTCGAGGGGCGGTGATTATGCCGAGCGTTACTTGCACCCGCACCAAGGCTTCTACGTAAGGGCAAAGGCGGCAGGCAATCTGTCGTTCAACGAAGGCATGTTGGTGCCACGTTCAGCGATAGAAGGTGAGAGCACCTTCCGCGACGACCGACCGGCCTATCCTTTGGTCAACCTGTACCTGAGCAGTGACCAAGGCTGCGCCGACGTGACGGTCATCGAATTTGAACGTCCCGAGTGGGGCGGCGCCACCAAGCTGAAGGAGCTGCGTGTGGGCGACGGCTTGTTCTATGCCCAACACGACAACACCCATTATGCAGCGCTCTTTGCCCAGCAGGGTATCGACCGCGTGCCGGTGTGGTTCGAGGCTAAGGAGGATGACATCTTCACCATGAAGTGGAACACCGCCAATGCCGACTTCCACAGCATGTACCTTATCGACCACATCACGGGTATCGAGTACGACATGCTCAGAAACGACACCTACACCTTCGAGGGTCACAAGGGTGACTATCCGTCGCGTTTCCTCATCGTCTTCAGCTTGACCGATGTGGAGGAGCATAACGAAATCCAAACCTTCGTCTTCTTCGATGGTTCGCAGTGGATCGTCACGGGCGACGGACAGCTGGATTTCGTCGACCCGCTAGGCCAAGTGCTGATGAGCAAGGAAGTCCATGGAGGACAAAGCAGGGTAGGAGTGCCTGATGTCGCACCAGGCGTGTATCTATTCCGCTTGACCAATAGCGAAGGAACAAGAATTCAAAAAGTCGTAGTAAAGAGATAAGGAGGGAAGGAAAATGAAAAAGATGAACAAAAGAATCGTGGTTTTGCTGACAGCTCTCATGCTGATGGCTGGTACTATGAATGCTCAAATCTTTATTGCCGACGATGAATTTGAAGGCATGATGCGTCTGGAGCAAGACGAGTTCGTGCTGTTTGTCCCCGTCCAAGGCCATGATGGCGACCAGTTTTATGCGCCTGTGGGCAGCGGGTTGCTGCTGCTGACAGGGATGGCGGGCGCCTATCTGTTGACAAAACGGAAGAAACAAAAATGATGCTGCCGTAGAGACGCAAAATTTTGCGTCTCTATGGGCATCATACCCCTGATTGTATTGTAGAGACGTGGCGCGCCGCGTCTCTACATGCGTTTATATGAACCCGAATAAATTGAAAAAAAAGGCATATTTCTTTGAAAAAAGAGAATGTATGTGGATTTTTCCTATTTTTGCCATTTCATTGAAACGAGTATAATTAAAAATGGAAATCAAAAGAGTCTTCGACCTTCTCGACAACTATGTGGAGAAGTACCCCAACCAGCAGGTGGCCCTCGCTGGCAAAAAGAATGGGCAATGGGTGAATTATAGTTCTGTTTCCTATAAGGAACATTCCGATATCTTGAGTTACGCCCTCATCGAACTGGGCATCGAGAAAGGTGACAAGGTGGCCATGATTCTGACCAACCGTCCCGAATGGAACATGCTCGACATGGCCATCAGCCAGGTCGGAGGCGTCACCGTGCCGGTGTATCCCACCATCAGCGAAGAGGACTACCGCTATATCCTGGCCGACTGCGACGCCAAAATGGTCATCATCGACGGCCTCAGCGTGATGAACAAGGTGACCAACATCCTGCCGGATGCACCTAATGTAAAGCTGGTATACACCATGGTCGACCGTGAGAAATATCCTTATTTCGACCAGTTGCTGCAACTTGGCAAGGAACATCCCCATGCCGAAGAGCTATCCGCCCGCAAGGCCTCTGTCGACGAGATGGAGTGCGCCACCATCATCTATACCTCGGGCACGACTGGCACACCAAAAGGCGTCATGCTCTCGCACCACAACCTGATGAACCAGTTCCCAAACTTCCATTATACCATCAGCGACAATTCCAATAAGGCCTTCAGCTTCCTGCCCGTGTGCCATGCCTACGAGCGCGCCCTGAACTACTGCTACCAGTATCGTGGCATGTCGATTTACTATGCTGAGAGTTTGGGTACCATAGCCAACGACATGCGTGCCATCCATCCCACGATGATGTGTGCTGTGCCACGTGTGTTGGAACGCTTCTACGACGCCATCCTTCAATCGGGTAATAAGCAGAAAGGCATCAAGAAGCGCATCTTCTTCTGGGCTGTGCGTTTGGGCGAGCGATATAAGATCGACGCCGTAAGCCGCAATTGGTTCTATGATAAGAAATTGGCCATCGCCGACAAGCTCGTCTATTCCAAGATTAGGGAGAACATCGGCGCCGAGAACTTCGATATTATCGTGTCGGGTGCCGCCGCCATCTCGCAGAAGATTGCAGGCTTCTTTTCAGCCATCAAGATGCCGGTGTTTGAAGGCTATGGCCTCACGGAGACCTCGCCTGTTATCGCCGTCAGCAACCGCAAC
This sequence comes from uncultured Bacteroidia bacterium, assembly GCA_902774365.1. Taxonomy (GTDB): domain Bacteria; phylum Bacteroidota; class Bacteroidia; order Bacteroidales; family F082; genus Limimorpha. The sequence goes on along the minus strand of CACYHX010000002.1, from coordinate 34,523 downwards.
CCGCATGGTCGCGAAGTGGGCTACGTGGGACAGCCGCTGCCTGGCACTGAGGTGAAGATTGCAGATAACGGTGAGATCTGCTGCCGTGGCCACAACGTGATGATGGGCTACTACAAGCACCCCGAGCTGACCAAGGAGGTCATCGACGAAGAGGGTTGGTTCCACACGGGCGACATGGGCGAGATTGACCAATACAACCGCCTGCGCATCACGGGCCGCATCAAGAGCCTGTTCAAGACTTCGGGCGGCAAGTACATCAACCCCGACGTCATCGAAGCCAAGTTCAGCTCTTCCAAGCTGATAGAGCAGATTTTGGTGGTGGGCGAAAACCAGAAGTTTGCCGGCGCCCTCATCATCCCGAACTTCACTGAGCTGAAGGCTCGGTGCAACGAGGAGAAGATTCCTTACACCACCAACGAGGAGATGATCCAGAACTCTGAAGTGTTGAAGCTCTACGCCAAGGAAGTCAACGAGCTGAACAAGGGCTTGGGCGAGACCGAGAAGATCAAGAAGCAGGTGTTGCTCGCCGACGAGTGGAGCATCGCCAACGGCTTGCTCACGCCGACGCTCAAGGCCAAGCGCAAAATCATCACGGCCAAGTACAAGGACGTGATTGAGAAGATGTTTGAATAATCACTATGGCCTATGGCTTATGACGATGGTCGCCTCAACTTGGTGTTGGGGCGGCCATCGTCGTTGTGGTAGAGTAGAGACGGTGAACACGCCGTCTCTACAAACAATCAATCACTGACAATTCCCGTATTTTGACATCCTCATTCCTCAAATCCTCAAATCCTCAAAATCAGTTTTCGTTTTTTTCAGCGTGCTTCTGATGTAAAAACCAAAAAAACGTTCTAAAAACACTCTAAAAACCATCGTGTTTTTATCGGTTTTTATCAACTATTTGATTATCAACAAAAAGAATATTTTTCTAAAAACCATTCTAAAAACCAAAACTCGTTTTCAACGCATTTTTTTGGTTTTTATACTTATGGAACAAGCCGATATTGTGTCCATCGTTTTGTTCCGGTCTGTTCAACTTTACCTTCTTTAATCAGCCCTTGCATCTGTCGTTGCATTTTTCTGTACGGTATCTCTTCACTTATCCGTACATGATATCCAATTTTCCTCATTTCCTCACTTGAACTATTGTGAGGAAACATTTATCTCAGCCTTTATCTATTTGTTTATATTCGTCACCAATCACTTCCCAATGTCCATTCTTGCGGCCACCAATACGCTTCAACACCCTATATTGCTGCAATCGACCAATGTTGTACTTAACACCATCCTCGGTAATGCCGTCGATAGCCTCAGCCACTTCCTGTCGGGTTGCTGTCGGATGTTCTTGCAGGTATTTTAAGATTTCCTTTTGGGTAGTTGTCAAAGGCTTTTGGGTAGTAATTTCGCTCTTTTGGGTAGTGGATTCATCCTTTTGGGTAGCGGAAATCAGCTCTTCATTGGCCTTTTGGGTAGTGGTTTCGTCCTTTTGGGTAGTCCTCCAAATGCGAGCAATGAACTGATTGCCGTCGGGACGGTCTATCAGTTCCACGTCACAATTCTCAGCCATCACTCGCGGAATGCCCGAGCCAAGTCCCCTGTAGGGCATCGTCTTGGATCCAAATTGTGCCAGTTGGGGATTGCGTGGGTCTGAATTGCCGAGCAGGATTTCATCTATGGTCTGTCCGTCTGGCAAACAACCAGGATTCACAATCTCAACCCTGTTGTCAAAGACAAGCAACCTGATGGCTGCAGGCTTTAGAAGGTCCAGATGAACCAATGCGTTCTGGACAAGTTCTTGCAATACCACCTCTGAAATCTCCAAATCTCCTTCGCTGTTGAATGACTGGCCATTTTGCGGACGGCTCAAACAAGACTTCAACCATCGCATTGCGTCCTCATACATCTCAGGGATGGTTCCCGTGATGTCGCGACTGTCACGATACTGTGTGCCACCGATGTGATTCCCCACAAACCATACCGCTTTGATGCAATGTTGGGGACGGAACATCTGAGGCTCCTTGGCAAAATACATCAGTCCTGCAATGGTAAGCCGTCCAAGTTCATCTGTGATGTGTGCATTCTTCAGAATCGTTGGGACTGGGATATTGAACTCGTCAACCCTCTTTCCGAAAACCTTGTTGAAGTATTCGTCAAGAGCCTTTGTGTCAATGTCAGCCTCGCTACTGCCGTCAACACCTTCCTCGTCTGCCTGGTATTGATGTGACTTCTGGAAAAGCCTGCGAATCTCGGCGTTTTCCGTAACACGACGTTTGTCGGCACCTTGCTTTACCCAGATATTACCTGACAAATCTTTGTATGGCTTGTAATCACCACTCTTCACGTAGGCCACCAGATAGGCCTGTCCATCATGTTTCAGTGTTTCAGTTTCAATATAGATAGTCGGCCTCACATGGTCATTGGCAGTATTGCCCAATTCGCGTGAAGTATATTGCAACTGTTCGTAAGTGAGTCCCACCATTCTGCCTGTCTTATCCTCGGCACCAAACACAATGGTGCCTCCGTGAGTGTTGGCAAAAGCAACCAACTCTTCTGCAATCTGTTTTGGAGTGGTGAATTCCAACTTAAACTGCACAGTGGTGTTTTCACCCAAACTGCATAATTCAACAAGTTCTTGCTCTGTCATACGATTCCGATTTCTGTTTTTCAGCCCACAAAGTTACAATTTTTTTCTTTCTCCCTCTCAGAGCGATTCTAAGTCTCATTAGTCCTATAAGTCCCCACTTCGTAAGCACGTAAGTACGAATAACGATAGCACATCATTATCAGCCCCATCCGTCTTATCCATCCCATCTCCGTCGTAAGCACGTCAGCACGATAACACGCATAACGAAAAAAGTCAGCCGTTTTCAACTTTTTTCTCGAAAACGGCTGACTTTTTAAGAAAATCATGGTCTTTTTGGATTATTTCTGACTGCCAAAAAGCTGAATAATCTTTGGCTTATCCCCGAACCAAGAATTATAATCCATTTGTCCAATCCGCATTATTTGCATTAAGTCATGATCAGAATAACCCAGCTCGGATTTATACAGCTCCAATGTCTCGGATAATAATGTAGGTTGCTCCACTGGCAACATTACAGGTTCACTCTTATTATATCCTTTCTTTGAGAACAGAATCTGGAATCTCCTATACTCTTCTTGACTAATTGCGCCAACATCCTTCGCCCTACGAATCAAAGCACGCATAGACACCCTCCAGCGTCTCTTTAACTGCGCTAAAACAGGCAAATCCAACTCATGTAAGAAAGGTGTAATTTCATTCTCTGGCATCAATAATTCAGACGCAAACATGTCTGCTTCATCTTCAACCGTTTCAACAGAACGAGGAGTTTTCTCGATATGCATTATCAAATGTCCTAATTCATGTGCCAATGAAAAACGGATCCTATCATTTGGCATCTGCTCATTAATGAACATGATTTTCCGATTTGCAGCCGTAACCGTCGTCAAACCATCTATTTTTTCCGTTCCGAAATCAAGTTTGATTATAATGACACCATTGTCTTCCAAAAGCTTCGTCAGATTTGGTATTGGACCTCGGACAATGCCAAGCTCATACCGAACTCTATCGGCAATCTCTTTTGGAGAATAATCCGAAGGGTCATAGCTGTTTAATTTGTACTCAGGTAAATCAATTGCGGTCATCAATTCATCTATAATACCTTTGATGATTTGAATCTTGGCAACAAAAGAATCTACTACTTTTTCTGATATGGTCAAACGCTTTCTGTAAAACAAATGACCTTCAGGAGTAACGGAATTACCATTAAGGAAGAACTCCATAGGCAGGTCGTACAAGTCGAACAATCTATTCATTATGTCTTCTGGCAATTCTTGAATACAATGTTCCGCCTTAGACAACCAAGATTGCGACACGCCTACTTTTTCCGCAACCTCTTTTTGTGTGAGTTGCCGAAGATGTCTTGCTGTCTCTAACAATTCATAATTAATCGGACTCATGACGAATGCCCTCCTTAATTCCTGGTTTTAAACGCACTTTCACATGCTCTTTCTCTGGTAACTCCTCTTGCTCATCAAAATTAAGAACGTGCATGCTATCGGTGATATTATATGTCCATATAGCATTTTGTCCTTCAATATACTGCAGAGATAACGATTGTATGTTCTCTCTCAACGCATCCAATGAATAACAAATGCTGATGATATGGTTATCGGCAATCTGATTTCTAATTACTTGATTAGGTCCGGTTTCTAACAAATTCACGCCTTCTCTTCGAAGCACAAAGACGTATTCTTTATACCTAAAAAAGCATTTCCTGTTACCTTCGACTGAAGAGACGAACTCGATTTCCTCCGTAGGCATGTGTTCATTAGTGGCAGTTTGAATGCAATTAAAAATCTTCTCATGAAGGAATTGTCCATGTAATCGGTATGACATATCACCACTTGCAAAAACTACATTCGTAGCAGCAAGACCTTCTGTCACACCAATTCTAATGCTTTCTTCAAGACCTGAGTCGAGGCAAGAAGACTTGAATTCATCTGGATTGAAATTCTGTTTCAATGGAAACAATGACGGGATAAAGTATTCTCTATTCATATGGGTATTTATTTTTAATTCGGCAACAAAAGTACAAAAAATATTCCAATCAAAAGCAACATTTTATGAAAAAATATTCCATAAGATATTGTTTCCAATAAATAAAAAGCTGTATTTCAACTTTTTAATCAATTAAAAATACTACCTCATTTCTCACAATCATTCTCCATACCCCATCCTCTCCCAAGCCTCCATAACCAGCCGTTTCGTCCGATACTCGCCATACTGACGTATCTCGTTGCTCTTCAGCACGCGGAACGTCTCATTGATGCAGCCGGGGCCACAAACATCCTCCGGGTCGAGGATATAGCGCATGTCCTCTGTGTTGAGGCCGTATAGGTGGCCAATGATGGCATCCAGCTCGGCTTGCAGCACGGCACGGCGCTCTGGGTCATAGATGAAAGGCTTCTTCTCGCCCAACTGCGGAAGCTCCAGCTGCTGCTCGTCCGTCAACTCGTCGTATAGCTCTTCCGCCCAGCCGTCGAGGTCGTGGTTGAAGTAGGTGAGCTCGGCAACACGGCGGGTAATCTCCCATTGTGTATCAGATGGGATTTGTTCATCTGTCAAAATTGGCAGCTGCTTTGTAATGAAATTACTCATATTAGAACCTCCCATTTTTTGTCTTGAGATATAATCAAATACTAACGACGAAAGCATCCCTTGCGCGATTGTGTTCGTGATAATGTCGTCAATCAACAGGTAGATAATGCTATCTCCTGCGCCTTTTGGCAATGGAATAAGTGAAGTCACAAAAGTTCTCTCGTTAGTGGCATTTGATATTTTTCTATAGCCCAACATCCAATCATGTTTCCATTGCCAAAGGAGGTTGCCATCAGCATCACGCTTTTCCATCTTGGACATCATGTCTTCTTTTGGAGTCCAATACCATGCATATATAACTGAATTTGGATCTGACAATTCTTCATAAGTGACATTTGGAATAGAACTGGGACGTTCTCCTTCCGTTGGCCATGAGGCGTAATGATGATTGTAGAACCATATCATTTTACCCTCATAAACAGGTACATAGCACACGCCTGAAGGTGTGACGAAATTATCTCCTTCAAGAACTGCTCCTGTATTAATCAAATCTTGGTATGTTTTGAAATCTCCAGAATCATGGGACATGTGCATCATATTGCTAATCCGAACATTCCAAGGGTTGGTGCTTGTTTTCTCATTTTGTATAATTGGGCATTTATTGTAAATCTTAGCTGTAATATTAGCGTCATGTGAGGTGCGAAATATCGGGCATGTCTTTGAATTAGGATTCAGTTTTTCAAAATCTGCAGTTTCCAAAGTATAAATTCGGTTGGGATCCAAAAGATGATCCAGACGTGTTAAAAAGAATCCTCCTTTTACCTTTCGAGGACTGCTTTGCATTTTTCCAGCTGTTAACAGACAGAACTTGAACCTACTATCAATATCAAATAGTTTTTCACGGTTCTCAAAATCAAATAATGAAACAAGTCGGTTCTCGTCAACTAATTTTGCAAAGAAATCTTTATTTGGTTCATTTAATGCTATACCCGTAGGTAGCACTAGTCCCCATGCTTCTTTCGTAAAACGTAGACATAGTTCCGCAAACATTGGATACAAATCTATGTCTCCAGTTGCAGTCAATTCAAATCGTCCTTCTAACCGCACAAAACGGCTCATGGCCTCTGCGTCGTTTTGCGCCTCAATATATTCGGCAAATAATTCAGGGTCAGTATTGGGCAATTCGGCAATGGCACGCTTACGCTGCGCTGCCGTTCCGGCATTCACGATGTCAGACCTACCATGTTGTTCAAACCACTTCTTATCCTCAACCTTGATCTTATCCCATGGCGGATTGCCACACATGGCATCAAAACCACCTTGGGCAAACACTTCGGGGAACTCTACACTCCAATGGAAAAAACGGTAACGGTCGGCAGCAGCTTGCACCTCGGCCTTGAAGTCGTCCGAAAGCCTTGGACCATCGTAGTCCTCTTTAGTCTCTAACAGAGCCTTTCCAATCGTGGCTGGCAAGGGCAGCTCCACATCCTCCCGCATCGTGTAGCCTGTTTCGGTGAAATCATCGAAACGCTCAAAAAAGTCGGAATAAGTGTAGGTGCGATAGAAGGCGTAAGTGTAGATGTCGGCGGCACGGCGCAAACATTCCACCTGTGGGCTGCTCATGAAAGCCTCCCATTTGTCGGCTTTGTCCTTCTCCTCATCAAGGCTTTCCTCGGGCAGCGAGGTAATGCTGCGAGCGGTATTGCCCAATTCGATTTGTGACTTGTCAAGTTTCGGTTGCTCGTTGGCAAACAACTCCCCAAATGCACCAGTCTTGTTGCGCTCAGCTTCCGCCTCATTGATGCGACGAACAAACCTCATAAGCAAGCTTGTTGTGCCATTGGGATTGCTTTCATGTTCAAGCACCTTGAAGGCATCCCTTGGAAGTGCATCAAGCAACACATTGAGGTCTGTCACGCCCACCACCGAGTTGCCGCAACGGATATGGTGGTCGAGGAAAGAGAGTGGCTTTCCGGCACAATAGCCTTCAATCCACAGCACAACCTTGCACAGCTCAACGGCATCAGGGTTGTAGTCAACGGCATAGACACACTTTTGTATGACCTCGCGCAGTGCTTGTCGATAGTCGCGCGATGCGGGGTTGTCCTCTCCAGTACGCACAACGCAAAGGTGCCAGGCAATGGTTCGGGCCATGGCCAACACAAAGTGGCCACTGCCACAGGCGGCATCGCACACTTTCATATCAAGCAACGCCTTTTCTCGCTCTTCGCGTGTGGAGCAAGCCTTCAACTTATCCTCAATCACGGGAACGAGCGCAGTCTTGATGAGACTGTTCACCAAATCGGGTCGGGTGTAATAGGAGCTGGTCGACTGGCGGTCGAGACCTTGCGCATAATAAAACTTCCTGTCGGCCATCGAAACAATGGGACGCAGTTCCAGAATGCCCTCATACACCGAGCCAAACTCTTCAACATCCAAGGCCGTATAGTTGATTTTCACCATGTTGCCCTGCTCACTTTGGAATTGGTCAAGGAATCCAAAAGCGGTGAGCAGAGAATGGTTGTCGATGCGGCATTGGCGCAGCCATGGCAACGAATCTTTGGCAAAGAGTACGCTGCCCAAAGGTTTGAGGCCCAGCGGAGCACCAAATTCCTCATCCTCAAACAGGCGGAAAGTCTCAAAGAGCGACATCCACAAGTCGTAATACTGATCCTTCTTCAGGAACGGGTATTCCGACAGGGTGCGCAACCGTCCAACGGCATAGTAGCGCGAATAGATGGATTGCCACTTTTCAATTTGGGTGTTGTCTGTGTCGTCGTCCTGGGCATAGAGCAAGCCTCGGTCTTCCACGATGAAGAGGAAGAGCAGCTTGTAGATGAAGTGGATGAGTTCCTTGTGCAGCTGCTGCGGTGTAAGCTCACCGTTTTCGATGGCAGCACGAAGGCTCTCATTGTGCCTGATGGCAGCAGTGCCTATGGTTTCCATCACCTGCTGTGCGGCACGGCTGAGGCCGTCACGGATGCGATTGCCCGATTCTATACTTTGGTTGAAATAGCGTTCAAAGATGATGCTGTCATCGCCACGCTTGATGAAGCGCGAGGCGTGAAGCAGTCGGAACATGATCACAAACTCGTTGTAGTGGTCTTCCTCCACCATCTTCTGAAGGTCAAACTCGATGTAGGTGGCCTTAACTAACTCACCTGAGTTGCGGATAACACGCAACACGCGCCCGTTGCTGACAATGCCGTAAACATTGTCGGTCACGTTGAGGTATTCAAGCATGGTGGCATGGGGCGACTTCACCTTGTGCGAGCCTTTGGCCCGATAGTCGAGCGAGCATTTGTCGAAAGTCGCAATGCCCTCGTTGTCAGCCACCACATCACCCACCACGATGATGGGCAGGTTGCCACAATCAGGCGAAAGGTAGGTGATGGCATAGCCCTTGCCGTCAACCTCTACGTTGCGCCGCTGCTCTTCAAGGTTGTAGTTGAACTCGGTGAAGAAGACCTTCATCAAGCTGCGCACGCTCTTGGTACCGTAGGGGTCGTTGGTGAGGTTGCGGTTGGCAAACAGGTTGAGCCAACGCATTTTGAGCATGCTCCACTCACTGTCGATGGTCTGTCTGACTGTCATCCCTGAGGGAATGGCAAAATCGGCATCAGTATTGCCGGCATAATTCTCCTCGGTTTCAATGGCCTTGATGATTTCTTCCGAAATGATGTGGCCGTATATGTGAATGCATGTGTAGTCCATAGTCGTCAATTGTCAAATGGCAGATAAACATAGCAAGCGATAACATCCATGGGGAGCACAGGTTCCACCACCATGTAGTTTTCTCCTTGGAGATAGGTGCGATACTGCTTGTGGGCTTCCACCAGCTCCTGGGCCTTGGCCAACGCTAAGGCATCAGTGTGTTGGCGCAGTGTTTTTTCGTCGCGTACCCAGGAAGTGTATCGGTCGAACAGCTGCCGCTGTTCACCAATGGGCAGGTCTTCTTTCGAACGCGCATTGAAAAACAGGTCTCGGCTTTGCTGGTTGTCGATGAATTGTTCTTTCTCGATAGTGCGTTGATAACCGAAGAAGATCATCTCTTCGCCCACAATCTCTCGGTTCGACTTGTCAACAGGTCGAATGACGCTCCTGACGCGCATAAGAATGACGGTGGTAGGCACCTTCACGCGGTCTGTAACCGTAACCATGGCACGGTTGGCACTCATCGCGCCACCATTCACCGTGTCGTTCACCATAGCACGGGCGTAGTTCTCAACCAAGGTGTGGTTGCGCCCAATGTACATATAGCCCTTGGGCGTAGGCGAACAGAAAGCAATGCGTTTCGTGGTCGATTTGCCTTCAAAATAGTGGCGGATGTCACCTCGTGGCGGCAGGTCGTTGATGTCGAAGCTATAGCACAGCGGAGCATCGGTGACAACACGCGCACCCATGTGTTTTAGTACACCTATCACGAAATCGGCCGTGTCATCCACATCACCGATGATGTCTTTCACCTGCCTCAGGCTGGCCTCCAACTTGGTCGGGTCGGCCTGCTTGTTGTTATGGGCGAAATAGGTGTGCGATTTCTTCTCAATTTCCACGCTGCGGGTAAGGGCTTTGTCACGCTCAGCGGTATCTTCCTCGAAATCCTCAAAGGCAAGCGTCAACTGGCCGCTGTTGTCCTCAAAGGCACTTGATGTGGAGAAAATACGTTTCATCACGGCCTCCATCACCGAAGAATCATCCTCTGCAATTGGCAGATACACGCCAATGGATTTCCTGATTTGCTCCTGTTTGTCATAGAGCACCTTCAGAATCACCATGTCCATGGGATTGTTGGTGGCATAGATGGACGAAACCAGCACCTCTTTCGCACTTTGCCCGAAACGGTCGATACGTCCGTTACGTTGCTCCATACGGTTGGGGTTCCAAGGCAGGTCGTAGTGGATGACAGCCTCAAACCCGTCTTGCAGGTTCACGCCTTCCGAAAGGCAATCTGTGCATACCAACACATGTTTTTCGGTTTTCGCAAGCTCATCGATCTTGTCCTTGCGCTGCTCGTCGGCCATAGTGCTGGTGATTACTTCGATGGCGACTTTTTTGTATTTGCCCGTCGCAAACGCCTGTTTGACCTTGGCCCCCAAATACTCTGCCGTTTGGATATACTGGCAGAACACGATGGGATTCTTGCCAAGGTCAAGACATATCTTTATGTATTCCAAGGCTTTGTCAACCTTGTAATCAAGGCCAAAGTCCATGATGCTCTGCAAGTCGTCGATAAAGCCCTGAAGCTTGCTGCGCTTGGCCTTGTTGGCCTCTGCGCTATAAAACTCAGGTGATACGTCAGTCACGGCAGGCAAGTCCTTGAACTCAAAGGAGAATTTGTATTTCTCGCTTTCATCAATGTCGGTTTCCTCTTCCTCAACCGTTTCGTTGCGCTTGTCCAATTTGTTACGGAACATGCTGATGCCCGCCGCTGGGCTTGACATCACACCTCGTATCAAGGCCAGCATTTCCCAATAGATGTAGCGTTGCTTCAGCTTCGATTCGCTTGATGCCGACATCACATTGCTTTTGGCATACGACACGATTTTGCTTATCAAAGCCTTGTATTCAGGAGCGATTTGGTAGTGCTTGTTGTCGTCAATCTGGATGCGCTCAGGAAACGATGTCTCGCTCCCAAGATAATCCTTTATGTCGGCACGCCGACGCTGGATGAAATACTTGGCCAGCTCCTCGCGCTGTTGGGGAGTGGACTCGCTCAAACGCAGATTCTCAAACTTTGGGTCAAGCATCCCGATGATGGACTGAAACTCTTCCTCTTGTCCAGAATGGGGAGTGGCAGTCAGCATAACGATGTGCCTGTCTGTTGCGGCCAGATGGTGAAGTAGGTTGTATCTCAGCTGCTGGTTCTTGTTGGCACCGCGTGGACGGGCACAGGTATGTGCTTCGTCAACGATGACAAATTCAGGGCAATGGTCGAGGAAGATCTGTCTGCGACTGTCTTGTTTGATGTAGTCTATGGAAATGACTTGGAAGGGATAAGAACGGAACACGTTTTGGCCATTGCGCAGTTTCTTTTCCAAGCCGCTCACTGTGCTTCCCCTGATGATGACGGCATCAAGGCCAAACTTGTCCTTGATTTCGTTCTGCCATTGCTCGCACAAATGAGGCAGACACAGCACCGAGAAACTCCCGATCTCCTTGCGGTCAAGCAGTTCCTTGGCAATCAGCAACGACTCCAAAGTCTTACCGATACCCACATCATCACCGATGAGCAATCGGATGCGTTTTTGCTTCAATGCCAATATCAACGGCACCATCTGGTAGGGGCGTGGCGTGAACGACAGCTTTCCCAAGCATTGGAAAGGCCCTGCAATGTCCCTAAACGACAGGCGGCAAGCGTTATAAAGCAACTTGTCGGAGCCAGGATAACCTTGAAGCAGGTCGTTGTCATCGGGCTTCCTGAAATCGTATGACAACAACTCCAACTGGTCGCCATAAAGCGGTTTGTATAGCCCCATCACCTCATGGTCGGTACCGCCCAACGGCTTCAGGACAACCACATCGTTGTCATCTGACCGTTGCACCACCCAAGGCCTGCCCCTGAACTGGACCAATGATCCTGTACTGAATTCCATATCTCTTTGTTATTTGTCTACAACTTTGGTAAAAATGTTAGGATACCGGGCGACAAACGCATCTAACGGTTCCTTGTAGTACCACACGATCACCGTATAGCCTTTGTCCTCCAGGATTTCACGCTTGTTGGCATCGTCGGCTTGCACTTCCGGCAAGTCGTGCGGAGTGCCGTCACAGAAAACGAAAGTTCGCTTGTCATAGCGGAAGTCAGGCATGATATAGAGGTCTTCCTTCATAAAGGTGGGTTGTGCCTCGTCGGGAAGCCTTAGCCCACGCTCATATAGGTACTTCAGGAACTCATATTCCGTTGAACTCGACTGGTCGCGTTGCGCTTGCAACCGCTTATACATGTCTTGGTAGCTCTCGTTATGTCCTTTGTTTTTTATTTCCGTCTTTGCCTGCAGCAGCATGAGTAAAGGCTCATATATCAACCGCACATCAATAATCTTGTGATCTTGCTGGTTATAGTAGTTAAGCAGGTTGTCATAACTGGCTGGCATCAAAGCCTCCAGCTCTGCTTGGGTGTAATCGGTCTTTTCAAAGCAGATGTCGAAGGTTTTCTTCATCACGGCCTGATACATGTCCAACTCTTTCACAATGCGCGAAAGCACACCCAAGGAACCCTCAGAGTTTTCATACACAAACAGGTTGGGTGTAGCAGGATTGCCCATCACATCAACACCGATTTCGCCGCTCTCCACCTGAAACACTTCCTCAACAGCCTGCTTGAAGGCATACATGAAAGTCTTGACCGCAGCACTGCTGCTCATGTTCAAAGCAGCCATGGGCTGGAGATAGAGCGCATTGGCGGTTACCTCGGTATAGAGTTTCACGTTCTGGTACTTTTCGCCCTCAAATGGAATGCCCTTGGCTTCTGCCTCTTTCCGTGCTTTCTCCACATCCGTGGGACTAACCCAGAAGCCGCTCATGGTATTGATGATAAACGAGTCGCGGTTTTCAGTCTGTGGCTTCATGATATAGGTTATCTTGCACGAGGGGATGTAGTGCATCGTGGCCAGGTGTGCATCATCCAAAAGGATTTCGCATTGCGACACCTCCTGCGGATTGTCCGTCGAGAAATAGGTCTCAATGGCAAATCCAGCCCTGAAGCGTTCCTCTTCCTGACAAGTGATGCGCTCGTTTTCCTGCGCCATCATGTCTGTCAGTTGCAAGCATCTGCCCGGAATCACCTGTGCGTTGCCTCCAGTCAAGTCTTCTCCAGTGAGGATGTCGTTCTTTGGTACCACATTGCCCACTTCTTTGCCACCATCCATCTTACGCTCAGCCACCTTGAAAATCATTCCCGTATTGGCACTGCAATGGAATTGCGCTGTGGCAAACTGGCTGTTGATCATCATGCGGTTCACGCGATACTTCATGCCCTCGTGGTAGATGATGTTCTTTGGTCCAAACTCGCGAAGGGCAAGGGTACGTGGACGTGTAATCACATCAACCGAATCATCCATGCCGCTATAGAATTGTTGCAACAAGGCGCGAATCGGCAACTTGGCGAAATTATAACCAGGCAAGAATCCTTCTGAAGCCAAGTATCGATACGGATAGAACTCATCATCTTCCTTGCGCCCTCCGTGCTCAACGCCCAAGAGTTTATCGCGGAAAGCTTCAGCCCAGCGCAAGTCATTGTGGGCTTTCCGTTTTTCAACTGAATTGTCGCCGTATGCTCTGTTGTTGATGATTTCTGTGGCGGCAAGTATTTGCATCTGTGCCGAACGGTAAAGGATGCGCCAGCGGTCAAGTGCCGCGTCGAAATCGCTCATATAGTCGTTGAGCTTCTTTTCTATCCATTCGTCATTAAACCAATAAGGCTTTTGCTCTTCAAGCTTATCTTTCAGATACGTGTCCGACATTAGCTTTGTGAACAACACCTTCAGCCCATCCTTAAAGCTCTGTTCAAGAGTGAGCAGGTCTTTCACCGTGTCACGGATAGGCATTGTTTCAAGGTTCTCATAATCCACCACATCACTAATGCTGACTGCCAGTTGTGGTATAGGCCGCTTCGTCAGCACCAAGGCATGAAGATGGTTGCTGAACAATTCTTCGTTCAGCAAGTCCATGCGCGACGGTTTCACCTTACCAGCCACCATTTCGTCGGGATGAGCAAAGTAGTATTTTTCGTGCGGGTTGTTCGTGCGGCAATAAGTATAAATCAATGCCGTTTGTCCACCACGTCCGGCACGTCCGGCTCTTTGGGTATAGTTGGATGGAGTTGGAGGCACATTGCGCATACCCACCATCGACAGGTCACGGATGTCGATACCCAGCTCCATGGTGGGCGAGCAATACAAGATAGGCAGTTTGCCTTCTCTGAACAAATCTTCTCTCTCTTGCCGCTTCTCTTTAGGCACTTGGCCAGTATGGTCTTCTGCATGAAGCGACTTGTCAAAATCGCCGTCCGAATAGAAAGCTTGGAAATAATCGTTTGGCTTCACCTCGATGTTCTTCAATGAGCGTACTGCAGCCCTGTCGGGACGAACATGGATCCTGTCACCCTTGCACCATAAAATCTTGGTGTAGTCCAACTGCCAGCCTTTTTCAGCATCGCCAATGATGTAATTGCTCAGCAAGCCAAACAATGAAGTGAGGAATACCGTATAGTCTTCCTCGGATGCAAATGTCCTTCCGGTGTATTTTTTAAGAGTATCGCTAATGTAGTAGCCCAAGCGCGAATGGAAACCACAGGTGGCTTGTCCCACATGCCTTTTGATGTTCTTTTTCAGCACCAGGAACCTAGATTCCAAAATGTCTTCATCCTTGTCCAAGGTCCATTGGCGGTCGAGGAAGTCGGAGATGGTCTTCTTCAAATCCTCTGCGCCTGCATGGGTTCTGTCATCCTCAGCAATACAAAGATTATGTCTGAGATAGTCAAGCACTTGAACTAAAAACTCTTCCTTTTGCTCATCCGTGAAGCCTTCAAGAATCTCGTCATCGTATAAGCGTTCACATTCTTCACCGTCGTTTGTCCTTCCAACGATTTCTTCGTGGAGGTAGCGGTAGCGGATTTCCATCAAGGCACATTGCTCCAAGTTGGGCATGATGACCGCCCAGTTGTCGGCCAAGTCATCATAGATGAGCTTGTTCAGGAAACGCTTCATTGCCTTCTCGTAATCCTTCAAGGCAAGGCCGCGAAGACCTTTCCTCTTGGCATAATCGTCTGGCTCTAACTGCAAGGCATCGAAAACCTTCTTGGCCACATTGGTGCTGTCCAAAGGCTCGTCGGAATCACAAATGGCCTTATAGATAGCCGCCCTGACTTTGCCGATACGGATAAAATCATTGAAGTGTCCAGTCTGCAAAGCGGCATCCTGTCTGGCATCCACGAAGGTTAGCAACTTGCTGTTGCCTCCACCTTCTTTTTCCTGCTGCTTCATCAATCGGATGCTTTCATACGAAAGGATGGTGGTAGCGGTGCTGCGACCTTCACCGCCTATTTTGGCCAGTTTGGCCCATTCGCGTTTCGAGCCTCTGTATATCACACCTGAGGTCGGGTCATACGACAGTGGCGAAGGCACAAACCAGCCCTGTATCTCGTCATCTTTCCCAGAGGGGTCAAAGCTAAACTTGCCGTTCTTCTTGAAATAGATTCTTTTGGGAAGCTTTTTGGTGACAACATCCTTTTTGAAAGTGCCTTTATTGGTGAGCCATTCATCAGGGATGTCGGGGTCGTCTGGCTCCAATTCAAAGTCCGAGGCTTCATCACCGCTATGGGCGATAAAGATATAGCCATCTGACGAATCGTCGGCATCCTCTTCCGCGTTCTTCGACAAGTCTTCAAACTGCCGAGGATATAGTGTGTCGCCTTTTAGAGTGACGCAATAAAACTCATGTCCGCTCACACGGCTGAAAACGATGGGATACATCATGGTGTGTTCACCTTCCTCATCGTTTTCGCTATATAGGCAATCCACCGTTTGTATTTCCCTGTCGTCCTGCGTCCCAAGTGTCGCATACACATTGCCCGTCTGCGCAATAAACTGGTGAATCTTGTACGGCAGAAGATTGGTGCCTTCAGTTTGGTTCATCTTATTGCAAACATCCAGCAAGTCCTCAATATGCTTTTCGCATTTTTCAATCGGATTGCCAGTGTGCTCGGCCAATTGCTCAGCCATGACATGAACCGATACAGGTTTGCCTCTCACATACCTTTCGTCTGACCGTTTCATTGCGATATTCTGTTCGATCCAAATGGCAGTGGCATAGTTTCTGAAAGCATCTTTGTCTTTCAAAACGATTTTACCATTGATGTTTTGCACCAATTCAGTCCTGTCGATATTTCTATCCAACAGACCTACAGTCAGCGTTTCGTCAATAACCTGTTCAGGAGTGAACGACGAGCCAAAGATGCAGCTTGCAATCTCAGCCACTTTCTTTCGCGATTCATATTCGCTCAGAATTTCGTCGGCAACCATGGTGGCTGAGGTGCCAAAGCACAGCACCTTGTTCTTGGCCAACGCTTTGATTCTTCTAATCAAGAAGGCCACATCGCTACCTTGCATACCACGATAAGTGTGCAACTCATCAAAAACGAGGAACCTCAAATTATTCAGGAAGCACTTCCTGAGATTTTCCTCTTCACCTGCTCTGGTCATCAGCAGTTCCAGCATCATGTAGTTGGTAAGGATAATGTTGGGAGGTGTGTTCTGAATCCGTTGGCGAACATCCTGGCCTTCCTGCCCAGTGTAGCGGTTGAAAGTAAACGGGCACTCCTCGCCAGTTTCTTCCTCATAGTATTCCTTGTACTTCTGAAGCTCCTCACACTGCGAGTTGATGAGCGCGTTCATAGGATAGACGATGATAGCGATGGTCTTATCCTTGCAAGCCGCCTGGTTCTGCAACACATAATTGAAGATGGTAGCCATGAAAGTACGCGACTTACCCGAGCCAGTTCCCGAGGTCACAACAAACTCTTTCCCTTGGCATCCCAACTCAATGGCTTGTTGTTGATGCAGGTAAAAACGGCTGCTAAAGAAACTCTTCAACTTTGGATGAATGGGCAGCCCTTGCATAATCATATCCTGCACATCACGCCCCTGGGCATAATTGGGATTGAATTGGATCAACGTCTCAGGCCAAAACCTATCGCCCTCCAAAGTCTCACTAACTTTTTGAGCGATAGAAGCATCCTTGATGTTTACAAAACTTGAAATATATTGCTTATAGCGCTCCTTTAGCTCTTGTTGTATCTCGATGATATTCATACACTATGTGTTAAGAACAGACAAAGCGCAAAAATACAAAATTAATCCATCAATACTTATAAGTATTTATAAAGGAAAATAAATGAATCTTTACCACCTAAAAAAACCGTAAAAAAAGTATCTTTGCACCATCATAGTTCAATTACTTTGACACCAGTTCCCACTCATAAATTGAAAACGACCTGTAATGAAAGCCAAAGAAAAAGTTGCAAAATATGATCATGAAGAAACAAAAGGTTTCGATGAATCAGAAATAGCTGCGGAATTATATACCATACCAAATGAAGAAAGAACTGTGACCGAGAATTTGGCTGAATGGATTGCTTTTTCATTGACAGAAGGTTCCGAAAACCCCACTTGGCATACTTACTATGGGCCGTTTGTGGAATTGTCAAACGGAAAGTGCATTCCTTCCAAAGAATCCATAACACCCGAAGTTGTTTCGTATTGGGAACAAAGGTTGAATGAAGTTTCAAATCCCATCCTGAAAGCCAGATATTCCGGCTTGCTGATAGATTTCAAGACAAAATGTGATGGCGACACCAGAAAAAAGCATGTCGAATCTCTGTTGGATTGCGTTGATGGTCGGTATCCAGAACACGAAATAAACTGTGTTGTGAAGTTAATCCGAGCCTTCCATCTTGCTGTAACGATGAAGGATAATGATTTGATTGCAAGGGTGAAAACCTCTATTGTCAATTACGAACAATCCGCCACGACAGATTATGATGTTGGACTATGGGGAAGACTTTTCAAGTTGATAATCGACAATAAGAAGAATTTCGTAGATGAAGAAGCGGCGTCTGTCAGTAGGATGGAAGGAAGAATTGCAAGATTGTGCGAGAAGCAAATTGATGGCAAAGATGACGAAAGATTCGATGTGTTTGTTATAGAAGAAGGTGTTGAGTTACTGGCCAAATACTATGAGAAAAGGCAAAAGAAAGAAGAAGTAAAGCGAGTTTTAGATGTCTTGAATGCAGCTTTCCACAAAGGTTTTTCAACGCTTTCTGTAATGCAAACAAATGGTTTGCTCGACAAATTGTATCGGCTTTACAGCTCTTTTGGGCTGCAACAAGAAGCCAAGCAAATCCTTGTTGAGCTACAACAAAACAGCGTCACTCTCTCAAATGAATTGTCAACAATTAGTTCATCTGTCAAAATACCCATCAAGCAAATCGATAATCATGTAAAGAAAATGACAGAAGGAACATTTGGTGAGGTAATGGCCAGGTTCCTCTTTAGATACCTTCCTGAAAAAAGCAAGATGGAAAATGAACTTCGCGAAAAGGTTAAAAGGAACCCATTGATTGCAGCGTTTCCCCATCAACTATTAGATTATAAAGGACGGCCGTCATCTGTGATTGGTGGCATTGAAAATGACTTTGAAGGTCATTTGGTACAGCATATTCATGATTCTTTGGAATCATACAGCATTTTTATGCATCCCGTAATTCAAACCGCAATTGACAAAGGTCTATTCAGTGTCAGTTCTATAATGCATTATGTAAAAGACTGTCCTTTCTTTGAATCTGACAGAATACCTATTGTTGAACACGGCTTAAAAACCTATTTTAACGGTGATTTAGTAACAACCATTCACTTGTTGATTCCTCAAATAGAGAATGCTGTAAGAAACATTGTTGAAATGTCCAACCGAAGCACAATCAAGCTGCAGGGTAATGGTTATGAATTGAAAACATTTGACGAATTGCTTCGTGATGATGCCATTGTTCAAGTTGACGATGGCGATCTGTCCTTATATTTGAGGGTCTTGTTCACCAATCAAAGAGGCTGGAACTTAAGAAACAGCATTTGCCACGGAATAGCTCCTTTATCTACATTTAACCAATCGGCAGCCGACCGTGTGCTTCATGCCTTAATTTGCGTATCATCTATTCGTATGGAAACCGTTTAATTTAATTGTTCGCAGCCACAGATGCCCGCCATCGCACAATCCAGCGTCGTCATGACATGACTGCTAGCGTACCCTAGGCAAATATAAGGCACATAGAACCCATAAACAAGGCATAAACAAGGCATAAGCAAGGCATAAACAAGGCATAAACAAGGCACGGCCAATCCGCAGGCATAGATACACTCGCCTTGCAGGCTCGGTATGACATGCCTGCTGGTTCTATGCCGCAAAGCGACGACAGGGGTGAATCCCAAAGGTATAGGAGATCGCGGGTCTGCGCCCGCGATGACGGCTAGGGGCGGGAACGTGCCTTTAAGAAAGGAAGCGATAACAAAGGACACCGTGGCCGGGAATGCCAAACCTTGACCGGGTCGGGCGCGTGGGCTCGGCCGACATGGCGGGGAAGCGTCCGCTTTGTGTGTTGGGTCCGATGATGTCGGCCTTGATCCTTTGGTCCTTTCCTATCAAGAGAAATCGAAGATTCGACGAAGTCAAAAGGACAAGAAAACCGCAGCCATAGATGCCCGCCAGCGCGCTTCTCCATGCTGGCATGACATGGCTGCTGGATGACTAGGCTTACCCAAGGCTTAGTCTTGGCTTAGTCTTGGGTTAGTCTTGGGTTAGTCTTGGCTTAGTCTTGGCTTAGTCTTGGGTTAGTCTTGGGTTACCCATGGCTTACCCAAGGGTTCCATTACTCCAAATAAGTGTATCCGTACAACCCAGACCGATAGTTCGAAAGGAACTCTTTGCCCTCTTCAACGGAGATTTTGCCTTCCTTGACGCACTTGGTGACCCAGGTCTCCACCGTGCGGACGAGTTTCTTCGGGCTGTATTGCACGTATTCGAGCACGTCGGCGACGGTCTCGCCGTCGATGACTTGGTCGATGTAGTAGCCCTTTTCGTCCACCGAGACATGCACGGCGTTGGTGTCGCCAAATAGGTTGTGGAGGTCGCCGAGGATTTCTTGGTAGGCTCCCACGAGGAACACACCGATATAGTAATGCTCCTTGTCGGTGAAGCTATGCAGCGGGATGGTGTGCTGCGTCGACTTGGCGACGAAGTTGGTGATTTTGCCGTCGCTGTCGCAGGTGATGTCCTGCAAGGTGGCCAGGTGGGTCGGGTTCTCATCCAGACGCTGGATCGGGATGATGGGGAAGAGCTGGTCGATGGCCCAGAGGTCGGGCAGCGACTGGAACAACGAGAAGTTGCAGAAGTACTTGTCGGCAAGCAGCTTCGGCAACGAAGTGAAGTCCTCGGGCACGCGCTTCAGGCTGTTGGCGATGTGGTTCACCTCGCGGGCGATGCTCCAGAACAAGCGTTCAATCTTGGCGCGCGACTTGAGGTCGAGCAGGCCGAGGCTGAACAGGTTGAGGGCCTCTTCGCGGATCTCCTGGGCGTCGTGCCATATTTCCAACGAGGAGCTTTTGGTGAGCTCGTCCCACGACTCGTAGAGTTCCTTGATGAGTTCGTGGTCGTTTTCCTCGGGCTCCTCGTCGTCGTCCCATTCGGGCAACGAGGTCTTCTCCAGCACCTCGAAGATGAGCACGGAGTGGTGCGCCGTCAGGGCACGGCCCGACTCACAGATGACGTTGGGGTGGGGGAGTTCGTTCTTGTCGCAGGCGTCGACGATGGTGTAGATGGCGTTGTTGGCGTATTCCTGGATGCTGTAGTTGACCGAGCTGGCGCTGCTGGAACTGGTGCCGTCGTAGTCGACGCCGAGGCCGCCGCCCATGTCGACGTATTCGATATGGTAACCCATCTTGTAGAGCTGCACATAGAACTGTGCCGCCTCACGCAAGGCCACGTTGATTTTCTTGATTTTGCTGACCTGGCTGCCGATGTGGTAGTGGACGAGCTTGAGGCAGTCCTTCATGTCGTGTTCCTCAAGGAAGTCGAGGGCTTCGAGCAGTTCGGAAGAGGTCAGGCCGAACTTGCTGCCGTCGCCGCCTGACTCTTCCCACTTGCCTGCACCCGAGCTGGCCAGCTTGATGCGCACGCCGAGGTTGGGCGTGACCTTCAGGCGACGGGCGATTTTCGCCGTCGTCTTCAGCTCGTTGAGCTTCTCGATGACGATGATGATCTTACGGCCCATCTTCTGGGCGAGCAAGGCAAGCTCAATGAACTCCTCGTCCTTGTATCCATTGCAAACGATGAGAGAGTCGGAGTCGGTGCCGAGGGCGATGATGGCGTGAAGCTCGGGCTTGGAGCCGGCTTCCAGACCGATGTTGCATTTCTTGCCGTGGCTGACGATCTCTTCGACCACGGGGCGCATCTGGTTCACCTTGATGGGCATCACCACGAAGTTCTGGCCCTTGAATTCGTATTCCTTGGCAGCTTCCTTAAAACACGAGTCGATTTTGTTGATACGGTCGTCGAGGATGTCGGGGAAACGTATCAGCATGGGTGCCGAGACGTCTCTTAGCGACAGCTCGTCAACGAGTTCCGGCAGGTCGACGGAGGCACAGCCTTCCTTGGGTGTCACCACCATGTGGCCTTTTTCGTTGATGGAAAAATAGTTTCCTCCCCAGCCTTTCACGTTGTAAAGGTCCTCGGAGTCTTCAATGCGCCATTTTCTCATTTGCAATTGTTTTTAAGGTTAAGGGACCCTGAGCCTGTCGAAGGGTCGAAGGGCCGTATTCATTATCAAATGGGCTGCAAAACTAATAAAAAGTATCGGTTTTGCGCACTTTTCCTTATTTTTGCACAAAATTATCTGTTATGAGGCTCATCATCGACGCCGGTTCTACCAAAATGGGATGGATTCTCATGGAGGGTCATGAGGTCAAAGCCCATTTTGTGACCAAGGGCTTCAACCCGAATTATTCGGATAGGCAATACCTTGAAAATATCATCCACCCTGTAGAGACGCGATTCATCGCGTCTTCCCATGACGAATCATTGTTTTTGAGACGCGATAAATCGGCGTCTCTACAAGCGATCCATTATTACGGCACTGGTTGTGGCAACGAACAGAATTGCCAAACCATCAAAGAGGTCTTTCAATCTCGTTTTCCCCATGCCGAAATCCATGTCACCCACGACCTGATGGCCGCCTGCCATGCTGCCTTGGGTCATGAAAGTGGTATCGCTTGCATCCTTGGAACGGGTTCGAACGCTTGTCTTTACGATGGTGAGCGTATTACGGAAAGGGCGGTGTCGCTAGGTTATCTTGTCGGCGACGAAGGTAGCGGGAAGCATATCGGCAGTGAGGTTGTGCGGGCGTATTTCTATGGCTTCATGCCTGAAGATTTGCACCAACAATTTGATGAAACGTATCATTTGGAGTTGAGGGAGTTTATCGACAAGGTCTATCATCAGCCTCAGCCTTCACGTTATTTGGCCACCTTCGCCAAGTTTGCTGGAGAGCACCAGTCACATCCTTTTATAAAAGCATTGGTTAAAGGTTGCTTCAAGGACTTCATCGAAGCCTTTGTGTTGCGTTTTGAAGGGGCTGAAACGATGAAGGTGAGCTTTGTCGGCTCAGTGGCTTTTCATTTCCAAGACCTTTTAAGGGAGAGCCTGGCCGAATATGGCCTTGCCCTGGGCGAGGTCATGCCTTCTCCTGCCGAAGGGCTGATACGGTACTATCAAAGCCTTCCAGCATAATCCACTGGCTTGTGCCTTTTCTCAGCCCCGTCATCTGCCGTTTGGCATATAAAGAATCCCGAGACGGCAAGCCGCCCCGGGATTCAGGATAACAATTACAAACAATTTGTTTTACAGTTCCTTCACGAAACGCAAGGTCCTGTTGCCGCAGCGCACGAGGTAGAGGCCTGAGGCCAAGTCGCTGACGCCGATCTCTTGGTCGGGTCCGGCGTTGACCGTCCTCACCAATTCGCCGAGGCTGTTGTAGATCTCAACCGTGGTGTTGGCTTCGATGCCACTGATACGGATGCTTCCCTTGGTGGGGTTGGGGTAGAGTGTCATCGGGTTGAGTCCGTCCTCGCCGACGCCCGTGCCCTTGAAGAAGGCCGCCAATGTCAGGTTGCTGTTGACGATAACGGTGCGTGGGTTGTCGGTTGCGCCGTCGCTCCACTTGTCGAATTCGTAGCCGTTGTGCGGGAAGGCTGTCAAGTAGGCAGTCGAGCCGGCCACGTAAACGCCGCCGCCAGAGACGGTGCCCTCGTCGGTGTTGCAGATGAGGGTGACGGTGTAGGTGGTCACCGAGCTTTCGACGAAGATGGCCTTATAGGTAGCGTTGCCCGTCACGGTGATGCTGCGCGGGTTTTGCGTGTTGCCGTCGTCCCACTTCTCGAAGACGTAGCCTTCGAAGGCCACGGCGCTGATTTCGATCACGTCGCCTTCCATGAATGTGCCGCCGCCATAGGCTTGTCCACGGTTAGGATCGGCACTTATCACTTCGATGGTGTATTCTTGTGCCTGTGCAAACTCGGCGATGTAGGTCTTGTCGCTGTTGACGACCACTGTGCGCGGGTTCTGCGTGTTGCCGTCGTCCCACTTCACAAAACGGGCGTTGGCCGAAGGATAAGCACTGATTTCAACCGATGCTCCAGCGGGATAGGTGCCACTGCCAGAGGTTTGGCCGAGCTCTGGGAGGTTGGGTTCCACCGTCAGGGTGTACATCTCGCTGCTTCCATCTGTGAACAAGGCGCTGTAGGTGGCGTCGCCCGTCACTGTCACTACACGGGTGAGTCGTTGCACACCGTCGCTCCATTGCATGAATTGGTAACCGCTAGCAGGTGCGGCTGTGAGGGTGACCGATGAGCCGTAGGCATAGGTGCCGCCGCCCGTCACCGTGCCGCCTTCCTCCGGGATGGCGTTCACCGTGATGGTGTATTGACCCGCAGTGAAGTAGGCCGTGAACGACATGTTGTTGTTCACCGTGACAGTACGCGGGTTCTGCGTCGAGCCGTCGTTCCAATGTTCGAAGCTGTAGCCCACGTTGGCTGTGGCCGTTAAGGTGCAGGTGGCTCCGGCTTGGTAGGTGCCTGTGCCTGTCACCGTACCTGAACCAGCGGGACTGACATAGGCCGAAACGGTATAATAGGTGGCGCTTCCTTGGCTGAACGTGGCTGTGTAGGTGGCGTTGCCCGTCACTAATACCTGGTGCGGGTTCTCGCTGCTACCGTCGCTCCAGCCCACAAAGTCATAGCCGCTATAGGCCGTGGCCGTCAGCGTGGCATAGTCGCCGTAGTAGTAGGCGCCGCCGCCGCTCACCGTGCCTGCGTTGCTCGGGTTAGCCACCACCGTGATGGTGTACGAATTGTGGTTGAAGTAGGCCGTGAACGACATGTTGTTGTTCACCGTAATGGTGCGCGGGTTCTGCGTCGAGCCGTCGTTCCAGTGGTCGAAGGTGTAGCCGGGATTGGCCGTAGCTGCCAGCGTCACCACCGTTCCATCCTCGTAG
Source organism: uncultured Bacteroidia bacterium (assembly GCA_902774365.1). Lineage (GTDB taxonomy): Bacteria > Bacteroidota > Bacteroidia > Bacteroidales > F082 > Limimorpha. The sequence goes on along the minus strand of CACYHX010000002.1, from coordinate 10,305 downwards.
GTGCCTCCGCCGCTGACGGTGCCTGCGCCCACAGGGTCGACATTGGTCGTGATGGTGTAGTAGACCTCGCCTTGTTCACTGAAGATGGCGGTGTAGGTGGCATTGCCCGTCACCGTGATGGTACGCGGGTTGTCGGTGACGCCGTCGTCCCAGCCTTGGAACTCATAGTCGGTGGCAGGTGTGGCCGTCAGGGTGGGAGTGTCGCCGTAGTGGTAGGTGCCTCCGCCTGTGACTGTACCGCCGTTGGCGGGGTTGGCGCTGACGGTGATGACGTAGTTGTCTTGCGTGAATGTGGCCGTATAGGTGGCATTAGCCGTCACTGTGATGGTGCGCGGGTTCTGCGTGTTGCCGTCTTGCCACTGGCTGAAGGTGTAGCCTGCATTGGCGGTGGCTGTCAGGGTGATAGTGGAGCCTTCGGTGAAGGTGCCGCCACCGGTCACCGTGCCAGCGCCCGAGGGCGTCACGTTGGTGGTGATGGTGTAGTAGTTGACGGGAGTCTCGGCGAAGTAAGCCGTGTAGGTGGCGTTTTCGGTCACCGTGAAACTGTAGCTCGGGTTGGTGCTCACCACCGAGCCGTTCTTCTTCCAGCTCTCGAACTGGTAGCCGCTGGCGGGCGTGGCCGTCAGCGTGCAAGTGGCGCCGGCGTTGTAGGTGCCGCCGCCGCTCACGGTGCCCCAGGCGGCGTTGTTGGCGTTGGCAGTGATGGTGTATTGGGCGATGGCTTCCTCCACGCTCACGTCCTTGATGTACCAGTTGTGGGCATAGGTGCCTGAATACTCGAAGCTGAAGGAGATGTTGTGGCCGGCATAGCTTGTGAGCGGCACCTCAACATCAGTCCAAGAGCTTGAGAAGCTGTTATCTGACCAAATCTGTGTGACGTATGAGCTTGGATTAGGCGTACCCGTGCCGTCGAGCTTAATCCACACCTTGTTGGCCATGCCAGAGCCGGATGAGGTACTCTTCGTCTTGAACCGCAGCACATAGTCGTGGCCCGACTGCAGGGTGACATTGGGCGACACCAAGCAACCGTATTGCGAAACACCGCTTTGTCCCCACGGGTGATAGGCGCATTGTTCGGATTCACTATACCTCCAGCATCTTAGGTCGCCGCTCATGTCGTTATCCCAAACATACCAACAAGTACCGTGGTTGTTCCAATTTTCCCAATTTTCGAAATTATAAGTATAGGGCACGCTTTGGCTACCGCAAGGACTCCAACTCTCGGTGACATTCACTTCATCGATGAGCCAGCTGGTCCCTAACAACCCAAAATAGTTGAATGCGATATAGACCGCCTGACCTTGATAGTCAGAGAGGTCAACGGTGTTAGTTTGCGAACCACTGTTTTGAATTTGATCGTACACCAAAGCATATGAGTTGATGTTGGTGGGGTCGGAGTTAGTGGATACGTACACTCTCATAGTAAAGGATTCATTCACCCAACTATCGAAAGTCATTTGGGTGGCGTCGCGACCAGGCTGCAAAAAGAGTCTCGGGGTGATGAGATAACCTTCTTGGGAGTTTGTGGTACTTCCCGCGTGACGGGCGCAATAGTCACCGGTCATGCTCGACGTTCCCTGGCCAGCCCTGTGCCAATAGGTCAGAGCAGTGCCGTTGTTGTTGTCGACATCGACAGTGGTCCAGCAGTGCCAATTGGTGCTGCCATTCTCGAAGCCCTCGTAGAAGGGCAGGCTGCGCACCGCGCTGTTGGCGCATTCAGGCTCTTCGATGAACAAAGCGGAGATGTTATCACAGTTGGAGGGTGAGTAAAGCACCGAACCGTCTTTCCAAATCCTGCCATCCTCATCGTTATTCATACATCCGGCATAATAAACACCGTTAGTGTTGGCAAACACAGAATTCAAATAATAGGCACCAGTATTACCATTAAGGACTTCGCCGTTTTTCCAAACCTTTTCAGTTGTGCCATCCATGCCATTCACATAGATGTCATTGGATTCAATATGGATTCCAAAACGAGAATTCACAAAGGAGGTGCTCATTGACTCTGAAAGCGTGTAAACCACGCTTGTCGTGGCATCAGTGATACTGGTCCTCCACACTTTCAGTTTGGTCGTACCATCTACAACTACGGAACCCACTGTATAAAGATACCCATTAAAAAGAGCGATGTCATACAGCTTCACGTTGTTGTCGAAGTTTTTAAAGACACTTGAGCCTTTCCAAATCACCCCATGGTAGGCTGAAGACGAAGTGCTCTGGTAACCACAGCTATAGACAAAGCCGTTATACCATAAGCAACCAAAGGCCCAACTGTCGTAATTTGAGTCACCCATGTATGAAACAACCGCACTGGTACTGCCACTAGGACCACAAGTCCATCTTGCAGCTCTATCCAATGTACCGCTCGTCTTAACGCCCACGGCAGCGACCCAACCATCGTAGTCAACGGCTAAGGCACTCATGAAGTAGGTGTTATCACCACCTTCATCAAGAAAATATGAATTGTTCTTCATGACCATTGCTCGTTTGCAGATACCGCTGCTATTAAAGCAGTTGATAGTCCAATACACGTCGCCATTATGGCAAGCAACGTCCGCACCATCATAGGAAAAAGCGCCGTTGGGACCATACTCATAGAGTTTCGATCCGTTTTTGTAAAGGGCAGCCTTTTGATTCGTATTAGAGGTGTAGTGCCCCGTGTAATACAAATCCTGTGCCCAACTCAGTCCGGTGAAGGCTATCACCGCGAGGAGTGTTAGTAGAAGTCTTTTCATAATGATTTGAATTTAAGTTTAACATATGGTTGATTAATCGTCAATTGTTCTTTGAAGGCAAAAATATAACAAAAAAACGGCTTGGCAATAGGTAAAATTACGCATTTTTTTTGTGTTTGTTTGAAACAATGGCTTTCTGGGAATAAAAAAGCGATATTTTTGTGCCAAAATATGGATTGTTATGCGTCGTCTTACGTTTATGGTCTTGTTTTTGCTTGCCAACGTCCCGTTGCAAGCAAGCGAAATTGATAGTCTCTACAATGTATTCTTGGCCAGCAAGGGAGAACTGGCGATTGACGTGGCCAACGAGATTGCTGTCATGACTGGCGACACGGCTTGTTTCACTACAGACTTTGATGCTGGACAATTGAACGAAGCTGTCTTGAAGAAGGTCATCTACTGGCATTTTGACCGTAGCGAAATGACAGAAGTAGTCAACTACGCCAAAATAGCCATCGATGGTTACGAGAAACGTGGCGACCTCTTCGATGCCGCTGGATGTTACAACCTCCTGGGTGTGGCTTATCAGCGTTTGGGGCAATTGAACGATGCCATCGAAAGCTACAACCAATGCAATGCCGCCATGACCTTGCTTAACGAACAGGACCCCAATGCTTTCTACGAAAAGAACATTCGCTATACCATTAATAATATGGCTTCCATCTACAACTCGATGGGCGAAAATGACAAGGCTGAGGAGATGTTCTTAAGGTGTATCGACATGATGGGTGAACCCCAAACGGACGTGGATTATCAGGATATGGCCACTTATCTTCATAACCTGGCGGATGTATATCTGACACAAGCGGAGGGGATGGAGGGCAAACCTCGCGTGGAGAAGGTGGAAAAGGCTCTCAGTCTATCAGAGCAGGCATACGACTATTCCGTCAATCATGGTGACAAACCTGGCAAGGTGATTCAACGCAAAATCGTGTTGTCGCGGGCTTATTTCGCTAATGGGCAAGTCGATAATGCTGTCAGTCTGCTCAATGAAGCCTTACAAATGGCCAAAGACGAAGAAGAGAGTTTCAGAGAGGCCGAAATCGAAATCATGTTCGGGAAATTCGCTTTCGAGCAAGAGAAATATAAGGAGTCGGAGGCACACTACCAAAAGGCGATTGCTTTGGCTAAAGAAAACGGCTACGATGAATGTCTACGCCAGTCTTATCTTGGTGCCTATGAAGCTTCTCGTATGTTCGACCCTAACAAAGCTTTAGACTATCTTGAACAAAGTGTTGCCTACAAAGATTCCATATTCAATGAGAAGCAACAGGCCTTGATTCGTGACTATCAAGTGAAATACGATTTGGCCCAGATGAAGCATGAGCTCGACATCCAGCAGCGAAACAATAAGTTAAAGGCTCGCGAAATCATGGCTTTGATTCTTCTTTCGGGATTGTTGGTAGCCATCGTGGTCATTTTGGTCCGTCTGGTTCGTTCCAGAAAGAAACAAAGCGAGATTTTGGAACGCCTCAACCAAACGCAGCAGAGGATCCTCTCGGTTGCCTCACACGACGTTAAGACTTCGGTTTTGGCGCAAAACATGGTGCTGAAGATGGTCAACGAGCATTACGAAAGCCTGGGTCACGAAGAGCTGAAGGAGAATCTGCTTATGCTTAAGAAGGGATCCGACGAACTGAAGGACAAACTCTACAACATCTTGCATTGGATCAGCGGTGAGATGGGTAAGGAAGCCGTCCCGTCAGAAGAGTTCAATCTGTCTGACTTTATTGACAAGGGTATTGCATTGCATTCTGAAGAGTTGAAATACAAGAAGCTGAACGTCGAAAATGATATCCCCAAATCGTGCGTGTGCTTCGGCAAGAAGAGTGTCATCGATATCGTTTTCCAGAATCTGTTCTCCAATGCCATCAAGTTCACTCCGCAAGGAGGTAACATTAAGGTGAGGAGCATCGACGATGGCGACCAGCTGTGGGTCGAAGTGGCCGACACGGGCATAGGCATCAGCCAAGAGCGTTTGCAACAATTGACTCACAATACGGTGACTCCTTCCCAAGGTACACAAGGTGAGACAGGCTCGGGTATCGGGCTTTTCGTCAGCCGCCAATTGATGGTGAAAAACGGGGGCCAGCTGATTATCGAAAGCGCTGAAGGCCAAGGCACGACAATTCGTTTCAATGTAAAAAAGGCAAAAGTATGAAACAAAGCAAGAAAATTAGGATCTTGATGGTTGAAGACCATCCGCTCTATAGGGTAGGACTTCGTATGGCATTGTCGTATTCGGGTCTTGACTGTGTCGTGGTAGGAGAGGCCGAGAGTGTGAGTCAGGCAGTGACGTTTATAAAGGACCATCCTAATGAAATCGACTTGATTCTGCTTGATTATTACTTGGCGGATGGCACTGGAATGGACGTACTGAACGTCTCGAAGCAGGTCTGCCCACAAGTGAAAGTGCTCCTCGTTACGGGAGAAGAAGGGAATCCCAATATGCCCATAATGAGGGAAGCTGGGCTTAATGGCTTCACCACCAAGGACGTCACGCCACAGGGACTGGCCACAACCATTCGGTCCATCTTCCGAGGAGAGGATGTGTTCAATAAGGAATCGCTGCCCGAAGAGGAAGAGGATCCTTTGGTCGACCCGTTGACCGAAAGGGAAATGGAAATCATTCGTTTGTGTGCCCTTGGCAAGTCGTCTAAACAGATAGCAGAGGAGCTGTTTATCAGCGACCGTACCGTAGAGGGACACAAGCGCAAGGTTTTCCAGAAAATCGGTTGCAACACTACCACCGAAATGGTGAATTATGCCTTTTTGAACGGTTTGGTCTGACCAATGACTTGATCGATGTCTTCAGGCATAATCCACTGATAACTAGTGTCTTTTCTTAGCCACGTCATCTGCCGCTTGGCATATTGCCGCGTGTGGATTTTGATTTGTTCCACGGCTTCGTCGAGGGTGCAATCTCCATCGAAATAGGCGAAGAGTTCTTTGTAGCCTACCGTGTTCAGGGCGTTCAGATGTCTTTTGGGATAGAGCGCCTTGGCTTCTCCCAAAAGGCCTTGCTCCATCATCAGGTCCACACGCTTGTCGATGCGCTCGATGAGGGCTTGGCGGTCCCAAAGCAGGGCGTATTTCTTGATGTCGAAGTCACGTTGGACGGCATTGCCGCTGCGGAAGGAGGAGAAAGGCTGCCCTGTTTGGTAGCAGACCTCCAAGGCGCGTTGCAGACGGCGAGGGTTCTGTTGGTCGACGATGGCGAAATACTCTGGGTCGAGGCGTTGGACTTCATCTTGTAAGGCTTTCAGCCCGCCTTCGTCATAGAGTTTCTGCACTTTCTCCCTGATTTCAGGCTGTACGTCGGGCATGGCGTCGATGCCATTGCACACCGCGTCGATGAAGAGGCCGGAGCCACCTGTCATGATGACGGCATCGTGCGTCTTGAAGAGTTCGTCCAACAGCTGTAGTACATCGCGTTCATAATCGGCAACGTCGTATTTGTCCTCGATGCTGATGTGGTGTACGAAGTAATGCTTGACCTGGCTCAGCTCTTCCTCGGTAGGCGCCGCCGTGCCGATGCTCATCTCTTTATAGAACTGTCGGCTGTCGGCGGAGAGGATGACGGCGCTTAAGGCCTTGGCCACTTTGATGGCGAAAGCGGTCTTGCCCGAGGCAGTGGGGCCAGCGATGACGATGAGGGTTTTCATGGTAGAACAATTGCGTCGCTTTGCGTCATTGCGAGGAACGAAGCAATCCAGAGTGTCAATTCTTCCCTGGATTGCTTCGTCGTTCCTCCTCGCAATGACGTAAAACGGGTCATACATTATACTTTATTTGGCACTGGTCCATTATTCGCCACCACAATAGGCTCTTCGATTTCCTTCACCACGCTGAGACCGAGTTTCTGGCCTTCTTCCTTCATAAAAGCATACGCTTCTGTGAAGTTGTTGCCGATGACACCATCCAAGATAGCCTCACGTATGGCGTTCTTGATGACGCCGACCTCGCGTCCCTCGGGGATGCCGAAGGTCTCCATGATGGCGATGCCGTCGATGGGCGGCTGCCAATTGCGCAGGTGGTCCTTGGCCTCGATCTCCTTCAGCTTCTCCTGGACAATCTCGAAGTTGTGGTGGAACTTCTTCACCTTCTCTTCGTTCTTCGAGGTGATGTCGGCATGGCAGAGCAGCATGAGGTCGTCGATGTCGTCGCCGGCGTCAAACAAGAGTCTTCTCACGGCGCTGTCGGTGACGATGTCTTCGGCCAAGACGATGGGGCGGAGGTGCAGCAACACCAGCTTCTCCACATACTTCATCTTCTCGTTCAAGGGCAGCTTCATGGCGGCGAAGATCTTGGGCACCATCTTGGAGCCTTTGAACTCGTGGCCGTGGAAGGTCCAGCCGGTGCCGTCTTCCCAGCGTTTGGTCTGGGGTTTGGCGATGTCGTGCAGCAAGGCGGCCCAACGCAGCCAGAGGTCGTCGCTCTTCTCAGCCACCTGGTCGAGCACTTGCAAGGTGTGCAGGAAATTGTCCTTGTGGCCTCGGCCTTGCACGACCTCTACGCCTTTCAGCAGCGACAACTGCGGGAAGATGAGTTTCAGCAGTCCGCTTTCGTCGAGCAGCTTGAATCCGATGGAGGGCTTGGGCGAGAGGATGATTTTGTTCAACTCCTCGGTGACACGTTCCATTGAGACGATTTTGATGCGCTCGGCATTGCGCTTGATGGCTTCGAACGACTCGGACTCAATATAGAACTTGAGCTGCGAGGCGAACCTGATGGCGCGCATCATGCGCAGGGGGTCGTCGCTGTAAGTGATGTCGGGGTCTAGGGGCGTCCTCAGTAAGAGCTCTTCCATGTCGCCCATGCCGTTGTAGCGGTCGATGAGGGTGCCGAAGTCCTCGGGATTGAGGCTGAGGGCCATGGCGTTGATGGTGAAGTCGCGACGGCTGATGTCGTCTTCCAAGGTGCCGTTTTCCACCACGGGCTTGCGGCTATTGCGGTCGTAAGACTCTTTTCTTGCCCCCACAAACTCCACCTCCATGCCGTCGAAGCGAATCATGGCCGTGCCGAAGGCGCCGTAGTATTTGGCTTCCTTGTGGCCGGGCAGGAGGGAGGCGACCTTTTTTGCCAAGGTGATGCCGCTGCCCACGGTGACCACGTCTATGTCGTTTGACGGGCGGCGCAACAAGATGTCGCGCACATAACCGCCGATGACATAAGTCTTGTAGCCTAACTCCGCGCTGGCGTAGGCGATCACCTTAAAGATCTTGCTGTTGATATGTTTCTTGAAGTCGTAGTTCATGCGACAGGGGCTTCTTCTTTGGCTTCTTCAAGGACTTTTTTGTTGCTCGGGATGACGTTGACGACGGTCTCTTCGCCGCCTTCGGCCAAGTCGATGCTGATGGTGTCACCGATGTGGAGCTCGGCAGAGATGATGGCCTCGGCCAGCACGTCTTCCACATACTTCTGGACGGCACGCTTCAGCGGGCGGGCGCCATACTGTTCGTCCCAGCCCTTCTCGGCGAGGAAGTCCATGGCTTTCTCGGTGATTTCGATCTTGTAGCCCATCTCTTCGACGCGTTTCACCACCTGGCGTATTTCGATGCCGATAATCTTCTGGATGTCCTGCTCCTCCAAGGCGTTGAACATCACCACGTCGTCGACGCGGTTGAGGAACTCGGGCGCGAAGGTGCGCTTCAAGGCGTTGTCGATGACGCTCTGCGAGTATTCGTTCTTGGCGTTGAGCTTGGCCTGCGTGCCAAAACCGACGCCTTGACCGAAGTCCTTCAGCTGGCGCGAGCCGATGTTGGAGGTCATGATGATGATGGTGTTCTTGAAGTCGACCTTGCGACCGAGGCTGTCGGTGAGCTGGCCGTCGTCAAGCACTTGCAGCAGCAAGTTGAACACATCGGGATGGGCCTTCTCGATTTCGTCAAGGAGGACGATGGAGTAGGGCTTGCGGCGTACTTTCTCGGTGAGTTGGCCGCCTTCTTCATAGCCCACATATCCGGGAGGCGCTCCCACGAGGCGCGACACGGCGAACTTCTCCATGTATTCGCTCATGTCGATGCGGATGAGGGCGTCTTCGCTGTCGAAGAGGAACTTGGCCAGCACCTTGGCGAGATAGGTCTTACCGACACCCGTGGGGCCGAGGAAGATGAACGAGCCGATGGGCTTGTTCGGGTCTTTCAGCCCGGCGCGGTTGCGGCGGATGGCGCGCGTCACCTTCTTGATGGCTTCGTCTTGGCCGATGACGGTGCCTGCCAACTCAGTCTCCATGTGCATCAGGCGGTCGCCTTCGTTCTTGGCGATGCGTTGCACCGGCACGCCGGTCATCATGGCGACGACCTCGGCGACGTTTTGCTCGGTCACGGGTTGACGATGCGCCACGGCATTGTCTTCCCAAGCCTTCTTGACGTCTTCGAGTTGTGCCATAATTTTCACCTCTTCGTTGCGGTACATGCCCGCTTCCTCGAACTTCTGCTCGGCGATGGCGGCTTTCTTGTCCTTGCGGACCTCTTCCAGACGCTTCTCCAGCTCGGTGATCTCACTCGGCACGTCGATGTTCTTGATGTGGACGCGAGCGCCGGCCTCGTCCAAGGCGTCGATGGCCTTGTCGGGCAGGTGACGGTCGCTGAGGTAACGGTCGGTGAGCTTTACGCAGGCTTCGATGGCCTCGGGCGTGTAGGTGACCAGGTGATGGTCTTCGTATCTTGATTTGATGTTGTTCAAAATCTCGATGGTCTCGGCAGGCGTGGTAGGCTCGACGAGGATCTTCTGGAAGCGGCGCTCCAGGGCACCGTCTTTCTCTATGTATTGGCGGTATTCGTCAAGGGTGGTGGAGCCGATGCACTGCAATTCGCCACGCGCCAAGGCGGGCTTGAACATATTGCTGGCATCCAAGGAACCGTTGGCGTTGCCTGCGCCGACGAGGGTGTGGATCTCGTCGACGAAGAGGATGATGTCGCGGTTGTTCTCCAGCTCGTTGAGGATGGCCTTGATGCGTTCCTCAAACTGGCCACGGTATTTGGTGCCGGCCACGATGGAGCCAATGTCAAGCATGACGACGCGCTTATTAAATAAGGTACGAGGCACGCGGTGCTGCACGATGCGGATGGCCAGGCCTTCGGCGATGGCCGATTTACCCACGCCAGGCTCACCGATGAGGATGGGGTTGTTCTTCTTACGGCGGCTGAGGATCTGGGCGATGCGCTCCAGCTCGCGCTCGCGGCCCACGATGGGGTCGAGACGGTTCTCCTCAGCGGCTTTGGTAAGGTCGCGGCCGAAGTTATCCAACACGGGCGTCTTGCTCTTGATGTTGCTGGTTTTCTTGGGCTTCTCCTGCTGCGGCCGGATGTCGTTCATCAGGTCATCCTCCTCGTCGTCGTCGTTGAAGAGGTTGGAGGCAAAACCTTGTTGCTCTTCGGTTGCCGATTCTTGAAGGTCGGTGTTCTCGGCGGTGAAGCGCAACAGCTCCTGCTTGAAGTTGTCGTAGTTGATGCCTTCAAACTCCAGGTTTTGCGAGATGATGTTGTTCTTCTCGTGCAGGATGGCCAGCATGAGGTGTTCGGAGCGGACGATGTCCGAATGGAACTCCTTGGCGATGATATAG
>CACYHX010000001.1 GCA_902774365.1 uncultured Bacteroidia bacterium | reverse complement strand
CGCCTGCCGAAGGAGGCAGCCTTGTCGTTCATTTCTCGGTTTTGCAGGCAACCCGACAAGGTACCCTCTCGTGATCGGTAATTTTACCGATTCAAAATCTTTCCCCTTTTTCTTTTTTATCATGGAAAGTATCATCTCTCAACTGACCCGTCAGGAGACCTGGGAAGAGTTTCTTGCCTATCGCCTCATGAAAGGCCGCTTCAGCTGGCATGAGTTCGATGAGGCCGATGCCTTCGTGGAACGGGAAGACTATTTGCCCTTGGCCACCAAAATCGCTCAAGGCGAAGGACTCGGCATCCCAACAAAAAAGCTGGTGAACAAGATGGGCTCGGGCAAGAAACGCGTCGTCTATAGCTTTGCCCCCGAAGAGATGCTTGTCCTCAAAGTCATCGCCTTCCTGCTTTATAAATACGACGACCAGTTTGCACCCAACTGCTACGCCTTCCGCCGAGGACTGAAAGCCCATGATGCCGTCCACAAAATCAACAAGGCCATCCAAGGACAGAAGATGTGGGCCTACAAACTCGACATCCACGACTATTTCAACTCCATCGACATCGGCATCCTGCTGCCCATGCTGAAAGAGATGCTGGCCGACGACACGCCGTTGTACTCGTTTTTCGAAAAGCTGCTGACCACCAACCTCGCCGTCAGCAACGGACAAGTCATCGAAGAACACCACGGCGTGATGGCTGGCACACCCACAGCACCTTTCCTCGCCGATGTCTATCTGAAGGAAGTCGACCGCTATTATTATAATAAAGGTGTCGTCTATGCCCGCTATTCCGACGACATCATCATGTTCGCCCCTGATTATGAGACCCTTCAAGAATACAAAAATCAGATGTGCAACTTTTTGGCACAGGCTCATCTGGAAGTCAACCCCGACAAGGAGAAGATCTATTCGCCCGATGAGGCTTACGAGTTCTTAGGGTTCAAGTGTCACGGTCACGACGTCGACATCTCGGAGGCAACGAAAAAGAAGATGAAAGGCAAGATTTCGCGCCAAGCCAGGTCATTATTGCGCTGGAGCCATAAGAAGCACATCGAACCCGAAAAGGCGATGAAAGCGCTCATCAACTATTTCAACCGCAAGTTCTTCGAAAGCGACGACCCGGAGACTTTGACCTGGTCACGGTGGTTTTTCCCCGTCATCACCCAAACGGACGGACTGAAGGAAATCGACCATTACCTGCAGCAAAACATCAGGTTTTTAAGCACGGGAAAACACAATAAGGCCAACTACAAGGTTGATTATGAGCAACTGAAGGCGTTAGGGTATCGAAGCCTGGTAAACGAGTACTATAAGTTTTTGAAAGAATAGATACGCTCGCCCTTCCGCCCATGTCATACCGACCGACGAAGGAGGGAGTGTATCTATGGGCGGAAGGACTCGGTATGACATTCCTTCAAAAAAACTATAGATTGCGTTCTCTCCACTGCTGGCTGAACGACTTGGAGGCAAACTCGGGCATAGGTCTGTTATCGCCCCAAAGCGGTGCCAACAAACGTTTCATCTCCATCTTTTTAAAAAACAGCGGACCATCCATCTTCTTGCGCGACTTGCAGTGCCATATCATGGTCTTCAGCAAGGTATCGTACCGCGAATTGCCCGTCTTTTCCGTGATGGCCAAATGGCGGTTTTCGATGATGAGGTCGTCCAACGGAATCTTCACGGGACAAATTTCGACACATCGACCGCAGAGCGAACAGGCCGCATTGAGGTGGTTGTACTCCTCCAAGCCTTCCATCAAGGGCGTCATCACTGTGCCCACCGGACCGATGTGCTTGGTGCCATAGGAATAGCCACCGATGTTTTTATAGATGGGACACACACTCACGCAAGCCCCGCATTGGATGCACGACATCACCTGACGTTGTTTTTCGTGCGAAAGCAACGAAGAGCGGTTGTTGTCAAGCAAGATCACATACACCTGCTCGGGACCGTTGTCGTGTTTGGCCGGACCAAAGGTAATGCTATTGCAGGCAGCCATGCTTTGTCCGTTGGAATGGAGCGAAAGCAAAGGCAGCAACACGCCAAGGTCGTCGACCGTAGGAATCATCTTGTCGATGCCAGCCACCACGATGTGGACTTTAGCCGTCGATGTGGATTTCAAGATGTTGCCTTCGTTTTCGGTGAGCACCACGCCACCCGCTTCCGAAATCAGGAAGTTGGCACCCGTGATGCAGATTTTGACCTCCTGGCTTTCGACAGCCACCTCATGCCGCACAAAGTTGACCATCTGTTTGATGGAACTGTCAGACTTCAACTTGAAGTTCTCTGTAAGGATGGCATTGTTTTCCTCCTTGGAGAGATGGATGGAAGGCGACAACGGGTGATATGACTTTTGCTTGGCCAGATGCAAGATGAAACGTCCGACTTCGGTCTCCACCACACGGATGTTGTTACGCTCCAGAAAGCCATTCAACTCGATTTCGTCAAGCACGGTGGAATTGGAACGCGTGATGGCATTGGCTTTCTCCTTGCGGATGAGGTCGAAAATCATCGTCAAGGCATCGTCGGCGTTGCGGGCCCAGAGCACCTTGCCGCCATTATCGGTGAAATGCGTCTCAAAGTCGACCAAGAGCTTCTCCAAATTCAGCAGCGACTTGTTACGCAAGGTGTAGGCACGCTGCTTTTCGAGGTCGAGGTTACGGTAATTCACCTTGCCTTTGGCAAAATTTTGCTCATGGCACCCCGTGCTGTAGTTGATTTTCTGCCAGTGTTCCTCATCGAAAGCCACCTCACAGCCTTGCTTGAATATGGTCTTAGGTTCGCTCATCATCATAATTCATAAGATTCTATCTTTTCCACCCTTCTCGTATGACGACCGCCTTCGAAATCGGTACTCAGGAAGGCCTGCACCATCTCCCAAGCCAGTTCGTTAGGTATGAAACGACCCGGCAAGGCAAGGATGTTGGCATCGTTGTGCTGACGCGCCAATTTGGCCAGTTCCACATTCCAACACAGAGCAGCCCTCACGTTATGATGATGGTTAGCCGTCATCTGGGCACCATTACCGCTACCACAAAGGATGATACCCAAGGGATATTGGCCGACTGCGATAGCCGAAGCCAAAGGATGGATGAAATCGGGATAGTCGACACTCTCATTGCTATAGGTGCCAAAATCGTCAACGGTAAAACCGGCTTCGGTCAGTTTTTCAATTAAAAACTGCTTCATCTCGAAGCCGCCATGATCGCTCGCTATGGGTATGATGCGTTCCATTTTTTCAGATGTTGATAAAAGACGTCGCAAAATTACGCATTTTCGTTGTTCACCATCTTTAGAACACACTATTTCTGAACCACTTACCCATTGATAATGTTTCACTATTTTTTAATAACTAAATGATAATCAATATATTGTGAGTTATCAACAACGTTTCTGTTGATAACTTTTTCATTGAGGTGTATAAAAAACAGCGTGTTTTTAATCAACAGATCTGAACCGAAAAATAGGGGGTAAATGAACAAATTTTCGAAAAAAATAACCTCATTTTATCCATTTTTTCGTTTTTCGTCGGATAAGCGAAAAAGGAGAAATCGGGCTGAAAAATAGTCTCTTGAATTTTTTCAAAATGGTCTTCTCAAATTGGAAACCATTAATGCAAGAACTTTATTGTTTTTTTTTCAACCAATTCACAAGCCTATTATCATCCGTAACATTCTTTTTAAAATTAATCATTTAAAATTAAAAAATATGATTTTGATATTTTGACGTGTTGATAACTTCGAGGTGATTTTTGCGAATTGAAAAAAGGCTGTCTGTATTCCGATTAATTTGTCTAATTTTGACCCGAATTTTGAAAGACAATGAAGCGAGTTTTTAGTGTTATATCTTTGGTTTTCATAGGTTTGTTGTTCAGCAGTGAAGCTTTCTCCCAAACTGAATACAAGACCTTTACCTATCCCAGTGGTCAGATTGCGAGCGAGGGAACGTTGTGCAACGGTCGACCTGACGGGCTTTGGAAGACCTACTATGAGAGCGGTCAGCTGAAGTCCATAGGCAAGCGCACAGACTTCCTTTTGGACAGCACTTGGATGTTTTTGAACGAGAACGGCGACACGAGTCTGATTGTCAACTATAAGAGGGATTTGAAGAACGGGCCTCGTTTCACTTATAGTGAAACGGAAGTGATAATGGAGCCTTTCGTCAATGACGTGAGACAAGGCGAAGGGAAACGGACAGATAAGAAAGGGCATGTGCTCCAGACCATGAACTTTGTCAACGGTTTGGAAGAAGGTATTTCACCCGTTTTCGATACTACCGGTCTTTTACGAGAGATTGTCAACTATCGCAAGGGCTTTGTGATGACCCGAGAGGCTTTGAATCGTTTTGACCGTGAGGGTAAGAAACACGGCTATTGGAAGACGTTTTTCGACGACTGGAGCGTAAAAACCGAGTGTTATTATCGTCATGGCTTGCGTGATGGCTTCTACAAAGAGTATGACGAGAAAGGTAATTTAAAGAAGATTACCAAGTTTGTGAACGACGTGGAACAGGTGTTGGAGAGTGAGATGAAGCCGCTCGTCGTGCAGCATGAATACTATCCCAACGGTAAGGTAAAACGTGAGGCTTCGTTCCGTGATGGCAAGAAAGAAGGCGTTTGGCGTGAGTTTGACGAAAACGGCAATGTGATTAATTCACAGACCTATAAAAAAGACGTTTTGGTGGGACAAGGCATCATTGACACCGACGGCAAGCGTCGTGGCTTGTTTAAGGAGTTCTATCCCGACAACAGCTTGCGTGCCGAGGGTGTCTTCGTGGATGGACAGCGTTCAGGAGAATGGAAGTTCTACTATCAAGACGGAAAGGTGCAAGAGATAGGTAACTACACTGAGGGTCAGCCTGATGGTCCCTGGACGTGGTACTACGACAACGGGCAAAAACAGATTGAGGAACAGTTCTTCAAAGGTCAAGTGAACGGGCCTTACGTGGAATACGACTCCAAGGGAAACACCATCGTCACAGGCACCTATTTCGACGGCATGAAAAACGGCAAATGGACCGAGCAAATCGGGGATACGCGCACGCAAGGCGAGTACCGCAACGACAAGCAAGTGGGGGAGTGGGTGTCGTATTATGACAACAACAAGATGGCGTTCAAAGGCACTTTCAATGCGGGCTATCCCGATGGAGAGCATTATTTCTACTATCAAAACGGTAAGATCCGTGAAATCCAAAGCTATGCCGCAGGCGTGAAACACGGCGACTGGAAGAAATATCTCGACACAGGTGAGTTGTATTTCACCATTACCTACGACCAGGGCAAGGAAGTGAAGTATGACGGTGAGGCTTTGGATGAGGATGAAATCATCAGAGAATGAAGCAGATACCTTATTTACATCAAGGATCAAAAATAGCGATCGCTGCACCAGCGCGGATGGTGACGCTAGAAGAGATGCAGTTCGCCATCAACTGGCTGAAAGAAAGAGGCTTTGTCCCCGTTTATGACAACAGACTCTTTGCGCAACATTATATCTTTGCCGGTGATGATGATTTTCGCGCCGCTGTGTTCCAAGGATATCTTGATAATGAGGATATTGAAGCCATCTGGCTAGCACGTGGCGGCTATGGCAGCATCCGCATCATCGACAAGTTGGACTTCACCAAGTTTTTGCAACATCCCAAGTGGATTGTTGGTTTCAGTGACGGAACGGTGCTTCATGGCAAACTCAGTCGCTTGGGCGTTCCCAGTCTACATGCTGCCATGCCTTTCTATTTCGAAAACAAGACTCCGGAGGCCAAACATGCCTTGTTTGACGCACTTTTAGGCAAGCCTTTGAAATACGAATTTTCGTCGCATCCTTTGAATCGACCTGGGGTGATGCAAGGCGAAATCGTGGGTGGCAACCTGTCGGTTTTATACGGCATGATGGGTTCCGACACCTTCCCTGATTTAGAGGGAAAAATCCTTTTCATCGAAGAGGTGGATGAGTATATCTATCACATCGACAGGATGATGCATGCCTTGAAACGGGCTGGAAAGCTGGATCATCTGAAAGGACTCATTGTTGGTGGATTAACGCAAATCCACGACAACCCAAATCCTTTTGGGATGACGGCGGAACAGGTCATAGCCGAGGCCGTGGCCGAACAGGATTATCCGGTGTGTTTCGGTTTCCCAGCCGGACATTTTGACGACAACAGACCGTTGTTTTTGGGCTTGGAATCGAGGATGGAAGTCAACAAGGAATCGTCAGTTTTCCTTGGCAATCTTGTCCATTGACCTAAGGATGTCTTTCAACATCTCGGGCTTGGTGAGGTTAAGCCAGTCGCAGAAGGTAATACCCATATATCTTGCCGTCTTTTTCCACAAGCCTTTATGGTCTTTCTTCAGTGAGAAGATATAGGAATTGCTGGTGCCGAGTAGCACTTCCTTCAAGGCGCAGACCTTGTAGACGATTTCATTGTAGAGGCTCTCGCTGGTCACGCCAGTCTTGCACTCGATGACGAACAGTTTGTTGGCCTTCATGAAGCACACATCCAATTCGTTGTTGTGTTTGATGATGCCGTTGGAGATATGCACGCCCATGGCGATATCGTCGGGTTGGAGCACGTTTTTGATCAAGGCATAGACATACTCCTCAAACCAACCTCCAGTAAGATATTCTATCTCATAGCTTTGCAGCGAACCTGGTCTTTCGGGTTCGAAGCCGATGTAACGCAAGAACTTACTTAGGTTGGGTATGGGTGCCATGTATTCCTTATGCGGGTTTTCGACTTCCGAGATGATGAGGAACTTCCAGTTGCGGTATTTTTCGCGGAGAATTTCCATCACTTGGTAGTCGCCCTGGCCGAACATGTTTTGTGAAAACATGGTGAAAAGATGCTGCGAAAAAGCAGTTTCCTTCACTTGCTTGCGAGGTTCGTCCACGTCGCTTTGAAGCCCGTAGAGGCCAAAATACTCCTTTAGGTTCATGCGGTGCTTGATGGGGAACACCTCATCGTCGTCGTCATAAATGCTATGGTCGAAGATGGTCTTGACAATCAGGTTTTCACGCGTTTGAGTGTAGAAAAACAAGGTGTTGAACTCTTCGAAGACATGCTGCACCGACAGGGTCATGTAACGGTTACCGCCCGCCAAGTTGAGGTAATACTGTGTCTCCGGCTGCAACTTGTTTTTGATGGTGCGACAGATGTATTCATACAGCATCTTGTCCTCATGCCTTTTGACGATGATGCTTTTCACAAAGGTCTCCTCAACTTGCAATTGTTGGGCGAGACGTTGTATGCAGTCGGCTTCCTCTTCGGTGGAGATAAACAGCAGTTCGTCGCCGTCTTCGTAGTATTCTTTAGTGAAAAGATAAGCCGGCAGTGGGTTACTTTTGTCTATTATATTGACAATGGTTTTCGACATGGTGCAATAATTTTGGCACAAAAATAGGAAAATTGTTCTTATTCAACAATTACCTTTCGTGTAGTATCGCCTATATTCACAAAATAAAGACCTTGCGGCAATGCAATGCTTTCTTTGCCGTCGATTTCACGGTTGAGAAGGATCTGTCCAACGACATTCGTGATGGTCATCATGCCTTTGCCTTCCACCATGAAACGACCTTGGGCGGGATTGGGCCACACTTCGAATGATGCGGTATTTTGTTCCTCAACGGCATCATAGCCGACGAAAGGAATAAAGGTCACCAAACCTAATTCTGGGTTGTCGTTTTGATGGAAGATATGGTCTTCCACTTCCTGTTCATTCGTCGTTCCCCAGTCGTTTCCGACCGCCATAATGTCATAAGCGGTGTTGTTGTAAAGGTCATACACCACGCCACTGTTGCCGTTGTCGTGGATCTCGTTGTTACCCCAGTCGTCTTCGGTGCCGAGGTCGACATCGGCGGCGTTGATGACGGTGATACCCCAAAGGTTACCCGTGATGGTATTGTTGCGCAAAACGGCCTTGTTGTTTTCGTTCATGCCGTAGATGCTGATGCCGCTGCCGCCGTTCATGGGATTCTCTTCATAAAGGTTATCGATGAATTGGTTGCCTTCAATGACGGAAGAAATGGTCATGCCTTGTTGGTTGTAGCCATAGCGGCCTTTCGACACAATGTTATCTTTAACCAAGACTTTGGTCGTCCCTGTGTCCATAAGGTCGGCAACAGAAATGCCGCCCACATGCCACGATGCCCATTGGTCGTCGATTTCGTTTCCTACGATGCGGATGGTGTCTTCACCACCTGGACCCAGGTTGATTTGAGGACTGTTGGCCCCGTTGACGTCGGCATTGGCGTCGAAGGAGCAATTCAGAATCTGCGGGGAACTCTGTCCGTTGGCAGGCGAGACGATGGCCGAGCCTTCGTTCATCATAAACAGGCAGTTGTTGATGACGGGGTCGCAATTGAAAATGTCAAGAACACCGCTGCAATAGCCTCTATTGAAATACACGAACTTCACGTCGTCGAAAGTCACCTCCGACTCGATGACTTTGATGCCCGCACCATCGGATAAATACATGTTTTTGAGGTTACAATTCGTGGCATTCTCGAAACGCATGCTGAAATGCTGCGTCTCGTTGAGGCCATAAATCCTGACACGGTTGGCATTCGAACAAACCATGGAGCCATGTATCGTGATGAGCACTTCGGCAGCATCGATTCTCGACACTTGGTTGTCGATTTTCAAAATGTCGTTTTCCGAAATCGTCAAGTCGGCATTGATGAGGAAGCCGTCAAGGCCATTGGTGACGGTACCGTCAGTAACTTCAACGAGGTCGGGAAAAGTGTAGGTTGTGCCGTTGCCTGGACTCACCCATTGAGCGTTCAGCATGGGGATGATGGCAAGAAATAAGGCTAAAAACAAAGTTATTTTTTTCATCATTTAAAACTTTAGAAAAACATTCTACAAAGATACATATTTTTCGGGAAATTCGAACAAAAAAACCGCCACAAAAGGCAAAACTTTGTGGCGATGATATTAGTTTTTGGTCTTGAAAATCAGGTTGCAAAAGTCTCGGATTATTCTCTTCCAGTAGATAACACTTTGGTTGTTTTGTTTGGCAAAAATTCCGATAGGTATTAAAAAGTCAAACAAATCAGTATTTTTGCCATATGAAAGCGAAAGAAAAATATCAGCATCCGATGCTTCGTGATATGCAACGGATCAAGGAGAAAGGTATTGTTATCTTTGAAGACGTAAGAGATTTGCCTTTGGGCGACGAGCCTTTCACTTCGCCCGATTATGTCATCGCCATCGGTCATCGGGGTCGTATGGAAATAAGATACGACGACATGCCTGATTTCTCGGCTAAGCAGACCGTGGCCGTCATCTTTCCCAACCACACTTTAAGGACGGTAAGTAAAACCGACGATTATCTCTCCACTTTGATAGTTGTGGATGCCTCGTTGCTCAACGACCCGCTGCTACGTATCATCAACCAGATGCGTTACCGTTACGAGCCTCACCCTTGGGTGGAGCTGAATAAGAAAGAATATGGAATCATCATGAATTTGGTGGAAGTGATGAAGGAAACGTCGAGTATCGACATACCAGATCAACGTCTGATGCTCACCATCCAGCTGGAGTTTCTGATGCGGTTGTTGGGTTACTACCGCAAGATTAGGTTGCATGAGGAACCCGCCTTTAAAAGGGTCAGTACGCAATTCCACAACGATTTGTCGCAGCACTATCGCTCTCACCGTGATGTGGGTTTTTATGCCGAAAAGGCTTGCTTGTCGCCAAAACACTTCAGCACGGTCATCAAAAACGAGACAGGACATACGGCAGCTTGGTGGATCCATTCGAGGATTATCGCTGAGGCCAAGATGTTGTTGAACATGCGTCGCGACCTTACCGTGCAGGCCGTCGCCAACATGCTGGGTTTTGACGACCAGGCCGTTTTCAGCCGTTATTTCCACCGCGAAACGGGTCTTTATCCCACTGAGTTTCGTGAGAAAAACTAAAAGTCCTACCTGATGTAAAATCAGATAGGACTAATAGTTTAAACAAAGGTGTTTTTTACCCTGTTGGGATAATCATCACTTCTTGATGGCTGCGATGCCGGGCAGCTCCTTGCCTTCGATGGCTTCGAGCAGAGCGCCGCCACCAGTGGAGACGTAGCTCACTTGGTCGGCCAGGCCGAACTTGTTGATGCAAGCCACGGAGTCGCCGCCGCCGATGAGCGAGAAGGCGCCGTCCTTGGTGGCTGCTGCGATGGCTTCGGCGATGGCCTTTGAACCCACCGCGAAGGTGTCAAACTCAAACACGCCGCAGGGGCCGTTCCAGAGGATGGTCTTCGAGCCTTTGATGACGTTGGCAAACAGTTCGCGGGTCTTGGGACCGATGTCCATGCCTTCCCAGCCGTCGGGGATGTTCATCGGGTCGACGACTTGGGTGTCGGCGTCGTCGGCGAACTTGTTGCCCACCACGCAGTCTTCGGCAAGCACGAGGTTGACGCCTTTTTCCTTGGCTTTGGCCAGGATGTCGAGGGCGAGGTCAAGTTTGTCCTCTTCGCAGATGGAGTTGCCGATCTTGCCGCCCAAGGCGCGCTTGAAGGTGTAGGTCATGCCACCGCAGAGGATGAGGTTGTCGACCTTGGTGAGCAGGTTCTCGATGATTTCGATCTTCGTGGAGACCTTTGAGCCACCCATGATGGCGGTGAAGGGATGTTGTATCTCGTTCATCACTTTGTTGACGGCGGCCACTTCCTTGCCCATGAGGTAGCCGAACATCTTATGGTCGGCGTCGAAGTAGTCGGCAATCAGTGCGGTGGAGGCGTGGGCGCGGTGGGCGGTGCCGAAGGCGTCGTTGATGTAGTATTCGCCATAGCCAGCGAGGGTCTTGGTGAACTCTTTCTGCGAAGCTTTAACGGCTTTCTTGGCATCGTCGTAGCCTTCCTCGCCTTTCTCGATGCCACGCGGCTTGCCTTCCTCTTCGGCATAGAAACGGAGGTTCTCGAGCACGAGCACCTCTCCAGGCTTCATGGCAGCCACCTGGTCGGCGGCTTTCATGCAGTCTTCAGCGAATTGCACCGGACGGCCCAGCAATTCTTCCAAGTGCTTGATAATCGGCTTGATGGAAAACTTCGGGTCGGGGTTTTTCTTCGGGCGACCGAGGTGCGACATCAGCACGACCATGCCTTTGTCGTTCAAAACCTTGTTGATGGTCGGCAAGGCGGCACGCATGCGGGTGTCGTCGGTGATGTTGAAGTTGTCGTCCAGCGGGACGTTGAAATCGACGCGGATGACCACGCGCTTGTTTTCAAAGTTGACTTGATCGATGTTTGTCATGATGATGTATGTTTAATTGTTTAGTTGTTCATTTCTTGAAGCGTTTCTTCTTTTTCTTTTCTTTTTTGACAGGTTCCTTTGGGATGACCATGTTGATGGCCTTAGGCAGAATCTCGAAATCGAAAGGAGAGTTGTTGAGGTTTTCGCCTTCTGTTTCCACCATCAATGAATGTGGCGGAATGGATGTTATTCTAATGTGTTTTCCGCGGAAAGTCAGCACCTCGTTGATTTTGTTAATGAAAGTCCCGTCGTAAAGGTTTTTCACGTTGGCTGCAAACTTGAAGATGGAGACTTTTTTGATAACAGTCACGTCCAGCAAACCATCATCGGGAACGGCTTTGGGCATGGTCATCATGCCGCCGCCGTTGAAGCGACAGTTGCCGACCGAGACGCTCAAAATGCCGTCGTCGAATACTTGCTTGCCGTCAATCTCGATTTGGATATGGGTTATTTTGTATGTCAATATGCATTTGACCAAGCTAATCAAATAACGGATGGTGCCACCTTTGCCTTGTTTTTTCATCAAGTTGGTGGAATGGCACACCATTTCGTCCAAGCCTGTGCCGGCGGCGTTGAGGAAATAGCGGATTTGTGTGTCACCATCGTTGTAATAAGTCAGTTTGCCGATGTCGTGCACAAAGACGTGTCCCGCCTTGATGATTTTGGCCACCTCGTCGTATTCCATGGGAATATCGAAGTTACGGCGCCAGTCGTTGCCCGTGCCGACGGGCATGGTGGCCATGGTGATTTCGTTGGTGGGCACCACGTCTTGGGTGAAAATACCGTTGATGACCTCGTTATTGGTGCCATCGCCGCCCACGGAAATGAACTTGCGATAGCCTTGTTCCACGATGGCGTTGCGGACGATTTCAATAGCATGTCGGGGATATTCTGTCAGCACATCGTCAAACTCAATACCCTCATTGACAAGGATTTGTCTTATCATCGGCCAGTCCTTTCCGGATTTACCGACTGAGGCTTTCGGGTTGACGACGACCAACCATTTTTTGTTTTCTTCATTCATAAAACAAAGTTGTCTATTTTGGGGTCAAAGATAGGAAAAAAATGATTAGCCAAATCAAAAGTGTGTTCTTTATAAGAATAAAGCTCTCAATTAGTAAAATATAGGTCTCTTTTACGCATAGGAGATTCCTAGATGAAATAAAATTCCTATTTTTGCACTTTATTACATTAAGGAGAATAATCGCTATGATTACACTGAATGACAGAATCACACTTGAAGAGGTCGAGAAAGTTTTATATTCTGGCGAAAACATACAGGTTTCTTCGGCATGGATGGATCGTGTTGAAGCCTGCTACCGTTTTTTGGAAAAGTTTTCTTCCGACAAGGTCATCTATGGCATCAACACGGGTTTTGGTCCCATGGCGCAATGGCGCGTTGACGATAAGTTTCTAACTGATTTACAATATAATATCATCCGTAGCCACTCTACAGGTGCCGGCGAGCCTTTGGACGACATCTATGTGAAGTCGGCCATGATAGCCCGCTTGGGAACGGTGTTGCAATGCCGCTCCGGCGTGCATACCGATGTGGCCAATCTGTTGGTGGAGTTTATCAATAACGAGATTTATCCCTTCATCCCCATGCACGGCAGCGTGGGTGCCAGTGGCGACTTGGTGCAATTGGCCCATATCGCCCTCTGTCTCATCGGCGAAGGCGAGGTGCACTACAAAGGGGAATGGCGCAACGCCGGCGAAGTGATGCGACAGTTGGGCTTGAAGCCGCTGAAAATATACATCCGCGAGGGTCTTTCCATCACCAACGGCACCTCTGTGATGACGGGTATCAGCGTCGTCAACCAGTTCCACGCCGAGACTTTGCTCGACTGGGCTACCTTGGCCGCCGTTTGGATGAACGAAATCGCCTCTTCGTTTGACGACTATATGTCGGAAGGCGAGAACAAATGCCGCCGCCATGAAGGTCAGCAAGAGATTGCCCGTCGTCTGCGTGAACTTTCCGCAGGTTCGCAATGCCTGAAGAAACGCGCCCACGAGCTATATGACTACGGCCATTCCGACGTGAAGGTGTTTGAACATAAAGTGCAGGCTTACTATTCGTTGCGCTGCACGCCACAAATCCTTGGCCCCATCGCCGACACATTGAAATATACCCGTCAGATCCTTGAAGACGAACTCAACTCGGCTTGCGACAACCCCATCGTCGACCCCGAGACGGAATATGTGTATCACGGTGGCAACTTCCACGGCGATTACATCTCATTGGAGGAAGACAAGGTGAAAATCGCCTTAGTGCGCCTTTGCATGACGGCAGAACGCCAGCTGAACTACCTCTTCCACGACCGCATCAACGGCATCTTGCCGCCTTTCCTCAACCTCGGAACATTGGGATTGAACTACGGCATGCAAGCTTGCCAGTTCACGGCCACCTCGACAACGGCCGAATGCCAGACCTTGGCCATGCCCAACTATGTGCATAGCATCCCCAACAACAACGACAACCAGGACATCGTCAGCATGGGCACCAACAGCGCCTTGCTCTGCAAGCAGGTGGTAGAGAACTGCTTCCAGGTAATGGCCATCCAATACATCGCCTTGGCGCAGGCCACCGACTGCCTGAAGATTGCCGACAAGTTGGCGCCCACCTCACGCAAGATGTACGACAAGGTGCGCGAGATCATCCCGCTCTTCATCGAAGACACGCCGTTCTACAAGGAAATCGCTGCGGTTGAGAATTATCTGAAAACCAATCCTCTGAAATTGAAATAATGAAATACGCACTCATCACCGGTGCCTCACGAGGCTTAGGTAAAGCCATCGCCTTGCGTCTGGCCAAAGATGGTTTGTCCGTCATCATCAACTATCAGTCGAACAAAGAAGCCGCCGAAGACACTTTGCGACAAGTGCAAGAAGCGGGTGGCACAGGCGAGCTGTTGCCTTTCGACGTATCTGATGCCCAAGCCATCGACAAGGCCTTGGAATCGTGGTCGGCCAGTCATCCCGACGATTATATCTCTGTGTTGGTCAACAATGCGGGCATCCGTCAAGACAACCTTATGATTTTCATGCAGGAAGAGCAGTGGAGTAAGGTGCTCGACACCACGCTGAACGGATTTTTCTACATCACACGTCGCCTGTTGAAGGACATGATGACGCACCGCAATGGTCGTATCATCAACATGGCTTCGCTTTCGGGTCTGAAGGGTCTGCCCGGACAAACCAACTATTCCGCTGCCAAGGCCGCCCTCATCGGCGCCACCAAGGCTTTGGCGCAGGAAGTGGCGGCCCGTAAGGTGACGGTCAACGCCATAGCCCCAGGCTTCATCGCCACCGACATGACCAAGGAACTCGATGAGGCCGAGCTGAAGAAGCTCATCCCGTTGGGACGCTTCGGCAAGCCCGAGGAAGTGGCCGCCTTGACTAGTTTCTTGGCATCCGATGATGCAGCATATATCACAGGACAAGTCATTTCAATCAACGGAGGGTTATATACATGAGAAGAGTCGTCATCACAGGCATGGGCATTTGGTCCTGCCTTGGAAAAAACAAGGAAGAGGTTGCTGCCTCATTGCGCGAAGGCCGTTCTGGCATCGGCATCCAACCGGAGCGCACAGAATACGGTTATCGTTCTCCATTGACGGGTATCGTCGAAAAGCCTCAACTGAAGGGCAAACTCGACCGTAAGCTCCGTATGTACCTCGCTGAGGAAGGCGAATACGCCTATATGGCCACCTGCGAGGCCTTCGAGCAAGCGGGTATCGACGATGCTTATCTGCTGGCGAATGAAGTCGGCGTGCTGTTTGGCAACGACTCGTCGGCCAAGGCCGTCATCGATTCGCATGAGACCATCTTGGAGAAAAAAGACACCACTTTGGTGGGCTCGGCCGCCATCTTCCAGTCGATGAACTCGACGGTGACGATGAACCTTTCCACCATCTTCCACCTGAAAGGCATCAACATGACCATCAGCGCGGCCTGCGCCAGCGGCTCCCATTCCATCGGCTTGGGTGCGCTGCTCATCCGCAACGGCTTGCAGGACGTGGTGCTTTGTGGCGGTGCCCAGGAGACCAACTACCTCTCCATGGGCAGCTTCGACGGCATCAGCGCTTTCTCGACACGTGTTGACGACCCGACCAAGGCTTCCCGTCCTTTCGACCGCGACCGCGACGGCCTTGTGCCCAGCGGCGGTGCGGCGGCCTTGGTGCTTGAGGACTATGACCATGCTGTAGCGCGAGGCGCTACAATTTTGGCTGAGGTGTGTGGCTATGGCTTCTCTTCCAACGGCGAGAGTCATATCTCGCAGCCCAGCGAAGAAGGTTGCCATCGTGCCATGACCCGTGCCATGAACGAAGCAGGCGTGAAGGCCGAAGACATCGACTATGTGAACGCTCACGCCACCTCCACGCCGCAAGGCGACATGTTTGAGGCTTTGGCGCTGAAGCGCCTCTTTGGCCCGACTCAGACCCCCATCTCCTCAACCAAGTCGATGACGGGTCACGAGTGCTGGATGGCCGGTGCCAGCGAGATCGTCTATTGCATCCTGATGATGCAAGGCGGTTTCATCGCGCCCAACATCAACTTTGAGCATCCTGATGAGTATTCGGAAGGCCTCAATATCGTCAACACAACAACGACCAAAGTCCTGAAAACCATCCTTTCCAACTCCTTTGGATTTGGAGGGACCAACTCTGCATTAGTGATAAAAACCTTATAAATTAAAGTCAAACAATTAAAATCTAACACCATGAAACGTTTATTTATGTCGGCAGTCTTAGTTATGATTGCCATAGCTACATTCGCAGCAAACCCCTTAAAAGTCGTCAACGGCGACAAGAAATTCTTCAAAAACGCTGAAGGAACGGTCTTTTTGGAGGTCATTTATGATGAAGGCGCCACCTTCGATGACAAGATGCCTTTGGCCGAGAAATACAATAATCTTGACGAAAAGGCAACCATAGCCTATAATGGTTTTATCGAGGAGTTCAGCGAGCGCAACAAAAAATTGCAATTCGTCAAGAACGAGGAAGAGGCTACCTACAAGATTACTATCAAGGTGACGAAGGTAGACGAATTTATCAATGTCATGGGCTTTATTCCCGGTCCCTGCATCCGCGTTTGGGGCACCTTTACCGTTACAGACGTTAAGAGCGGCGAGACGCTGCTGGTCGTTAACATCGATGAGATTGATGGTGGTTCTGCTCCTACGACCGACCGTGCTTTTAACGACACCTTTGGAGAGTTGGGTCAAGCCATTGCCAAACTGAAGTAATAGACCAACAACTATTATCAACATGCATCTTACACCAAAACTGAAAGAAGCGTATAGTAAGGAACATCTTTCTGCCCGTGAGGCGCAGGCCAAGGCCGAATGGATTGCGTGGGGTCCCATCGTGTTTCAGGTGAGCCGCTTGATGAAGAAGTTCGGCATCTTTGAGATGCTGCGCAACAGCGACAACGGCATGACTGAAGCCGAGGTGGCCGAGAAGGCCAACATCAGTGGCTATGCCGCCAAGGTGATGCTGGAGGCGAGCTTGTGCATCGGCACGGTGCTTATCGACACGGAAACAGACCGTTACACACTGAGCAAGACGGGTTGGTGCTTTATCACCGACCCCGCCACCGATGTGAATACCGAATTCAACCACGACGTGAACTACGAAGGTTGGTTCCATCTGGAAGAGAGTCTTAAAGAAGGTCGCCCCGCCGGATTGGAGCATTTCGGGCCATGGCCGACGTTGTATGAAGCGCTTTCGGAGTTGCCGCCACAAGTGCAGAAAAGCTGGTTCGGCTTCGATCATTTCTATAGTGATAACTCATTCCAGCAAGCCTTGGAAATCGTGTTTGCCAACAAACCAAAGACCTTGCTCGACGTGGGCGGTAACACAGGCCGTTGGGCTTTGCAGTGCGTGGGTTACGACAACGATGTACAAGTCACCATCGTCGACTTGCCGCAACAGCTTGAGATGATGCGACAAGCCACTGCAGGCAAGCCGGGCGCCGAACGCATCGATGGTTATGCCATGAATCTGTTGGATGCTTCGAAAAGTTTTCCGACCGATAAGCATTACGACATCATCTGGATGAGCCAGTTCTTGGATTGTTTTGGTGAGGATGAGATAGTGAGTATTTTAAGCCGCGCCGCCAAGATCATGGATGGCAATAGCCGCCTGTATATCATGGAGACCCTGTGGGACCGCCAGCGCTTCGAAACAGCGGCGTTCTGCCTCACGATGACAAGCCTTTACTTTACCGCGATGGCAAATGGAAACAGCAAAATGTATCACAGCGACGACATGATCCGTTTGGTCGAAAAAGCCGGATTGGTCGTGGAGACGATTCATGACGACCTCGGCCAAGGACACAGCATTATGGTCTGCAAGAAATGATGAATGCAGAATTATGAATGCAGAATTATGAATGCAGAATTATGAATTTTAAATTTTGAATTTTTGAATCTTTAAATTCCAAGATATGAACAGACAAGAAATAGAAGAAAAAGTCCGTGAGTTCCTCATCGAGGACCTTGAGATTGACGAAGAAAAAATCCAGCCAGAGGCACGTCTGAAGGAAGACATCGGCATCGACAGTCTCGATTTTGTCGACATCGTGGTCATCGTCGAGAAGAAATTCGGTTTCAAAATCAAGACCGAAGACATGGCCAAAGTGAAGACTTTCAACGACTTCTGCGATTACATTGAGAAAAAGATAGCCTAAGTCTCGGATGGCCGATACCTTACAACATAACGCATGGTCGGGGAAGACCGACGGACAGCCTTGGATGCAACGCTCGCTTATTGCGATGTTTCGTGTGCTACCCTTGTGGTTGCTCTATGGCGTGATGGCTTTGGTGGTGCCTTTCTATATGCTTTTTAGCAGAAAAGGCTATCAAGCCATGTATCGCTTCTTCCGCGAAAGGATGGGTTACGGTCCGTTGAAGTCGTTTTGTAAGGTATATGCCAACCATTTCCGTTTCGGGCAAGTCATCTTGGACCGTTTCGGGGCGTATGCTGGCAAGGAATACCATTTTGTGTCGGACGAACAGCATGTGTTCGATGAGAAGGAGACCCACGAAAAGGGCTTCGTCATGGTGAGTAGTCATGTGGGCTGCTACGAAATGGTCGGCTATTCATTGAAGCCTAAGCACAAGAGATACAATGCTTTGGTGTTTGGCGGAGAGACGGAAACGGTGATGGAAAACCGTCAACGGATATGGTCGCAAAACAATGTCAGGATGGTGCCAGTGAGGGACGACCTCTCGCATTTGTTTTTGCTGAACACGGCTTTGGACGACGGTGAGATTGTGAGTATGCCCGCCGACCGTATCTTTGGCTCGCAGAAGTCGACTGAATGTCAGTTTTTCGGCCAAACGGCGCGTTTCCCCTTGGGGGCTTTCGCGATGGCGGTGCAAAAGGATGTGGATGTGATATCTGTGTTTGCGATGAAGGAGGGATTGCGGAATTATCGTATCTATCTCCGTGAGCTTCACCATGATAAGAGTTTGAGTAAGCGTGAACAGATGAGCCAATTGGCACAAAGGTATGCCGAACAATTGGAGGCCATCGTACGCCGTTATCCCACGCAGTGGTTCAACTATTTTGACTTTTGGAAGCAATGAAAACGATAGAGAGTGTTTCGGTGATGGAACTGTTACCACAAAGGCCTCCCTTTGTGATGATCGACCGTTTGTTGTCGTGCGACGAGACTATCACTACAACCCTGTTGAAAGTGCGTGAAGAGAATGTCTTCATCGTAGAAAACCATCTTTCGGCTGAAGGTCTGGTGGAAAACATCGCCCAAACTTGTGCCGCACGAATCGGTTATCTTAATGATAGCGTGAAACTTGGCGTCATAGGAGCCGTCAGTAACTTTGAAGTTTTCCGTATGCCTCGGGTTGGCGAACAGATTTTGACCACCATCGATGTGTTAGAGGAGATGTTCAACATCACCTTGGTGAAAGCGGTTGTTAAGTGCGGCGACGAAATACTGGCGCAATCCAACATGAAAATCGCCTTGATGGATAAAGAGATACAAGCGTGAAAATGACAGAAAGGAACAACATATTATCGGTAACCAAACCCTTTGAAATCCGCTTCAGCGAGGTGGACTCGATGGGGGTGGTGTGGCACGGTCATTATGTCAAGTATTTCGAAGATGCCCGCGAGGCCTTTGGCGCGAAATACGGCCTGGAATACCTGATGATGTATGACAAGGGTTTCTTGGAACCCATCGTCGATTTGACTGTCAAATACAAACGCCCCATGGTCTATGGGATGAAGCCAGAGATAGAAATTGTTTATCGTCCCACAGAGGCGGCCAAACTCATCTTTGACTATGAAATCCGCGATGCAATAACGAAAGAAGTCTTCGTCACCGGTCATACCGTGCAGGTTTTCATGGACAGGTACTCGCATCAGCTGGTGCTCAATAACCCCGATTTCTATGAGAAATGGAAACAAAAATGGGAGGTAAACGTATGATTGTCAGAGCGGCGCATAATATCATCTCGCCTTTGGGCATGACCACTGCCGAGAACTATGCGGCGGTAAAGGAAGGGCGTTCCATGCTGAAACGCTACGAAGGTCTTTGGCGTCTGCCCGAGCCTTTCACAGCCTCGCTGATGGATAGGGAAAAGGTAGAAGAAGCCTTCGCTCCCCTCGCTAACGGTGCGAAATACACATTCTTCGAGAAGATGATCATCCTCTCGGCTTCGAGGGCCATCGCCGAAGCCAAAATCGATGCGGCTTCCGATAGGGTGTTGTTCATCCTTTCCACCACGAAAGGCAACGTGTTCCTCTTGGACAAAAACGAAACCGGCTTCCCAAAAGAGCGCGTCCTTTTGGGTTATGCCGCCAAGCAGATGACCGACTTTTTCCATAATCCCAATACAGCGATTGTGGTGTCAAACGCTTGCATATCTGGTGTTTGTGCCCAAATCCAAGCCATGCGCGAATTGGAAAGCGGTCGTTTCGACTATGTCGTGACGGTGGGTGCCGATGTGCAGTCCGCTTTTATCGTGTCGGGCTTCCAGTCGTTCAAGGCCTTGTCGGTCGACCCCTGCAGGCCTTTCGATGCCAACCGCACAGGTCTCAACCTTGGCGATGCCGCCGCAACCATCATTTACACCAGAAAAGACAAAGTAACCGAAAACGATTGGGTGGCTTGTCGTGGCGCCATCCGCAACGACGCCAACCATATCAGCGGGCCATCGCGCACGGGCGAAGGCAGCTACAGGGCCTTGAAAGTAGCGCTTGGTGAGGTCAGTCCCGACAAGATTGCCTTCATCAACACGCATGGTACCGCTACGTTATACAACGACGAGATGGAGTCCTTCGCCATCGAAAGGGCGGGACTTTCCAAGGTTCCCGTCAACGGACTGAAAGGCTATTATGGTCACACCATGGGTGCCGCCGGCATCATGGAGACCATCCTTTCGATGCAAGCCATCGACGACCATAACATATTGGCTACCAGAGGCTACGAGACCATGGGCGTCACGCATCCTTTGGTGCTTTCCAATCAAAACCAACCTACCGAAAAACGGGCTTTCATCAAGCTGTTGTCGGGCTTCGGCGGCTGCAATGCGGCTTTGCTTTTCGCGAAAGGAGGTGAGGCATGACGAGACATGAAGTTTATATTACACCTAACGAGGTGCGCATCGATGGTAAGGTGCTGAACCACAATGAAAATGGTGCCGCCATGCTGACCGAGCTTTATCGCGCTCATGTAGGCGACTACCCGAAGTTCTTCAAGATGGACACCTTGAGCAAGTTGGGCTTTGTGGCTTCCGAGTTGCTCTTGCAGGCCGAAGGCGCCGAGCGTTTCGTTCCTCGCGAAGACCGTGCTGTGGTGTTTTTCAACCGCAGCGCTTCGTTGCAGGCCGACACCGCCTATCAGGCCACCATACAAGACCCTGAGAACTTTTTCCCCAGTCCGGCGGCGTTTGTCTATACCTTGCCCAACATCGTCACAGGCGAAATCGCCATCCGCAACAAATACTATGGCGAGACCTCGTTCATCGTCTTGCCCGAAAACGACTCGCAAATCATGGCACGGGAATTGCAAAACGCCTTCCTCGACCCGATGACCACCAGCGTCCTCGGCGGCTGGCTCGACTGCACCGACGAAAACCATTTCGAAGCCAAACTATACCTAATCTACAAATCTTGAAATCTTGAAATTTTGAATCTTTAAATCTTTGAATATTAAATCTTTAAATACAAAACCATGGACGAACTAATCTACACCCTTAAGCAACAAATCATCGAGGCCTTGAACCTTGAAGACATGACCCCAGAAGACATCGACGAGAACGCCTCGTTGTTTGGCGAAGGCCTCGGTCTCGACTCCATCGACGCCCTTGAACTTATCGTGCTGATGGAGAAGAACTACGGCATCAAGCTGAAAGACCCCAACCAAGGCAAGGAAATCTTCAAGTCGGTGGCTGTGATGGCCGATTACATCCAAAAGAACCGCACCAAATAACACGATGGAGCCGATTCTGATCACAGGCATGGGCGTCGTTTCGGCGATTGGCTTGGGCAAGGCGCAGACTTTGGAGGCTTTGCTGGCCAACCGCTCAGGCGTGGGTCCGCTGAAATACCTTAAGACGGAACACAAGGAGTTTCCCGTCGGCGAGGTGAAGCTGACCAACGCTGAGATGTGTGAGCGCTTGGGTATTGCCCAGGAAGCCATCACCACGCGCACCGCGTTGATGGGCATGATGGCCTTGGGTGAGGCTTTGGAAGAAGCCCAGCTGACCTCTGAAATGCTGCCCAAGGTGGGCTTCATTTCGGGCACCACGGTGGGTGGCATGGACATGAGCGAGCAATTTTATCTCGATTTCATCCACAGCGAGGCGCACAAGGAATACATCGCTGCGCACGACTGCGGTAACTGCACCGAGATGACGGCCAACCATTTCGGCAAGTTCGCCTTTACGACAACGCTCTCCACCGCCTGTTCTTCAGCGGCTAATGCTATCATATTGGGTGCCAATATGATACGCTGCGGCGAAGCCGACATCGTGGTGGTGGGGGGCAGCGAGTGCATCACCAAGTTCCACCTCAACGGCTTCAACTCGTTGATGATCCTCGACACCGAGCCTTGTCGTCCCTTCGACGCCACGCGTCACGGCTTGAATCTGGGCGAAGGTGCCGCCTATCTTGTTTTGGAATCGGCAGAAAGTGCAAAACGTCGCGGCGTGACGGCCCAAGCACTGCTTTCGGGCTATGGCAACGCCTGCGATGCCTTCCATCAAACCGCCTCGTCGCCCGAAGGCGAAGGGGCTTATCGTGCGATGAGCGAGGCTTTGACGTTGGCTGGATTGCAGCCTTCCGACATCGACTACATCAACGCGCACGGCACGGGCACGCCCAACAACGACGCCAGCGAGAGCCACGCCATGATGCGGCTCTTTGGCGAAAACGTGCCGCCAGTGTCGTCGACAAAGCCATTCACAGGGCATACAACGAGTGCCTCGGGCTCCATCGAAGCGGTGTTCTGCATCCTAGCCTTGCAAAACGGCTTCCTGCCGGTCAACCTCAACTGGTCGCAGGCCATGGAAGACGGCATCGTGCCTGTTTCGCAGCCGACAAAGAAGGCCCTGAAGCATGTGTTGTGCAATGCCTTCGGCTTCGGCGGAAACGACTCGTCAGTGCTGCTGTCAAGCGTTGAAAGGAGTGGCGGCGCTTCCCAAACGTTTGGGAGATTGCGGGTCAAGCCCGCAATGACGTTCTTTGATGACGTTTTTCCTAAGGGTGTCATTGCGGGCAAGGACCCGCAATCTCCTGAGCATAACGGCGTCTTTATCCTCTCCGCCAAGCAAATCTCCCTCCAGCAGCCTTTGACTGAGGCGTGGATGCAGGAACCCGTAGCGTATGATGTTCCTTTTGCCCGTTCCATCGACCCGAGCTTCAAGGAATATGTGTCGCCCATCGAGGCGCGGCGTATGGGAAAAATCATGAAACGCGCCCTAGCCACGTCGAAGGAGGCAATGAAAGAAGCGGGTTTGGACACCGTGGATGCCATCATCACGGGGACGGGCTATGGCTGCGTTGAAAACACCGAGTTTTTCCTGGATGCGCTCTCCAACGACGGCGAGCAGATGCTGAAGCCCACTTATTTCATGCAGTCGACGCACAACACCATCAGCTCGTTGGTGGCCATTCAGACCAAGAACCACGGCTACAACGTCACCTACGCCCACAAGGGCATCTCGTTCGACAGTGCCTTGCAGGATGCCTGGTGGCAGTTGCAACTCGGAAAGATTGACACCGCTTTGGTGGGCGGTCACGACGAGATGACGGAGACCTTCTACCACATCCTGAAAAAAGGCGGTGTGATGGGCCAAGACGACGAAATTTGTGGCGAGAATGCCGTTTCTATTGTGCTTTCTAAGGCCGTTGAGCCTGTCGAAACGCCGTTACATAATGAATCGGCCCTTCGACAAGCTCAGGGACCTCAACTTCTGACTGCCGCTTTGCGTCATTGCGAGGAACGAAGCAATCCAGAGACGAAACCTTTATGTCAACTCACAGGCTTCCAACTGCTCCACCAACCCACGATGACCACCCTGCAAGAAAACATTGCGAGCATGCTTCAAAACGCAGGCAAAACCCTTGCCGACGTGGACTACATCCTCACGGGCATCAGCGGCAACCACGGCAATGACGAGGCCTACCTGAAAGAAGCCAGGCTTCTCTTCGGCGACAAGCCTTTATTGAAATACAAGCACTTGTTTGGTGAGAGTTTCACTTCGTCAGGCCTTGGCCTCTATGTGGCGGCACAATGCTTGAAAGCGGGTCGCGTGCCGGCAGCCTTGTTTGTCGACCCCAAGGCAGCCTGCGACAGGCAGCCCAAGTGCATTTTGTTATACAACCGTTCCGACGGCAAGAATGTTTCATTAACCTTATTGGAGGCATAATTATGTGGAGACTCTTTGGATTGGTGGCGTTGCAGACGCTCTTCCTCTCGGGAGGACAGGTGTTGCTCAAATTGGCGTTGCAGCAACTCGGCAAGTTTGAATGGTCATGGGCCTATTTCAAAAGCGTGCTCGCCGATATGTGGTTCTTGGCTTGTGGCATCAGCTTCGGCGTGGCCACGGTGCTGTGGCTGTATATCCTGAAGAAATTCCCGTTCAGCCAAGCCTATCCTTTGACCAGCCTCTCGTTTGTCTTCGGCATGATTGCCGCCTGGCTTGTCTTTGGCGAGAGCATTCCCTTCTCGCGTTGGATTGGCCTGGTTCTTGTAGTGTTGGGGTGTTTCCTAATCATGAAATGAGATGAAAAAACTGCTGTTGTCCATAATGTTCGTTGCGGTCAGCCTGATGGTTACGGCGCAGACGCAACTCTCTGAAAGCCAAACACAAGAAGTAATCCGTCAGCTGACGCAGGTGGCCTCTACGATGCAGTCGATGCAATGCCGTTTTGTGCAGGAAAAGACCTCGTCGATGTTGGCTGAGCCTTCGGTGGCTGAGGGCACGATGCATTATGCCGCGCCCGACAGGATGCGTTGGAAATACACTGCGCCTTACGCTTTTGCCTTGGTCGTCAACGGCGAGCGCCTCGTGAAGGTGACGGATGGCAAGGCTGAGGTCTTGGAAGGCAATGCGGGTCGCATGTACCAAGGCATGGTGAACCTCATCATAGGCAGCGCCTCGGGCAAGAAGCTCTTCGACACCACGGTTTTCGACATCGTCTTTTACGACGACAATGGCTTTTGGCGCGCCGACATGACCCCCAAGCGCCGCGACATGAAGCGCATGTTCAGCCAGCTGGTGTTTCGTTTCGACAAGAAGACCAACGGCATCAGCCGTGTGGAGTTTGTCAGCGCAAATGGCGACATAACCTCGATTCGGTTTGAAGAGATTAAGGTGAACGAGGCGGTTGATGATGCCTTTTTCAAACAATAAAGAAACTGATTATGACCTTCTTAGACAACCTTTTCATCATACAATCCATTGACGACACCGACACCGGCTTCGCGGCAAAGTTGCGTTGCAACCCTGAGCATCCTGTGTATCAAGCCCATTTTCCTGGCAATCCCATCACCCCGGGGGCATGCCTGCTGAAGACCGCCGGCGAGGTGATGCAACAGAAATTGGGCCGGCCGCTGTATCTGAAGGCCTCCAAGAACATCAAATACCTCAATGTGCTGGTACCCGAGGAAGGCAAACAGGTGTGTTTCAACTTTTCCGGTTTTGCGGAAATCGAAAACGGCTGCAAGACCCAAGTCGTCATCGCCGACGAGACTTCCGTTTACACCAAAATGTCGTTGACTTTCAGTTATGAACCACTCTGATGCCATAGCGATACCAACCAAGATGCGGCAGCTGAAGGTCTGCATCGTCATGCCGACCTACAACAATGGCGGCACGCTGCGCGACGTGGTAGAAAGGGTGCTGGCCTATTGCGCCGATGTCATCGTGGTCAACGACGGCTGCACCGACCATTCGGCTGAAGTCTTGGCTTCATTCGGTGAGCGCATCACCGTGGTCGACTATGGCCGCAACCGTGGCAAAGGCTATGCCCTCAAACAAGGCTTCGAGAAAGCCAAGGCCAAGGGCTTCGACTATGCACTCACCATCGACAGCGACGGACAGCACTTTCCCGAGGATATCCCGCTGTTCGTGGAGGCCTTGGAACAACACCCCGGCGCCTTGATTGTGGGCAGCCGCAACCTGAAACAGGACAACATGCCGGGCAAGAACACCTTCGCCAACAAGTTTTCCAACTTCTGGTTCAGGGTGCAGACGGGCATCGACCTGCCCGACACACAGACGGGCTATCGGCTGTATCCTTTGAACAACATGCCTTGCCTCGCCCTGCTCACCTATCGCTATGAGGCCGAGCTGGAGCTGCTCGTCTTCTCCGCCTGGCGTGGCATCGACTTGGTGCCCATCAAGGTCAACGTGATTTATCCTGAGGACCGCGTCACGCATTTCCGACCGTTTTGGGACTTCTTCCGCATCACTGTGCTGAACACCATACTTTGCCTCGTAGCGCTCGTCTACGGTTGGCCCTCACGACTGATCAGAAAAACAAGGAGGCAGCATGAATAAGTTCTTCCTCAACATCTACGACCGTCTGTCGCGCAACAAGCCCTTTTCCATCTTCTTGATGGCCTTTGTCTTGGGCTTATGCGTGCTCTCAGCCCTGCGTCTGGACTACAAGGAAAACATCGCCGACTTCCTGCCCACCGACCCCGAGAAGGAACGCTACACCTCGGTCTACAACGACATGAGCGACCAAGGTCGGGTGACCATCATCTTCTCTGCCGACACCACACAACTCGCTGGCGACGAGGCCCTCGACGCCTTGATGGACGCCATGGATGCCTTTGAACAACGGTGGCAAGAATGCGACACCGCACAGCTGGTCGGCGACTTGCGCTGCAAAGTCGACGGCAGCCAGGTGTTCGACGCCATGGACTTCATCCGCGAGAACCAGCCGCTGTTTCTTACCGAGAGCGACTACCGCCGCATGGATTCCTTGCTCGCCGACCCCGACCACGTGGCGACCAGCATGGCCAACATCAAGCGGGTGCTGTCGATGCCCACGGCAGGTTTCGTCGTCGATGGCATCAAGGCCGACCCTCTCAACCTCTATTCTCCCACCTTGCAGCGGCTGAATGTGCTTAACCCGACGAAAGGCTACCGCATGGAGGACGAATACCTCTTCAACGAGCGCGGCGACAAAGGTTTTGCCTTCTTCTCGTCGCCGTTCTCGGGCAGCGACACGCAAGGCAATGCGAAGATTGTCAGTTTGTTGGACCAAGTGATAGCCCAAACCGAAGCGGAGCATCCCCAAGTGCATGTCTCGGCCGTGGGTGCGCCTACCATCGCCGTCACCAACGCGCAGCAAATCAAGAAAGACAGCTTCGTTTCCGTTACCTTGGCCATTGTGCTGATATTCGGCATCCTGATGTTCACCATGGCGCGCAAGCGCAACCTGCTCTGGCTCGGCATCTCCATCCTCTTTGGTTGGGTCTTTGCCCTGGCGGTCATCGCCTTGTTCAAGTCGAGCATCTCCATCATCGTGGTGGGCATCGGCTCGGTCATCGTGGGCATCGCGGTCAACTATCCCTTGCATTATCTCGACCACATCAAGCAGGAGACCAACAAGCGCGAGGCACTGAAGGATGTCATCCAGCCTCTGGTCATCGGCAACCTCACTACGGTGGCGGCCTTCGCCTGTCTGATGTTCGTCAAGGCTGAGGCCATGCGCGACCTCGGACTCTTCGGTGCCCTGACTTTGATAGGCACCATCCTCTTTGTGATGGTCTTCCTGCCCCTGTTTGCCGTGGTGCCAAAAAAGACGAAAAAACTCTTCGTCGACGATGGGAAGGCGCCTTCTGAGACTTGGCGCAAGGTCAAATTGTACGCTTTTTGGCCTTTGGTTATCATCACGCTGATACTCAGTTATTACAGCCAAGACACCGCTTTCGATGCCGACCTGCACAACATCAACTACATGACGCAACAGCAGCAGGAAGACTTAGCTTTGCTGAGCGAGTCGCTGCAAAAGGAAGGCGAGACCGATTTGATTTACGTGGTTTCGGAAGCCCCCGATTTTCAAGAGGCTATAAGGCAAAACGAAACGATGATGGCTCACTTGCGACAAGTGGTTCCCGACAGCGTGAAATACAGCATCTCGGGCATGGACGGCCTGCTGCCCTCGGTGGAGCAACAAGAAAGGTCGTTGGTGCTGTGGCAAGAGTTCTGGCAGCGACATGCCGACCTTGCCGAAAAAGTGAGGACAGAAGCCGTGAAAGCCGGTTTTACCGAAAATGCCTTCTCTACCTTCACGGACGGCATCACCAAAGACTACCAACCATTGCATGAAAACGAGATGGAGCCGTTGATGGCATTGTGTGGCAACTATATGTTGCAGCATGACTCGTTGGCTCGTGTGGTCAATTTTGTTAGGGTGCCGATGGCTTCTTCCGAGCCGGTCAAACAACAATTGCGCGAAACGCTGCCGAATACGGGTTTTGCCTTCAGCATCAGCGACGTGGGCAACAATTTGGTCAACGCGCTTTCGTCCGACTTCGACTACATCCTTTATGTGTGCAGCATCGTGGTGTTCTTCTTCCTTTGCCTCTCGTTCGGACGCTTGGAGTTGGCCCTTTTGGCTTTCTTGCCGCTGACGGTGGGCTGGACCTGGATTTTGGGCATCATGCATCTGGGCGGCATCAAGTTCAACATCGTCAACATCATCTTGGCGACGTTCATCTTCGGCCAGGGCGACGACTACACCATTTATATCACCGAAGGACTGCTGTATGAATACACCTATGGCAAGCGGATGCTGAAAAACTACCGCAACAGTGTCATCCTCAGCGGTATCCTCATGTTTATCGGCATCGGTGCCTTGATCTTTGCCAAGCATCCAGCCATGCGCTCCTTGGCCGAGGTGGCCATCATCGGCATGGCGGTGGTGGTGCTCATGGCTTGTTACCTGCCACCTTTCATCTTCGGCTGGCTGACCAAAAAGAAAGGCCAACTCCGTCAGGTGCCGCTGACCTTGAAACGCATGATTTTCACCTTCTTGACGTTCTTGGTGTTTTTCATCTTCGCCTTTGTCCTCATCACGCCACTAACACTGCTTTATATCCTTTTGGTGCCCAAGTCGGAAAAGAAGCGATATCGTTATCATCAGATGATCGCTTTCTTCATGCGGTTGGCATTAAAAACCTTGCCTGGCGTGAAGTTTAGCCTTGATAACAAGTATGGCGAGACCTTCGAGAAGCCTGCCGTCATCATCGCCAACCATCAGTCGCACCTTGATTTGCTTTGCACGATGATGCTCAACCCCAAGGTGGTCTTGCTGACGACCGATTGGGTCTGGAAAAACCCAATGTATGGTGTAATTATCAGGTTTGCTGAGTTTTATCCTGTTTCTGATGGTTACGACAAAAACGTGGAGCGACTGAAATCTTTGGTCGAGCGAGGCTATTCTGTGGTGGTTTATCCCGAAGGCACGCGCTCAGTGACGGGCGACATCCAGCGTTTCCACAAAGGTGCCTTCCAACTGGCGCAAGCCTTGAATGTCGATATTCTGCCTGTTTTTGTCCATGGCGCCAACCATGTGATGCCGAAAAACGACTTTGTGTTGCGCGAGGGTCAGCTCTATGTTGAAATCGGGCAGAGAATGTCAAGCGAAGAGGTGAAATCTATGGAGGCTCGCGCCTTGACTTCGCAGTTCCACAAGTATTACATTGAGCATTTCGAGGAAATCAGGAATCAACGCGAGGACACGGAATACGTACTGCCTTTTGTGCGCTACAAATACATCTACAAAGGCAACGACACGGAACGTGAATGTCGCCGCAACCTGAAGCGCATCCGCGCCCACGCAGCCGAAATCGATGCCATGGAAGGTCACAGCATTTTGGTAAAAAACAGTGGCATCGGCGAGTTGGCTTGGACCATCGCCTTGGTGCATCGCGATATGCAAGTCTATGCCGTTGAAGCCGACGAGGACAAGCACTTGATAGCCTCCCACACCAGTTACATCCCCGACAACTTGCATTTCATGCTTGAAGGGCAGGAATTGCCGATTTGTGAAAATAGCATTGACACCCAATCCTTTCTGAAATGAAAACTTGT
The DNA here is from genome assembly GCA_902774365.1 of uncultured Bacteroidia bacterium. GTDB lineage: Bacteria > Bacteroidota > Bacteroidia > Bacteroidales > F082 > Limimorpha. The sequence continues at coordinate 142,732 of CACYHX010000001.1, read as the reverse complement.
GTCGTCATAGGAGGTGGTATTGGTGGCTTGGTGACGGGAGCCTTATTAGCCAAGGAAGGCTACAAGGTGACCGTATTGGAGAAAAACGCCATCATCGGTGGGGGCTTGCAGACCTTCAAGCGGAACGGAGTGCGTTTTCCTACGGGAATGCACATCTTTGGCGGCTTTCAGGAAGGCGGCAACCTGCGGAAAATCTTTGCCTATCTGGGTGTCCTTGACAAGGTGACGCTTCAGCCGATGGATGCGAACGCCTCAGATGTGGTCACCATGATGAGCACGGGCGAGACCTACAGTTTACCGCAAGGCAAAGAACGTTTGATCACCTATCTTTCAGAGCGGTTTCCTGCTGAAAAAGAGCATATTCGTGCCTATATCGACCGCCTTTTTGAGCTTTCCGAGGAAGAAGACTTGTTCTATTTGCGTGAAGCCCCTGCGGAGCATCCTTCGCATAGCGACGATTTTCTGGGCTCGGTCGATGAATTGAGGGACCAGTACATCACCGACCCGAAACTGAAGGCCTTGTTGGGCTATCTCATCCCTTTGTTTGGCGGCGACCCGCAGACAACGCCGGCCTATATCCATGCCTTGTTGAGCACCTTGCATATCAACGGGACATTCCAGTTTGTTGATGAGAGCCAACAGTTGGCCGAGGCCTTGGCTGATGTGATGGAAGATGCTGGCGGTCAGGTGATTGCCAACGAAGAAGTGGTAAAAATCAAGGTGGAAAACCATGCCATTACGAAGGTGGTCACCAAGAAAGGCAATGTCTATCAAGCCGATAGCTATATTTCTGATGTACACCCCGATGTGCTGCTGCGAATCATTGACCCTCAAGCGTTTACCACTGCTTTCAAGACAAGAATCCAGTCGGTGCCAGAGACGATGTCCAGCTTCAAGGTTTTTGTCAAGTTCAAGGAACAGGCATTTCTTTATCAAAACCACTCGCATTTTTGTTTGTCGGAAGACGACGTTTGGCCGCAGCAGCTGATGTTTGTCACCCCACCCGTTGCACGGCAAGGCGATTTTGCCGAAACGATGGTCCTCATCGCTCCGATGGATTTCAGTGAGGTGAAGGCATGGGAAGACACGCGCACCGGGCATCGTGGCGAGGCCTACGAACGGTGGAAACAAGCCAAGACTGACTTGGTGCTTGACCGCATGGAAAGGCTTTATCCCGATTTCCGCAACCATATCGACTTTGTCTTTGCCTCGTCGCCGCTCACCATCCGCGACTATTACGGCAACAAGGAAGGCTCCAACTATGGCTTCCAAAAGGACAGCCGTAACCTGATGCTCTCGCAAATGTCTGTGGCAACGAAAGTTAAGAATCTTTATCTCACAGGTCAAAATGTCAATATCCACGGCTTATGCGGGGTCACGCTGACCGCCATCGAAACGGCCGAGGCTCTGGTGGGACAAAACGCCATTATCCGTAAAATTAACAAATTTTGTCCAAATCATCCATAATTTGTACTTTTGCAAATTCTTAATGTTTCGTTTCCGATACGATATCTTTGAATAGCAAATGAAGTACAAAGCATTGTTTTTTGGTTTTTTGCTTTTGTTTTTTGGACAGACATTTGCCCAAGAACGTATTCAACTATGGGATGGCTACGACGTGAGCCATGGCAAACAGGTCACCTTGACGCCTTATCTGGCCGAAAACAACGACACGGGTCTTGCCGTCATCGTTTGTCCCGGAGGCAGCTATTATTGGCTTGACGAGGAGACCGAAGGCGACGGCGTGGCGCAATGGCTGCAGAGCAACGGCATCTCGGCCTTTGTATTGCGCTATCGCGTGGCTGGTGTCGGTGCCTTCATCTGGGGTCATCGCATCTTGTTCCGCGGCAAGCAATATCCCGACATGATTACCGATGCGCAACGGGCCTTGCAATGGGTACGCGAACATGCTGAGGAATACCATATCGACCCCAATAGAGTTGGCATGATGGGCTTCTCGGCAGGTGGACATCTGGTGATGTCGGCGGCGAGTTTCAATGCGCACGACTATCTGAAAGCCAATGGGATAGACACCGAAGTCAGCCTTCGCCCCGATTTTGTATGCCCGATTTATCCTGTGGTGACCATGAGCGAGAGTTGTGTCCACAAGCGTTCGCGTCGGGCCTTGCTCAGCGAAAAGCGCCAAAACGACTTGGTGATGCGCGACTCCCTTTCGCTGGAACGCCATATCCCCGACAACTGTCCTCCTGTGTTTCTCGTCAACTGCGTCGACGACCCTGTGGTGGAATATCATAACTCCATGCTTCTTGACTCCGCGCTGACTGCCAATCAGGTGGAGCACCGCTATATCCAGTACCAGACGGGAGGCCACGGCTTTGGCGCCAGCGAAGAAAAAGGCACCCCGGAATGTCGCCAATGGAAGCAGGAGTTTTTACAATGGATCAAAGCCCAAGAATTACTCAGTCCCGCGTCCCAAGTCTCAAAGTCCCACGTCAAAATCAATTCAACAATCAACGATTCAACGATTCAACAATGATTAACCACGACATAGAATACCAATCCGTAGAAGAAATCAAGGCCTATCAAGAGGATTTGCTCCATAAGGCTTTGGCCTATCTTGAGGCCCATTCGCCTTACTATCAGCGGATGTTCAAAAGCTACGGCATCAATATCGATAAGATTCAACATATCGAGGATTTGGTGAAGATTCCTTTCACCGAAAAGAAGGACCTGCAACTCTTCAATGATGAATTTCTCTGCTGTCCGAAGGACAAAATCATCGACTACATCACCACGTCGGGCACATTGGGCGACCCTGTTACCTTTGGCTGCTCCGAGAAAGACCTGCAGCGTTTGGCCTTCAACGAGAAAAAGTCGTTTGAATGTGCTGGCGTGAGGCCCGGCGACGTGGTGCAGCTGATGACCACTTTGGACAAGCGTTTCATGGCGGGATTGGCTTATTTCTTGGGTCTGCGCGAACTCGGCGCAGGCGTCATCCGTGTGGGCAACGGCATCCCCGAACTGCAGTGGGACACCATCCGTCGCATCAAGCCCGACACTATCATGTGCGTGCCGTCGTTCATCTTGAAGTTGATACAATATGCCGAGGAGCATAACATCGACTATAAAAACAGCAGCATCCGCCGTATCATTGGCATTGGCGAGGGCTTGCGCGACCAAGACTTTAACCTTAATCTTTTGGGTCGCAAAATCAAAGAGAAATGGGATGTGCAGCTCTTCGCCACCTATTCGTCGACGGAGATGGGCGCCACCTTCTCGGAGTGTGAGTTTGGCCAAGGCGGCCATGTGCATCCCGAGTTGATTATCGTGGAAATCATCGGTGAGGACGGCTTGCCCGTTCCCGACGGCGAGCCTGGCGAAATCGTGGTCACCACCCTCGGCGTGGAAGCCATGCCGTTGCTGCGTTTCCGCACGGGCGACATCGCCGCCAAACGTGTGGAGCAATGCCAATGCGGCCGTAACTCTTACCGCCTCACGCCACTGGTGGGCCGCAAAAACAACATGATTAAGTTGAAAGGCACAACGCTTTATCCGCCGGCGATCAACGACGTGCTCGACAACACCGATTATGTGGAGAACTATGTCATCGAGGTGCGCCAAAGCGAGGCTGGCACCGACGATGTGGTGGTGAAGATAGGCTTGAAGTACGAACCCGACTTCGATGTGGTCAAAGTGCTGAAAGACAGTTTCCGTTCGCGCATCCGCGTGGCACCGCAAATCGAAATTCATCCTGTGGATGAAATCAGACAGATCAACTTCCCCGCCAAGAGCCGCAAACCCATCAAATTCATCGATCTAAGAAACAAGTGATGAGCAATTTCGACGACATCAGACCATATTATCCCGAAGAGATACCAGCGGCGACGCAACGTTTGGCCAACAGCGAGGCGATACCTGCCATCGCCCGGTTTTTAGGTGTATCGCCAGCGATGCTTCGCGAAAGAATCCGTGGTATAGAGACCGTTTCGGAGTTTCAGCTGGGCTTGCTCAGGGATGTGATAGAAACCCTGTTGAAGAAAACCACCACAGGATTCGAATGGTCGGGGATGGAGAATATCAGCGAGAAGAAGCCTTATCTTTTCGTTTCCAACCATCGCGACATCGTGCTTGATGCCATGTTTTTGCAATACATCCTTTGTGATGTAGGACAAAACACCTGCCAGATTACCTTTGGCAGCAACCTGATGAGCCATCCTTTTGTCATCGACTTCGGCAAGGTCAACAAGATGTTTCGCACGGAGCGTGGCGGAACACCTAAAGAGTTCTACAACAGCATGTTGCACATGTCGGAGTATATGCGTCATGTCATCACCGAAGAACACGAGTCGGTGTGGATCGCCCAACGCAACGGGCGCACCAAGGACGGCATCGACGCCACCGACCCCGCCATCATCAAGATGTTTGGCATGAGCCGCCGCGATGATAGGGTGGCTTCCTTGGCCGAGTTGAATATCGTGCCCGTGGCAGTGTCGTATGAATGGGAGTCGTGCGACAAGTTGAAGACCTTGGAGCTTTACTTGACCAAGAAAAACGGCCATTACGAGAAGAAACCTGGCGAAGACCTCAACAGTATTTTGACGGGCATCATGCAGTTCAAGGGCCATGTGCATTTCCATGTCTGCCCGATGGTCACCGAAGCCGACTTGATGGCTTTGAATGACTGTCCGTCGGCTGAGTTCTATAGGCGTGTGGCCGAGCTGATGGATAGTCGCATCAATCCGAATTTCTATCTCAACCCTAACAACTACATCGCCCACGATTTGCGTAGCGGGACCACGACCTATGCCGAGCATTACACCGTTGAGCAGAAAGAAGCTTTCATCAAATACATGGATTGGATGAACGAATATCCCGACATGGACCGTAAAGAACTAGAGGAAATATTCTTAGGAATATATGCTAATCCAATAGAACAAATAACAACACCTAATATTAAATATTAAACAATTAATCATCAAAACTAATTAATTATGAAAAAGTTGTTTTTATCTTTAGTGCTTATCTTGACAAGCATCGTCATGTTTGCCCAGGGCAGCTACAAAGAAGTAGTTTACCTGAAAAATGGCAGTATGATTAAAGGAGTTATCTTGGAACAAGTGCCTAACGAAAGCGTGAAAATCCAAACCTCCGATGGAAACATTTTCGTATACCCGATGAGCGAAGTCCAAAAGATTACAAAAGAACAAAGCGAACCCGAAAAGGCTTCAACACAAGCGGCATCTCCCATGCTCAATGGGGGCAAGATGGAACGCGATGGAAGAAACCTCGAATTGAACGGTCGTGAATTGTCCGACGAAGAAGTTCTGGCTTTGGTAGGACGAGAGAACTATGAGACCTATTTGAGTGCCCAAAAACAGATTGGTGTTGGTAGGGCGTTTACTCCGATATTCTTTGTTTCCCTTGGCTCAACAATTGTGTTTACTATTATTAACGCAACTGGAAATGGCAGTTACGGCACAGCAATAGCAGCTATAGTTTCAGGTGTTGTTGCCGATGTCTCATTGCCTTTGATGTGCATCTTTAAGGGGATTGGTAAGGGCCGCATGAATTGGGTGGCTGATGAATACAACAGACAAAGCAAAAACTCGTATTCATGGAGCCTTTCACCGTCCATTATGCGTGCTAATGCCCAACCCGATCAGGCCAATTTGGGCGCAGGCATGACCTTCAGTATCAATTTTTAATCAACTTCTGGTAATCGACTTTTCCGTTGTTGTTCATCGGCAGTTCATCGATAAATTCGATGGCTGCAGGCATAAGGTGTTCTGGAAGATGTGTCTTGCAGTGTGTTTTCAGGTTCTCCAAGGTAAAGCAATTGTTTTGGCAATCATCTTTCAGCACCACAAAGGCCTTGGGTAACTTGCTTTCCGAATGGTCGGGGTCTTGCACGGGGACGACGGCGCAAGCCTTCACCGAAGGGTGTTCCATCAAGCAGGTCTCTATCTCTATGGGAAAGACCTTCGAGCCATCGTGACGGACAATCATACGTTTTTTGCGGCCAATCAAGAAAATGTTGCCCTCCTCGTCTATATAACCCATGTCGCCCGTATGCAGCCATTGGCTGCCGTCGGGATGGGTCTGGATAAGCTGTCGGGTGGCTTCTTCGTTTTTGTAGTAACCGAGGAGTTTCATTTCCGAATGTATGCATATTTCATCATCGAAGGTCTTGACTTCAAAGCACTTCAAGGGTTTTCCAAGAAAACCTTGTTCGTATTGTTTCGGGCTATGCTGTGGAGTACAAGAGATGCCCCCTGCGGTCTCAGTCATGCCATAGCCTTTTGTCACAACATAATGATAGTTCCTCTGTTGCAGATAGTCATTGATGCGTTTTTCGAAGGTGGTGTTCAGAATGTCTCCGGCAATAAAAACGGTTTTAAGATAAGAGAAGTCCTCAACGATGTCTTCGTCGTGGTTGACAAAGTCCCAATACGCGGGAACCGAAAAGACATGTTGGGGCTTGTGCTTGATGAGGAGCTTTAAGAATTCTTCCTTGGTGGCGATGGGAATGACGATAGCGCGCATCCCATAGTTGAGCGTCATAATGATGGCGTTGGTTCCAAAGAAAGCGAAGATGGGCAGGAAACAAATGGTGCTGTCCTCGCTTTTGAGGTCGTTGAAAATGGGAGACTCGGGTAAAACAGAATGTAGGATGTTCTCAATACTCAGCATCACGCTTTTCACGGTACCTGTCGTGCCACTCGTCTGGAACAAGGCCGCCATCTCGTCGGGCTTCCATAGATAAGGCTGGGTCTCGTCTTTGCCTTGAACGGTGTTGATGAAGTCTTTCCAATGGCAGAATTTCTTGTTTTTCAGAAACACCTTTTTCCGTCCGTTGAACCATTCGCCTATGCCGTACCAAAACGAAACCGCGGGAATAGAATCGGAACCCGAACACACCACCACTTTTTCCACATTGATGTTGACTTTGGTCTTGGCCCAACTCTTGCAACTGAATCCCATGACAAACAGCATCTTGGCTTGCGTTCTGTCGACGATTTCGCAGATTTGTTCGGGAGTGTACCTGACATCGATCATGCAAGGGATGGCGCCAATCTTGTGCAACGCATAAAAACATCCGATGGATTCGGGCATGGTGGGCAGCGAGACGGCAACGATGTCGCCTTGACCGATGCCATGACTCCGAAAAGCGGCGGCAATTTCGTCGATGCGGTCAAGTAAAGCTTTGTATGTCAAGTTGATGCCAAAGTACGTGATGGCAATCTTTTCGGGCACTTTGGCGGAAGTCTCTTTCAGGATTTCGTAAAGGCTATAGGTGGAGGTTGTGCTCATTCTGGTTCAATGGTTCGGATTTGGACTGCAAAGATACTTTAAATAATGTATGATGCAAGGATAAATCCACTATCTTTGCACGGAGTTTTTTTGCCTATGGGAAACAATCCGCAGATTAATAAAGCCTCACGTTGTGCTGTCATCGGCCACGGCAGTTGGGCTACAGCTATTGTCAAAGTGTTGACAACAAAAGAGTTGTCGGTTGGATGGTATGTCCGCAATGCCGAAGTGCTTGAGTCGTTACGCATCGACGGTCGCAATTGTCGCTATCTTTCGGAGATAGAGTTTGACTTGACGCGCTTGCGCCTCTCCGACGACCTGAATGTAACGGTTTCGGAGGCTGACATTATCTTTTTCGTCATGCCGGCGGCTTACATAAAATGCTATCTCTCTGATTTGCAGGTTTCCTTGAAGGATAAAATGGTGGTTTCGGCGGTGAAAGGCATCATCCCGGATGAGAAGCAGTTTGTCACAGACTATCTAAAACAGCATTATGACCTTTCCGATTCGCAGCTGTGCTTTATCTGCGGCCCGACGCATGCCGAGGAAGTAGGCCACGGACAACTCACCTATTTGACTTTGGCCTGCCAAGACGTGGTGAACACCCGTGTGGTGGGTGAGAAGCTGAAAACACCGTTCATCAGAATCGGCTGCCAGAACGACATCAAATATCTGGAGCGTTCTTCCGTGTTGAAGAACATCTACGCTGTCATGGTGGGCATCGCCGTGGGCTTGGGCTATGGCGACAATTTCATCTCTGTTTTGGTGGCCAACTGCATCAAGGAGATGTACTTTTTGCTTGATCCGCACAGCATCAACGAACTCACCAGATTTAGTCCTTCCAACTTCTTCGGCGACTTATTGGTGTCGTGCTATTCGAGCCACAGCCGCAACCGACAGCTGGGTGTGCTGATAGGTAGAGGCAACACGGTGAAGACCGCCCTCAACGAGATGACGATGGTAGCGGAAGGCTATTTCGCATCGGCGATGATGCCTTATTTGCCAGAAGTCCAACGGACACATCTTCCCATAGCCGAAACAGCCTACCAAGTGTTGCACAAGGGCGTTCCGGCGCGCAAGGCCATGAAAAACCTTGAGAATCTTTTAGCGTAGCAGGAAATACAACCCAGTAATGATGCCAGCGCCAATCAGTATGGCAATGATGACACGCCATGCCGAAACGGGCGACTTGCCGCCCACCTTTCCTGTTTGACCGTTCACCGCAAACTGGTAGATTTTGTCCTTGTATTTGAATGACGAAATCCAGGTCGGAACCAACAGGTATTTATAGGTGATGTTGCTGTAGATGGTTGAGAACTTGACCGAGTCGGCGCGACTGGCATGCCAATGCCTGCGCACATAGTCTGAGATGTTGGAATGGAGCCGCGATTGTATGGTGCCTTGAGCCTTTTCCCAGCCTTCTTGCAGGCCGATGGAATAACGTTCGGCAACAAAACCTGCCACCACCTGTGGGGAGTAAGGTACCAGCTTTGAGAAGTCGAAAGGCTCGCAGGCCCTCACGCCAGAGTCTTCTTGTCGCTTGGAGGCCATCACGGTGACATCGTCGAAAAACTCCTGATAAAGGCCGTTGACGCGCAACCAGTTAGTCTCGGTGCGGCTGTGGCCGTCCTTGTCTTTCACCGTTTTGTCGTATCCGGCACGGGCGGTGAAATTGGACGTGGTCTGTGCGTCGTAGGTCCAATAGGGGAGATACACGCCTTGGAAGGCATCGGGCATGGCGCTTTTCTTGGCTTTGCGCGGGGCGAACCATTTCTTCTTGAGCCATTTGGAGAAGCGTTCGCCAGCTTGGTCCTTGGTGACGGCAAAGGGACACACGGCACCTGGGGCGATGGTGTTATCGGTGGCGGCAGGCATCACGCTGGTGGAGCCGCAGAAGGGGCACACGGCAGCGGTTTCGAGGGCATCGTAGATGGTGACGGCGCCGCATTGCTTGCATTGCACTTCCTTTTTCTTCTCACCCCAGTTGAAGCTCTCGGTGTGCAAGGCGGAGTTGAAGTCCATCTCACAGATTTCGTTGCCTTCTTCAGGCTTAGGCAAATCGCAAGAATAGCCACAATAGTCGCAGTGTATCTTACCCAAGGCAGGGTCGAAGGTAACGGTGGCGCCGCAGTTGGGGCATTTCTTATCGGTTTCCTTTTCGGTGCGTTCCGAAAGGATTTGTTCTTCGGGATTGTCGTAGTATTCTGACATAGTTGTATGTTTTTGGGTTGTTATTTGAGCGCAAAAATAGCGGTTATGAATGGATAAGTCAAGAAAAACGATAAAAACGATACCAGAAAAAGGAATTATTCCTATTTTTGTCCCCAAAGTATCAAATATAATTTATATGAACAAGAAGACACTACTCTTTTTCTTTCTTGCTTTGATGATTTCTCCCATTGCCGCATTATCGCAAACGATTACGGTGTCGGGTAAGGTCATCTCAAGCGACGACGGCTATGGCTTGCCAGGTGTCACTATCCAGGTGAAAGGCACGGTCACAGGTACTGTCACCGACCTTGACGGTAATTACTCTCTCAAAGCCGATAGTCAGGATGTGCTGGTTTTTAGTTTTGTTGGTTACAAAACCAAAGAAATCGCCGTGAAAGGCAAAACCAAAATCAATGTAACCCTCGACCTCGACGCCCAGATGCTCGACGACGTGGTAGTCACCGCCCTCGGCATCAAACGACAAAAGCGTGAGCTGGGTTATGCCACCGAGGAAATCGGAGGCGAACTCATCGCCAAGTCAGGCTCGGGTAGCATCATCAGTGCCTTGAGCGGCCGCTCGGCGGGTGTGCAGATCATCAACCCCAACGGTGTGGATGGCGGTTCATCGCGTATCACCATTCGTGGTAACAACAGCATCTTTGGCGACAACCAACCCCTCATCGTTGTCGACGGTGTGCCGATGACCAACGAAGGTGGCGTCACCGACTGGAGCGGCGGTCGCGACTGGGGTACGGCTCTCAACAATATCAACCAAGAGGACATCGAGAGCCTCGACATCTTGAAGGGCCCCACGGCTGCGGCACTTTATGGCTCACGTGGCGGTAACGGCGTGGTGCTCATCACCACCAAGAAAGGCTCGAAACAACGTGGTTTGGGCATCAGTTATTCCGGTGGTTTCAAGATTACTACGCCTTATCTCTACCGCAAGGTGCAGAACAAATATGGCGGCTGCGGCCCCATCACCTTCCATACGCCGACGCTCACCCCGATAGAAGGGATGTATGACGAAAACGGCAACCAGGTGTATGAATTCCCCTACGTTTACAATGTGGACAACGGTCCCGCGGGCGAGCCTACCAACACCACCTTTGGCTACTATGGCGGTGCCCAAAGCTGGGGTCCCGAGATGAACGGCGAGAGCGTCCTCTGGTGGGACGGAAAAATCCGCCAATACAGCCCACAGCCCGACAACCTGAAGATGCTCTTCAAGAACGGCCACACGATGAACCATAATGTCGCCTTCCAAAATGCCGGCGACTTCGGTAGCGTCCGCGTCTCGTTCACCGACTCGCGTACCAATGCCATCATCGACAACTGTAACCTGAGACAGACCACGGTGAATGTGGGTACTTTGATTAATGTTTCGGAGAAAATCAAGGTTGATGTGGCTTTCAACTATTTGGACTACCACCGCCTCAACTCTCCTGAAATCGGTGAGTCGAACAGCAACTTCAACAAAGGCCTGCTCTACAGCTGGCCACGTAGCTGGCAAGGTATCGAAACCACGACCTACGAGAACGAGGACGGCACGATGAACCAGTTTAGTGGTTATCCATATCCTTATATCAACAGCAACACGTTCTGGACGTTCTACAACAACAATACCACCCTCGACCGTGACAAGATGTATGGTTCGGTGAGACTGCTCTATGACGTGACGCCATGGCTCTCCGCCTCCGCCAAGGTCGCCTTGGACTGGACCGCCGACAACTTTACCACAACCCACAAGCCTACCACCATCGATGGCATGGCAGGTGGCTACTACTCGAAGAACAAGTCAACTTCGCTTACCCGCGACATGGACTTCTTGCTCACTGCCTACAAGGACAAGATCTTCGGCTCGAAGTTCAACGTGCGCCTTTCGTTTGGTGGCGAACAATACTACGGCTATCGTGATGGCATGAGCGGCACCTCGGGCCAATGGGCTTACGCCAACCTTTACACCATCTATAACTACTCCAACGCCACGGAGCGCACCTTCGGCGAGTCGAGATGGGAGAAACAAGTCAACTCGCTCTATGCATTCTTCAACATGAGCTACAGCGACTGGGCGTTTTTGGATGTGACAGGACGTAACGACTGGTCGTCGACCCTGCCTATCAACAACAACTCCTACTTCTATCCTTCGGTCACCTTGAGTTTCGTGCCGACTTCAGCCTTCAAGAATGTGAATTGGGGTCCGGTCAATTATTTGAAGCTGAGAGGTTCGTGGGCTATGACTGCCAGTGACACCGAACCTTACCAACTGACCTATACCTATAACACCAGCTCGTTTGGACATCAATTATCGGCAACCCTGCCGACCGTCGTGCCGCCATTGGAGTTGAAGCCACAGCGTCAACGCAGCTATGAACTCGGTTTCGACATCGGCTTGGGTGCCCGTTTCAATATGGACTTCACCTATTACGACATCTATTCCTGGGACCAGATTCTTCGCTCACCGCTTGCTCCCTCTTCGGGCGCTAATGAAGTGACCATCAACACGGGCGTAGTGACCAACAAAGGTATCGAAGCCATCTTGACTTACGATGTCGCCCAAGGCAAGGATTACGGCGTTCAGGTGGGATTGAATTTGGCACGTAACAAAAACAAGATTGTCGACCTGGCCGGCTCCAACATGTATCTCCTCTCTGAGATTTGGGGATCCAACGGCCCCGCCGTCGCCGTGGAAGAAGGCGAGGAATACGGCACCATCTATGGATGGGATTATGTCTACGAATACACCATGCCTGATGGCTCTGTCGTCGGCCCGTTCTACGATGCCAACGGCAAACCCATGCCTTTGCTTAATGAAACAGGTACCACATATCTGAAAACCGACAACCGTGTGCCGATTGGCAACTGCGCTCCTTTGGTGACGGGTGGTATCAACCTGAGGGCCTCCTATAAGAACTGGTCGCTCTATGCTTTGATTGATGCCAAGTTGGGTGGCCAGATCTACTGCGCCTCTTACGTAGTGGCCATGCAGACAGGTCAAAGCCCTGAAACGCTTTATGAGCGCGAGGGCAATGGCCTGCCGTATTACGAAAACGGTGAATTGCTCGGCAATTATGGTGTCATCCTACCCGGCTACTGCATCAACACTGAGACGGGTGAAGCCGTCGAAAACGACCATGTGGTACATTACCTGTATAAATACATGCCTAACTATGGCGGCTGGGGCAACATTCTCAGCACCCCGGGCATCGTGAATAACACCTGGATCAAGATGCGTGAGCTGTCGCTCACCTTCGACTTCCCGAGCAAGTGGCTCGACAAGCAGAACCTCTTCAAGCAGGCTTCCATTTCGTTGGTGGGCCGCGACCTGTTCTATTTCTACAAGTCCTTGCCCGACAACATCAACCCCGAAGGTACACAAGGCTCGGGCAACGCCCAGGGTCTCGAATATGCCTCCTATCCTGGATGCAGGTCGTTTATGTTAAACCTTAAAGTCAGTTTGTAATTATGAAAAAATATATCATCATCATCTGTGCAGCACTTGCCTTGGCATCATGCACGAAGAAATTCGAAGAGATGAACCAAGACCCGTTCTCGCCTACGGGGACGACTATCGAGGCCTTGTTTAACGGCGTTGTGAAGTCGATGCAGCAGAGCATGAACGAACAGTTCTATCTGCAAAACGAGATTTGGTATCCCGAAACGGAACTTGGCGCTTTGACGTCCGAGTCTTGGGGTAACTCCCAAATTGGAACGGCGAGCGTTTGGACGGACTACTATCTCATGCTGTCCAATATCCGTGAATTGGAAAAGCGTTTCGATGCCTATGGCGAGGAACAAAGCGATGCGGCTATCTGCGACAAGGTACGCGCCCAACTTAACATCTTAAAGGCCTACCAAACCTTCAAAGTCACGGATATCTTCGGCGACATGCCTTACACCCAAGCCGGCCGCATCTGGGAGAACGCCTCTTCGCAAGCCACCATGAAACCCGAATGGGACACCCAAGAGAGTATCTACAAGTCGCTTTTGGAAGAGCTGGTTTGGTCGCGCAATGTGTTGCATGCCGACTCCGCAGCCACCGCCTATGGCAACGAATTCTACAAGATGCCTTACGACGTGCTGCTCAACAACGACTACACACTGTGGGCCGAGTTCGCCAACTCGCTCATCCTGCGCCACGGCTTGCGTATGTATGACAAGGACCCCGATTTTGCTACGCCTTTGTTGGTGGAGGCTTACAACTTCATCTACTCAAAAATGAACGTTTCGGGTGGCTCTTCTTTGGGTGGAGCCATCTGCCTGTGGCCTAGTGTGTTGGGCACCAGCTGGGACATCAACTGGTCGTTCCGTGAGCACAAACACCTCCGCATGGGCGAAACCATATGGAGCTGTCTCTCCTCGACCGATGCCATGGACGGCAGCGGCATCTATGACTATCGCACCTTCCTCTTCTTCGACACGAGTCACAAAAACGACAGCTTCCCTGATGGCGCATGGAGACCTTATCCTCAAATCCGCACGTTGGAGACACCTACCGAGGGAGGATCGCCCTACGCCCAAAGCCGCGACGCCAACTACACCTTCAAAGGCCCCCAGTGCCTTTTCTCACCCTTCAACTACTACCTCACCCGTGACGAAAAATATATGCCGCAAATCTTGGTCACCTATGCCGACGTGCTCTTCATGAAGGCCGAGATAGAGGTGAGAAACATCGGTGGTATCACGCCTCCGCTGAATGCCGACGAGTCCATCCGCTCTGGCGTCTATCAGTCGTTCCTCTTCTGGACCCATATCCCCCAAAACACCAGCCGCTGGACGTTCTTCTATCCCCAATACACCAGTTATATCGGTAACATGAGCATTTGGGACTGGAGCAACAACATGGCGGCCAACGTGATGAACTATGCCATCTGGATGAACCCCGAATACGACGGCAGCCAGGAGTTCTACCTGAAGATGATCTATCAACAGCGCTGGCTCAACCTCTTCCGTCAGCCTTGGGAAGCCTGGGCTTTGGCGCGCCGCACCATGGCGACACCCACCACGACCAATCACGCCAAGCTGACCTCATTCCGTATGGAATATCCGCAGACAGAAATAGAATACAACTATGAAAACTACACCGCACAACTCGCCCGAATGTCGCATGGTGACACGAGACAGACTAAAGTGTGGTGGAATGAGAATTAGTTTAGAGTTTAAAAAGATTAATCAATTAAATAAAAGGCTATGAAAAGACTATCAGTATTATTTATGTTTTTGGCTTTCGCCTTAGGGATGAATGCCCAAGTGGAAAAAGTTTTCGACTTCAACGATTATCAAGTTGGAAGTGGCCAGCCCTATCCTCCGCTCAACGGACAAGACGGTTGGTATGTCCGTGCACATAGTGCGGGCAACGGCGGTAGCAACATGGGTCCTATGTACACCGATTACTTGGGCCACTACTGGGGAAACACCCCGGTGACGCCTACTGCCGACGAGACGCTAGGTGTGTTTTCGCACGCCTCGGGTACTAGCTTTGGCGACATTGCCACACACGACATCAGTCAATATGGTTTTGACTTCTCAGATGGTGGCATCATCGAGCTTGAATGCGACGTGTTGCGTCAATGGTGGGGCACCCTTTTCGGCATCGGCTATGACGGAGACGGAGACGGCTCTGTCCTGCCTCCAGTTCGCAAAGCTCCCAACCATTCTGCACTTTACGAACCTATCACTCCCAACCCACAGAGCACCTCACCTGATGGTGGTGTTTATATGCTGACCACAGGTAACGCCCCCGACGATAGCGACTTCATCACGGGAGTGATATTGCCTGCCAATACGGTAGCCTGTGATTTGGATCCTGCGTATGCGGACAATTCCTGGATTCGTTGGAAAGTCTCCATGGACCTCGATGCCAACGATGGAGCAGGTGCGGTCACGCTTTTCGTGAAGTATGAAGATTTTAATGGCGAATGGGAAGCCATCCCGGAGTGTCAAGGCGTCAATATGGGTCTGACCCCAGGCAGTGGCGACAAAAAAGACCCCGCCAAGTGGGATAAGATCTTTATGCTTAACAGCGGTTGGTGTGGCTTCGACAACTTCGTCATTCGTTATACCCCTGGTGGTTTGGCGGCACAGTTCATCGATTTTGTCGAAATCACCGACCAATTGGTTTACAACGCCCCCATTACATTGGAGGCTTCTGCCACCTCTGGACTTCCTGTGACCTTTGAAGTCATACAAGGCCCCGCCACCTTGGACGGCAACATCCTCACCCTTACGGGCGAGGAAGGCTTAGTGAAAGTGCGTGCCTCACAACCCGGTGATGGCACCAGCTGGCAACCCGCCCCTGCGGTAACCCGTTCCTTCTATGTGGTTGACCCCGAAAACTATGCTCCTGAAATCACCATCCGTCGTCCTTACCAAGGCACCAAGGTGTATATGCCTAACTTCGACCTCCCCGTGATGGTGGTGCTGAGCGCTTATATCGACCATGCCAACGCCATCAAGTTTGAAGAGGTGAAATGCAATGTCGATGGTCAGGAGCTGACGCTGAAGACCGACTATCCCGACAACCCCGACAACGGCTATTGGTACACCACTTGGATTCCTTCTGGAGAAGGCACCTACAACATGACCGTGTCTATCACCCAAACGGGCGGCAAGGTGACGACGGCCTCCAACACCTTCGAGGTGACCACCAACTATGACGATATGGTGGTCTCGGCACTCAACGGTGAGGTGATAGCCACCACGGAAAACTTTACCGACCATGGTGAATTCCCCTTCCCGACCCATGTCAATGCCTTTAATGCCATCAACTTGCATTATGAACACAACTGCGTGAACGGTAACTGCAACACCTACGACCACATCAGTTATGTCCGCGTGAAAAACTACCGTGGCGAATGGGTGGAACTCTGCCGTTATATCACTCCTTTCGGTGTGGAATGTGTGGACGACCTCGACGTGACCGATTTCACCTCTGTGCTGCAAGGCCTCGTCGAATTCGAGTATTATAGCGAACAATATGCTACTGGCTCAGGTTACAACCCCACGGCCATCTTCGAATATACCAAAGGCATGCCGGAATATCCTTATGTGGATTTGCAGGAGATTTGGTATGGCAACTATGCGTTCGGCGATTATGCAGACCCGTGCCCCGTCCCGACCCGCACGGTCGAGTTTGACCCTTGTGTCGAAAAGGCCAAGCTGCAAATCACCACTTCGGGACACAACTGGAGCGATACCGGTAACGGCGCCTACAACACGGGCAATGCCGCTGAGTTCTACGAAGCCACGCACAATGTCAAGATTAATGGCGCCACGAAATATACGCAACATCTGTGGCAAACTTGCACGCCCAATCCCGCTGGTTGCCAGCCGCAAAACGGCACTTGGACCTATTCCCGTGCTGGTTGGTGTCCAGGCAGCATGAGCATGGTGTGGGACTACAACCTCGATGATTATCTTGCCGATGGTCATGCCGACCTGCTCTATGAGTTTGACCCGACCTATGTCGACCAGTGCCATCCCAACTATCCTGACTGCGTGAGTGGTCAGAACTCTTGCCCCAACTGTGACAACTCCAGCAACCCGATTCTGAGAGTCTCCGGTAAGTTGGTGACTTATAGCCACTACACCGACATCCTGACGGAAGTCCCCGAACTCCCCGATGTGGATGCAGAGCCGTTCCAAGTGACTATCACGCCTAACCCCGCAAATGACAACCTGACCATCACCACGAACTACGAAAAGGGTAGGGCCAGTGTCGTCTTCATCAGCCCTCAAGGTGCCAAAGTGCGCGGGTTCAGCATGCAAGGCTCAACCACTGTCGACGTGAGCGACCTGCCGTCGGGCATCTACTTTATCCATGTCATCGGAGGCAAAGTGGTGACGAGAAAGGTGGTGATACAGCATTAAACCGATAGTCGGATTGGTAATCTGACACTTACGACCCCTCTGCCTTCGCATGAGGGGTCGTTCGTTTAAGGGCTTCGTCCCACACACGCAAGCGGCAGTTGGGTGTAATGCGATGAAAAAACATAGACTTATTGAAAAAATCTCTACCTTTGCAGCCTAATTTGAAGAACAAGCAAAAAAATACAAGATATGAAAGTTGCAACATTATTAGGCGAGCGTTTCAAGAAGGCACCGGCCGACTGCGTTTTCGACAGTCAGGCGCTGATGGTGCGTGGCGGCTATATCAAGTCGGTGGGAACCGGTTTGTTTTCCTTCTTCATGCCGGCCAAACGCATCGCGAAGAAAATCGAGAATATCATCCGTGAGGAGATGGACCGCATCGACGGACAGGAAGTCATGTTCCCCGTCGTCATGCCAGGCTCATTGTGGCAGGAGTCGGGGCGTTACAACAGCATCGGCTCGGAGCTGCTCCGCTTCAAAGACCGCAACGGCATCGACATGGTGCTAGGTATGACCCACGAAGAAGCTGCCGTGCAGTTGGCCCGCGACGCCGCGAAGAGCTACACGCAGTACCCCTTCATGATCTATCAAATCCAGACCAAGTTCCGTGACGAACCCCGTTCACGTGGCGGTCTCATCCGTACCCGTGAATTCACGATGAAGGACGCCTACAGCTTCCACACCTCACAAGAGGACCTGGAGCAATACTACGCCAAGGCCTACCATGCCTACGACCGCATCTTCGCCCGTGCTGGCGTGCCGCAGGTCGTGGCTGTGAAGTCCGACTCGGGCATGATGGGTGGCCGCATTTCGCATGAGTTCATGCTGCTCACTGACATTGGCGAGGACACTATCGTCATCTGCCCCGAGTGTGGCTACCGCTCTAACAGCGAAGCCGCCGACTGCATCGTCCACAACGAGGAATACCCCATCGAGCCTTTGGAAGAGGTCTACACCCCCGAACAGAAGACCATCGAGGATGTGTGCAACTACCTGCATAAGTCGCCTCTACAGTCCTGCAAGGCCGTGCTGTATCAGCGTAACATGGACGACTCGTTGGTCATCGTCTTCCTGCGTGGCGACCTCGAGGTGAATGAGACCAAGCTGCGCAACTTGCTTTGCGCTGAGGTGCATGCCGCCACCGTCACCCCTGAGATGGGTATCTGCCCAGGCTTCATCGGCCCCAAAGGCTTGCCTGAAGGCATCACCGTGGTCTACGATGAGTCGCTGAAGACCTTGAACAGCTTCGTGGCGGGTGCCAACAAGGAGAACTACCACTACAAGGGCATGAATATGGCCCGCGATCTCGGCGAGGTGAAGTACGACAGCGTGGCCAAGGCCACTGCTGGCGGCATCTGCCCCGTGTGTGGCAAGCACAGCATCACCATCAGCCGCGGCATCGAGGTGGGTAACATCTTCCAGCTCGGCACGAAATACACCGAGTCGATGAACATGCAGTACCTCGACAGCGACAACACGCTGAAATACCCCATCATGGGCTGCTACGGCATCGGTGTGGGTCGTTTGATTGCCTCGGTTTGTGAGGTGAGCCACGACGACTACGGTCCCATCTGGCCCATCACCATCGCCCCCTGGCAAGTGCAGATTTGCGCCCTGCGTGTCGCTGACGAGAACGTGCGCCGCGTGGCTGATAAGCTCTACGAAGACCTCAAGAAGGCGGGCGTGGAGGTCATCTACGACGACCGTAACATCAGCGCAGGCGTGATGTTCTCTGATGCCGACCTGCTCGGTGTGCCGCTTCGCATCGTGGTCAGCCCGAAGACCTTGGAGCGCAACGCCATCGAGTTTGCTTCGCGCGACAAGTCGTTCAAGGCCGACCTCAACCCCGACAATGTCGTTGGCGAGGTAAAGGCCAAGATCGCTGAGATGATTGCGGCATTGACGCCTGAGGATTAAGGCATCTGTCCGTGGTGACGCGCCTTGGAATGTCTCTACAAAAGGGCAAAAGAATTAATTTTTTTAAAAAATCGGTTCAAATCCTTGGATATTTGAACCGATTTTATTATTTTTGTTGGTTGATACAAAATTATTATTCGACAACAATACAAATAGTAATAATTAAAATATTAAAATTATGAAAATCAAACATTTACTTCTTATTACCGCCTTGATGGCCATGACCTTTACGGTAAAGGCACAAGTGTCGTTCAGCTGCTGGCATCGCGAACTCTGCTCATGGAATGATGAGTTGGAGGATTTCGAAACCGAATGTAAGGGTTACGACGAGTCTTCGTTGTTTGTCATGAACGAAGCAGAGACCATGTTCACGCACACGACCGAGAACATCAAGTCGACGTATTATGTGAACAAGAAAGAATACGACGAGGTTAACGATGTGTATACATACGAGGTCACTAGCGACGTGGGCAACAAGTACTACTACATCTTCGACCCGAAGAACAAGGAAATCCGAGTCTTGGCCGATGCCGACGACTACAACACGTTGATTCGTTTCTATGTCAAAGCCATCTTCTGATTTCTGAATGACGTCAACAAAAAAACTCCGGCAAACGCCGGAGTTTTTTTATGGCTCGTTTTCAACAATTTCCACCTTCTTGTTCCGTCTAAACCACTCCGTGATGTCCTTCACACGGCCATCGGCCAGGCGTTTCATCATGCGTTGGTTGGTGGTCGCGCTGTCCAAAGGACCTAACTCAGCGATATAGCGTCCCACTTTGATGTAGTCGAAATGATCGGTCGACACGTTTTGCGGTAGCTCGTTCTTGCCGGAATACCAGGCTACCTTCATGTTGTAGTCTTTCTTCACATGATGGGCTAGCTGGGCCACCGACTCAGGCTCGTTGTCGCCGCCCATGAAGCACACGCAGGTGATGCCCGTCTTATATTGCTCCACAAGACGATTCAACTCGTTGGTGTCGAGCTGTTTGCCGTTGTTTTCCCACAAATACTTGCTGTGGCAACCAGGACATTGGTTGGGACAGTTCGTGATATTAATAGCAAGCGTAACCTCCTCCGGAACTTCTTGGAAGACGATATCAAAATTAGCGTACTTTAACATCTGTCCATCTCCATTTTTCCATAGTGACGGCGGGCGGCTTCCTCTTGACGCGGCTCGCTGAAATTGCTGACGCGCTTCAAGTATCCGATGATGCGGGTCAGGTAGTCGATGTTGTGGCTGTGGCATTCGGGGCACTCCTTCAGATAGCGCTTGTCGATGTGGCCGCAGTCGTTGCAAATCGTGTTCGGTATGTTGAAAGTGAAGTAATTGCAGCCTTCACGGGCAGCCACACGCAGCAGCTGGCGGTATTGCTCCTTGGTGAGGTGTTCTTCCAGGTTGCAGTGCAGGGCCGAGCCACCGGTGAGGTGCTTGATGTACTTCTCGCCGTGGAGGCGGAACTTATCCAGCACGTTGGTGTTGGGGTCTTCCACGATGTAGAAGTAGCTGTTGTAGCAGTCGCGGTGCACCTCGTAGCCGTCTTCCTTGTCCCACTTGGCGTGCTTGACACCCACATTCTCGGCGGGGATCATCTCGCAGTTGAACATCAGGCCGTCCTTCTTCGAGTAGTACTTCTTGTTGTATCGCTCGATGAGGCCCAGCACATCCTGCACGAACTTCTCGTAGTCCGGGTTGTCCGAAATCTTGATTTTCAGGAACTCGGCGGCTTCCACGAGGCCGTTCACGCCGATGGTGAGGTACTGGCGACCCAGGTTGATGTAGCCGGCGTCAAACAGCGGCAACATGCCTTTGCTTTGCAATTCCTTCAGGTTCTCGTTGTAGCAAATCTGCACTTTATGGCAGAGGTCGACGATTTCCTCAAGGAAGGTGAGGTAGTGCATGTTGTTGCGTGCGGCATACTGGATGCAGCGGTTCAGGTTGATGGTCAGCACGCTCTTTGAGCCTGTGCTGACGCCACCGGCGCCAAGGGTGTAGCTGAAGCCGTTGTCCTGGATCTCGTTGCGCAGGCGGCAGCACGACGACAGCGAGTCGGCGTTGTCGCTGAGGTAGGTGAAGAACGAATGTCCTTCGGCGTACATCTCGGCGGTGAAGTCGCCCCATTCCTGGTCGATGACGTCGCCGTCTTTCGAGAGCAACGCCATCGTTTCCACCGGGAAGGTGAGCACACTTCTCAAACGCTCGGCATTGAACCACTTCATGAAACGCTTCTGGAGCCAGCTCAGCGACTCCCAGTCGGGCTGTGAGCCGTCGGGGAAGTAGAAGTTGCCAAACAACGACTGGAAGTAATACTTGTCGTAGTAGGCGATGTTCCAGAACACCGACTGGTAATTCCTTGCACCCGCAGGTTGGTTCAAGGAATACACGATCTGTTGGAAGCAGTCGGTGATGACCTTGTCGATGGTACGCGGTTTCAGTGAGTGGTCAACGATTTCGTCGGCGCGCTTGTAGTAGTCCTTGCCATAGTCGAGGCCGATGAAGTAGTTCATGTACATCAGGAACTCCGGCGTGGCGCAGGCACCCGACAATTGCGACGAGACCATAAACACCATATTAATAAATCCGCCGCAGAAAGAGCGGAGCTTGGTGGGGGCGGTGCTGTTGCCGCCGATCGAAGCCGTGCCTTCGTTGAGCCAGGGATACATGGTGATGGAGGCGCAGTAGTTGGCCAGCGAAGTCTCGTCGTTCTTGTAGATGAAGTGGTTGTTGAGCAGGTAGAGGTAACGGTCAGCAAGTTCCTTGCCGTACACTTCCTTGATGCGGTCGGTCAGCAGGCGGCGGTTGATGCGGATGAAGCTCGACTTGGGCAGCTCGCCGATGAGCGTAGCGATGTTTTTCTTCTCCACGTTGGCGTTGGCGTCGTACTTCGAGCCGGTGGCGGCGTTCGAAGCGTTGACGTAGTTACTCAAGAAGTCGATTTTCTCGCGGATCTCACGGTCTTCGGTGTGTTTCTGGCGGTACAGGATGTAGTTTTTGGCCACAGTGTAGTACTGCTCGGCCATTAATGCCGTCTCCACCTGGTTTTGGATCTCTTCAACGGTGATGCCGTTGGTCACACGGACGCGGCTCAAGATGCCGTTGAGGTCCTCGTCGGTGGCATAGAATCCCGAAGCGAGAAAGGCCTTGCTGATGGCCACTTTGATTTTTTCAAGGGAGAAGGCTTCCTGCTTGCCGTCCCTTTTGGTAATGTACAATCCTCCGTTGCTCATATAATGTGCTCGTTTTCAAATTATTGCATCTTATCGATGCATGACTATAAATCTATTTTCAATCTTTATCGCATACTTCCCTACTTCCCGAGGGCCATAGTGCAATCACTTTTCCAAGGCAGGTCTTCTGACTCGCTTCCGCTCCGACGGCCTTCCCGTCCTCATGGGTTGGACAGTGGCTGGGTTGTCAAACGTTCTCTAAAGCTCACAGCTACGGGATTAGTCCCTGATTTTCACGGGGTTCCCTATTAATCTTCACCGAAGAACCTTGTTTTGCAAAGGTATATCATTTTGGTTCTTCCGAACAAATAAATTCTCAATTTTTTTGTCAACAAAATTATCAACAGGGTTAATCGTGTGATTTGATTATCTTTGCAGCCGAAATTTATTCTGAATTTAAATTATCATGGCAAAAAAGAAAAAAATAGAAAATAAACTCAGCACTTTCACAAGTGTGATATTAGGCATTTTCGCCGACCAGCCTTTCCGTCCGAAGAACTACAAGCAGGTCTGTAAGATTATGGGTATCAAGGACCAAGCAGGGAAGGATGTGGTATATAACCTCCTTATCGACCTGAAAGACAAGGGCCTGTTGCAAGAGGCGCGACCTTTCAGCTACGTGATGAGCAATGCGGGCATGGCGCAGTTCGGTCCTAAGACGAAATATGTGGAGGGAACGGTGGAGATGAAGTCGACGGGCAAGGCCTATGTGGTGCGCGACGACGGCGAAGGTGAGGACATCTTCATCGCGGCACAAGACACCTACAAGGCGTTGCACGGCGACCGCGTGCGCGTGGCCATGTTCCCCAAGCGTAACAACAGCAAGCCCGAAGGCGAAATCGTTGAGGTTTTGGAACGCAAACATACCGAGTTTGTGGGAGTGCTCACCATCTCGCATGGCTATGTCTTCGTCCGTCCCGACGTGGACTGGATGCCAGTTGACATTTTCATCCCGCGTGGCGACCTCAATGGCGCCAAGGACGGCATGAAGGTCATCGTCCACCTCACCGATTGGCCCGATGGCTCGGGCAACCCCTTCGGCGAAATCGTCCGCGTCTTAGGCAAGCCTGGCGAGAACGACGTGGAGATGGAAAGCATCCTGGCGGCTCACGATTATCCCATCGAGTTTCCGGAGGAAGTGGAGCGGGAAGCGGAAAACATTCCCGTTACTATTAATAAGGAAGAGATCAAAAAACGCCGCGACTTCCGCAAGACCTTCACCATCACCATCGACCCGGCCGACGCCAAGGACTTCGACGACGCCATCAGCCTGAAGAAGATGGACAACGGCCATTGGGAGGTGGGCGTCCACATCGCCGATGTGTCGCACTATGTGCAAAAAGGCTCCGCCATCGACCGCGAGGCCTTGGACCGTGGCACAAGTGTGTATCTCGTCGACCGTACCATCCCCATGCTGCCCGAGAAGCTTTGCAACAATGTCTGCTCCTTGCGCCCCGATGAGGAGAAACTGACCTTCTCCGTGGTGTTTGAGATGGACGACGACGCCAAGATTTACGACAAGTGGATTGGCAAGACCATCATCAAGTCGTGCCGCCGCTATACTTATGAAGAGGTGCAGACCATGATTGAAGGCGGTCCAGGCGACTATAAGGACGAAATATTGACTTTCAATCACTTGGCGACCAAGTTGCGCGAGAAGAGGATGGAGGCGGGTAGCATCAATTTCCATTCCGAGGAGGTGAAGTTTATCCTTGACGAGAACAAGAAACCTATCGACACCTATGTGCGCGTGCAGAACGAGAGTCACGAATTAATCGAGGACTTCATGCTGCTCGCCAACCGTACCGTGGCCGAGACTTTCGGCATGACGGGCAGCAAGTGGAGCAACTACACCTTCGTCTATCGTGTCCACGACGAGCCTAACCCAGAGAAACTCAACAAATTCATGCTGTTGATTTCGCGTTTGGGCTATACCATGAACTTGAGCAACCGTACCACCTTGGTGAACTCCTACAACAAACTCTTTGAAGATGTGGAAGGCAAGGGTGAGAAGAACCTCATCCAGACCGTCGCGCTGCGCACCATGGCCAAGGCCGTCTATAGCACCGACAACATCGGGCACTATGGCCTCGCTTTCGACTATTACACCCATTTCACCTCGCCCATCCGCCGCTATCCCGACCTGATGGTACACCGATTAATAGAGAGGTATCTCATCGAAAACCAAGGCTCGGTCAACAAGAAGGAATACGAGGAGATGTGTGTCCACGCCAGCGAGATGGAGAAGCAAGCCGAGGAGATGGAACGCCAAAGTATCAAATACAAACAAGCTGAATATCTGCAAGATAAA
The DNA here is from genome assembly GCA_902774365.1 of uncultured Bacteroidia bacterium. Lineage (GTDB taxonomy): Bacteria > Bacteroidota > Bacteroidia > Bacteroidales > F082 > Limimorpha. The sequence continues at coordinate 117,924 of CACYHX010000001.1, read as the reverse complement.
ATCGGACAGGTGTTCGAAGGTTTGGTGTCGGGCGTGAGCAAATGGGGCCTCTTTGTGGAATTGAAAGGCAACAAATGCGAGGGCTTGGTGCGTTACGAGAGCCTTCCTGGCGACTATTATTACCTGGACGACGACAACTTCCGCGTCATCGGGCAGGAGACGGGCCGCATCATCCAACTGGGCGACGAGGTGCGCGTTGTCGTTAAGGCGGTCGACCTCTTCAAGCATAAGATGGATTTTGAGATGTTGGCTGACTCGTTGCCATCAAAGAAGCCGAGACAAAAGAGACGGTATTAAGAAAAATGTGTACTTTTGCACGATTAATCAAACGAAACGACATGAAAAAAAGAAACATCTTTATGATGATGGCCTTATTGGTCGTCGCTGCAGCAGGTCTCGTTGGCTGTGGGAAGCAATATAGCTTAAGGGTATCCACAAACAACCTGTATTTTGGCGTTGATCCTGGAACCAAAACATTGGAAATCACCGCCAACTGCAAATGGACCGTGGTGAAAAACGATGATGCCGACTGGTACACCATTAGCACCATGAGTGGAGAAAAAGACGGCACCATCACCATTACCGTTGACGCCATGGAGGATTGCGATTACCGCGCTTCGTCTTTCTTTATCACGGTGCCTAACGGACACGTTCGCCGCACGATTTTCGTCTCGCAAAACAAGCTCGATTTCGACGGCATGGTGAACAAAATCTTTGGTGTGATGGAACTCGAGCATTGGAACACCGACTATTTTGGACAGATCATCGAGGATTCATACAAACACTACACCTTTGATCCGTATGACACCGCCACGGGCTATATGATGTATTTCCTTGAAGATGGCCAGGGCGTTCAGCGCGACCATCATAATGACACGGCGGTTTATTATGCCTTCACCTACGAGTACAACCCCGTTGACCAGATTTTGCACATTGAGTTTGAAACCACGGGAGATGAGCCTGAAAGCTACTCCCCGCAGGTGCTGACGGCCAGCGATTCATTGTATCGTTTCATCCATGAATACAAGACCGACTTCTGGGAGCGTGCCGACATGCGCAAGATAGGCGAATATACCCCTCAAGAAGAGGCAAAACTCCGCCAAATTGTCGCCAAGCGCAAGGAAGGCGGACCGATATTTAATATGGATTGATAACCCTGTAGAGACGGTGTGCACACCGTCTCTATCTGTTTAAAACCATAAACCAATGAAAACAAAGAATTTTATTCTCGCCATCATCGCCTTGGCGATGCTTGGCCTTACAGGTTGCAAGAAAGAGACCATCACCCTTTCGGCCTACGATTTGCTGGTCTCGGAGGCAGGCGACACCAAAACCCTAGACATCACCGCCAACTGCGACTGGACGCTGAGCATTGACGACAACGCCGATTGGTTTACCGTTTCGCCTATGACGAGCGCCAACGACAACCAAGGACAGTTGACCATTGTGGTGCAACCGATGGAAGGACAGGAATATAGAAATTCATCGTTTACCATCGTTTCTGGAAAGGGGAAGGCTTCGGTCACGGTGAAAGTGACGCAGAAAAAAGAAGTCATCGAGTTGTCGAAATACGAATTGTGGTTCCCGAAAGAAGCCGAAACCAAGACCATAGAAGTCACTGCCAACTGCAAATGGACGGTCACCATTGACGACAATGCGGATTGGTACACGGTTTCGCCAATGTTGGGGGAAAACGGAGGCAGCCTAGCCATTTCAGTGCAACCCTATGAAGGTTCGGACTACAGAAGCTCGTCGTTCACCATCACTTCTGAACATGGTTTTACCACGGCAAAAGTGTTCCTCTCTCAAAACAAACTTGAGTTTGATGAAATCTTCAACATGGTTTTCGGCGTCTCTAAGTTGGAGCGTTGGAACACCGACTATTTCGGCCAAATGATTGAAGACTCGTATAAGCATTGGGAATTTAATCCCTACGACACGGCGACGGGTTATAGGATGTATTTCTTTGAGGACGGCCACGGCGTGCAAAGGGATCATCATAATGATTCCGTAGTCTACTTTACTTTTACCTACGATTATAATGCAGCCAATCGCAGCCTTTATATTGAATTTGACCTGGTTTCGGATTCGTTGGAAAACTATAGCGTCAACGTGCTGACGGCATCGGAAGAGTTGTTCCGTTTCCATCATGAATACAAGCCCAACTTCTGGGAGCGTGCCGACATGCGCAAGGTGGGAACGATTACACCGGGAGAAAAATCGTTGTTGATGCGCGCCGCCAAGAAACGCCACGGCGTGGAGGGCATCTTTAAAACAAAATAATGATTCATTGTAGAGACGGTGTGCACACCGTCTCTACAGGACCTATATTATGAGCACAAAACTGCTGCGACATATCAGCTTCATCGGCACAGGGCTATATCTTTTGGCCTTAATCGTCATCAGCATAGCCTTCCGTGAGTATGACTTACAATGGAAATGGATACTGTGGGGCATAGGCGAGGTGCTGTTTTTCTTTGTGCTGACCACGGTTTTCTACCCCCGTTGGAAAAACGACGAGCCAAAGAAATTCTGGCGCAAGGTGTTTTTTACGGCCTTCGCCATCAGGGCGGTCTATGCCTTTGTGATGTGCTATTATTACTATTGGGAAACAGGCATCGCTTTCGAATATTGTGCAGGCGATAGCATCAGTTACCATACCATTGCATCCTATCTCTCGAAGTGCGTGCGTCATGGACATATCATATACATTTTCAAGTATTTGAATGCCTATATGATGGGCTGGTCCGACCAAGGGTATATCCTTTGGCTCACTTTGATTTACACCATCTTTGGCCGTAGTTGGCTGGTGCCGAGGCTGTTTAAGGCCGCCATGAGCGCCTATCTTTGCATTGCGGTATGGAAACTGGGTTCGCGCACCTTCGGCGAACGCACGGGTCGTCTGGCTGCCGTGATGTGTGTCTTCACCCCAATCTTGGTTCAGATCTGCGGTTTACACACCAAGGAGATGGAGATGATTTTCGTTTCGGTCATGGCCCTTGAGCGCATGGATTATCTCATCCGAAGCAAGAAATACACCTTCTGGAATGTCTTTAGCCCCATCCTGTTCACAGGTCTAGCTTTTGGCTTCCGCACCATCCTTGGCATGTGCCTGATATTCTCGTTTTTGGTCTTCGTGTTGGTCTCTTCAAAAGATCAGGTGGGCAAGAAAGGTAAAATCATCACTGCCGCTGCCGTCGTCGTGGTGTTTTTTGCGTTTTTGTTCTCTCCCATTGGGCGTGAGATGCGGTTGATTTACCATTACAAGTTCACGGATTTGGACTACAATTCCAACAAATACGAGACGATGGGCTTCAATCATAGCCACTTGGCTCAGAGCTGGATTTTGGCGCCAGGCGCGTTCGTGCTTCCTTTGGCTCCCATGGTGGAGGAGGCCCCCGACCACAACAAGATGATCCACGGCAGCACCTACGTGACCAACTTCGTCGCTTTCTTTGCCATGTTGGCCATCGTCATCGCGTTCAGACAAAAGAAATGGCGCGATTTCAGCTTGATTGGCGCCTACGAGCTTTCGTATCTGACATTAATCATGTTTTCCTTTGCCGCTAACTCGGAACGCTATCACGAGCCAGCCGTGCCCATCATCATGCTCATGGGTGCCTATGCGATGACGCACTTACGACGTAAAGACCTGAAAATCTTCTATGTGTACTGCGGTGTGCTCTTCGTGGCGTTGGTCGTCTGGAACTGGCTGAAGCTGTCGGCGAGAGGCTTGGTGTAAAAATTTTCACGTAAAAACCTTTGCAATTCACCAAATAGTTGTATCTTTGCAGCCGCAAAAGGGTACCTTGCCCGAGTGGTTAGGGATCGGTCTGCAAAACCGGGGACGGCGGTTCGAGTCCGCCAGGTACCTCAAAAAGCCTGCTGAAAAGCAGGCTTTTTTCGTTTTAGTTTTTTTCCTATTTTTGCACTCTCTAAAGACAAGAAACAAGTATTAAAACCATCATAATGAAAGAAGTAAGAGTGAGATTTGCCCCCAGCCCGACGGGCCCGCTTCACATCGGGGGCGTGCGTACCGCGTTATATAACTATCTGTTTGCCAAGAAGAACGGCGGCAAAATGATCCTCCGTATTGAGGACACCGACCAAACCCGCTTCGTGCCAGGTGCCGAGCAATACATCGTCGAGTCGCTCGACTGGTGCGGCATCAAGTTTGACGAGAGCGACTATGTGGGCGGCGAGTTTGGCCCCTACAAGCAGAGCAACCGCAAACACCTCTACAAGCAATATAGCGACGAGCTGTTGGCCAAAGGCTGTGCCTACATCGCCTTCGACACCGCCGAGGAGTTGGATCAATACCGTAAGGAAGCCGAAGCCAACAAGCAGACCTTCATCTACAACTGTCAAAGCCGCAAGCACCTGCGTAACAGCTTGACGATGAGCAAGGAAGAGGTCGACAAACTGATAGCCGACGGCACACCCTACACCGTGCGTTTCATGATTCCCGAAGACCGCGAAATCGTCATGCACGACCTCATCCGTGGCGAGGTGCACGTGCAGACCAACACCCTTGACGACAAGGTCCTGTTCAAGAGCGACGGCATGCCCACCTACCATCTGGCCAACATCGTCGACGACCACCTGATGCAAATCAGCCACGTCATCCGTGGCGAGGAGTGGCTGCCTTCGATGCCGCTCCATGTCATGCTCTACGAGGCCTTCGGATGGGAGGCACCGCAGTTTGCCCACCTGCCCCTGTTACTCAAACCCGATGGCAACGGCAAACTCAGCAAGCGCGACGGCGACCGCCTCGGCTTCCCCGTCTTCCCGATGTATTGGGTCGACCCGAAGACTGGCGACACGGCCATGGGCTACAAGCAGTCGGGCTACTACCCCGAGGCCTTCATTAATATGTTGGCCTTGCTGGGTTGGAACCCAGGCACCGAGCAGGAAATTTTCACCATGGACGAGCTGATACAGGCCTTCTCGTTGGAGCGTTGCAGCAAGAGCGGCGCCAAGTTCAACGTGGAGAAGACCAAGTGGTTCAACCACGAGTGGCTCATGCGCAAGTCGAACGAGGAAGTCGGCAAGGATTATCAGGAATGGCTGAAGGCCGAAAAAGGTATCGACGCCCCGTTGGACTTTGCTATCAAAGTCGCTGGTTTGGTGAAAGATAGAGTCAACTTTGTGAAAGAGATTTGGGACCAGAGCTTCTTCTTCTTCGAGGCCCCGACGGAATACGACCCCGTGACGGTGAAGAAACGCTGGAAGGAAAACAGCGCCGAGACCATGCTCAAGGTGAAGGAAGTCATCAAGGGCATCGAGCCGTTCGACTTGGCCAACATCGATGAGACCTTAAACAACTGGATTACCTCCAATGAGCTGAACATGGGTCTCGTGATGAACGGTCTCCGCCTGATGGTGGTCGGTGCCGGCAAAGGCCCCCATATCGGCGAAATCCTTGAGCTTTTGGGCAAGGAAGAGACCCTCAAGCGTATCGACACCGGCGTGAAAGCCTTAGGCTGATGAAAAAAGCCGTCAAAATACCGCTTATCGTACTCGGCAGCATCATAGGCCTACTGCTTGTGGTGCTGCTGTTGCTTTCGCCCATCGCGAAGAGCTATTTAGAAAAACACGACCAAGAGCTGATGGGTCGCGAATTGAGCATGGGAAAGCTTTGGGTCAACCCGTTCTCAGGAACAGTGAAAATCAATGATTTGACACTCTACGAAGAGGATGGTACGACACCTTTTGTGCACTTCGACCGCTTTACGACGACAATCAAGTTGCGGGAACTGCTTAACCGCCGACTTTGGGTGAAACGCGCCACGCTATCGGGCTTGGATGTCAACGTGGAGCAAGACCGTGACTGGTTTAACTTCACTAGCCTGTTGGAACAGTTTTCGTCCGATACCACCCAATCCAGATCTTCTGGCATCGGTTTGGTTTTCAACGAAATCAACATCGAAAACGGCTCCATTCGATATGCCGACTTGTCACTTGGCAATGAGCTGCTCTTGCGCGATATCGCCTTGCTCATCCCTTCGATTGATTTGTCGGAGATGAAAACCGACGTCGGTCTCGACCTTTCTCTTGCCGACAATGCCACCTTGCATACCAACCTGCGGCTCTCAGAAAATGGGAAAAAGTATTATATTAATTTGAATATAAACCATTTAGGTCTTGAAATCATAGAGCCATACTTGCAACAAAACTTTCCCGTCGACTTGCTGACGGGGTGGGCCGATTTGGACTTGGAGGCTGAGGGTGTCACCGACCATATCATGGACTTCGACATGAAAGGCAGCTTGGTATTGAACGACGTGGCGCTTCAAGACACCGATGAACACCCCTTGGGTGTCGTGGATTCTGTCTTTGCCGAAATCAAACGTTTGCAGCTGAACGACAAGGTGTTGAACCTGGGTACGCTTCATCTTTCAGGACTAAACGCGAAGTATATTGTAGCGTCCGACAGCACCTCCAATTTTGATTTTTTGTTCCAGCGTGACACAACCGAAATGGCACTCGAATTGGATACGGTTTCCATACCCGTCGAAGAGCCTAAGTCGTGGAAGGTCAGCATCGATGACTTGACGTTGGACCAAACAGAAGTGCTTTACGAGGACCACACCTTGCCAGAGGTCTTCCATTACGAGATCTCTGACATCAACCTGACCTCGAAACGCTTTACTCTTGACGGCGACAACAGCATCCATCTTCAGGCCATGCTCAACCATGTCGGCAAGCTTTTCGTGAACTGGCAGGGCAGTCTTCACGGACTCGACAAACACAACCTCACGTTGATGCTGAGCAATGTACAAGTCGCTGATTTTTCGCCTTATACGATGCAGATGTTTGGTGTTCCGGTGGAGTCGGGTACGTTGTCGTTCCGCAGCCAAAACGTCATCTCCGACGGCAACATTAATGGCGTCAACAAACTGCAAACCGCTTCTCTGAAATTGGGCGACAAAAACAAAAAGATACATCCCAAATTCCCCAAGGTACCGTTGAAATTGGGCGTGTATCTGCTGGCCGACAGGCATAACAATATCTGCGTCGACTTGCCTGTTTCCGGTAATCTGAACGACCCCAAGTTTTCCTATAGAAAGACACTGCGAAAGGTGTTCTTCAACGTCTTGGCCAAGGTGTCCGCCTCGCCGTTCCGCCTGATGACCGATGAGGATAACAACCTGAAATACATACCCTTTGACCCCTTGCAATTCGACTTCTCTCCTGAGCAATATGTGATGCTTGACAATGTGGTGGTCACCCTGCAAAGCCGTTCCGATTTGGCCATCATCCTTGAGGAACAGGTGCAATACGAAGAGGTCGTCAAAGAACTGTGTATCTCCCAGTTGAAGCGTGACTATTACCTTTCCATACATCCCAATATGAAGTTCTCGGACCTCGACTTCCTGTCCAGCGAAGCCATCCGATCCATCAAGTTGAACGACAAAGGCTTATGCGACTATGCGAAGCAATATTCCAAGAAGAAAAAATTGCGTTCGGCTAAAGACGTCACTTCCGTGGCGTGTGAGGTGTATCGCGACAAATCAGAGAAAATACTGCCACGCCTGATGGAACGGCGTAATGAATTGCTCTCCGATTATGTGTGGAATGTCAAAGGCTTGACGCCCGAGCAGATCTCGGTGACAACCATCGACGCCAGTCTGATGAAGTCGTTTGTGAAGCCCTCGCGCTACGAGATGCACGTGTTCAGGTATGAGGACATGGAAGACGCTTATTGAACGACGAGCCGCTGTGTCGTCATGCCTTTCTCGGTCACGATGTTGACGACATAAACCCCTGGACGATAGTTGTTTGTGTTGAGTACAAACTTATTCTCGCCATTTAAGTCCAGCGCTAAGGTTTGCTGCCCCAAAAGGTTATAGACGGCGATATGTAGCAGACCCTCTTCTGCCAGAATGTCGACTTTTTCCTTGGCGGGATTGGGATAAAGGGTCACTTGAGGCAGTTCGTTTTCGGATACTGCCATGCCATTGATGCCGGCCAAAATCGCCACGGCGCCGAGGTTGAGTTCAGTGAAGCGTTTGCATTGCTCCAAGTTGTTGACACTCAATCCTAAAACATCTTGTCTAGTATGAATAAAAGGGGAGCTGTTGTGCACATCCTCGAACGGGTGGATGGCTGGATAGCCGTTGCGGTTGAAGGAGGAGTAGTCGCTGTCGCCCCAGGTGAGCCAGTCCTGCCAGATGCGCATCTCAGGGAAATAGACATGGCTCAAATTTTTGACGTAATCACCTAACAATGAGTCTTGTGAGGTGTACATCAGGTTGACATGTATGTCGGAGCCTTCGGCGAGATAGCCTGTCATGTCAAGGTTGAAATAGGCCACGATGTCCAAGCGTTGTTCTGCCATATCGTGGGCGTAGGCGGCACTTCCGACGAGGCCGATTTCTTCGGCGCACCAGTTGGCAAAGATGACGGTGCGGTCGAAAGTGTAAGGACTTAACAGTCTGGCTGTTTCGAGGATGCCTGCCACGCCCGAGGCGTTGTCGTCGGCACCGGGCGAGCGGATGGTGTCGGGGTCGTAGCCATCGGCGTTCCATGAGTCGTAGTGTGCGCCACAAATCACATACTCTTGGGGTGTTTTCGTGCCCCATTTCACGGCAATGATGTTGTCGGCGGTGCCTTGTTCGAAGTAGGGCACGTCAAAGTCGTGGAGCATCACCGTGTCAACGCCAAAGGTCTTGTAACGGCTTACTAACCAGTCTTGTACATCATAGATAAATCGGCTGTCGTAGCGGCGTGTATGGTAGCCGCTGAGGTGTTCGATATTGGCGTTGATGCTGTCGAGGGAGACAGAGTCTATCAATGAGCGGATGAGAGGTTTTTCAGCCGTAATCACGGGATAGTCATGCTCATAGATATGTGGAGCTTGCGCGAAACAGAGGTTGGCCAGCAACAGAAACAGAGGTAACAATATGGTTTTATTCATTGTTATTGGTGTTTGTAGAGACGCGATTAATCGCGTCTCTACCAGATTTTACAACCCCTTAACATGCGGTTTCCCCGCAATGAAATCCTTCAGGTAGAACGGCTCAAAATATGCCACGTCAACAAAATCCTGTTCCCGCAGGGCTTTCTCCACCAAGGGAAGCATATAGGCTGCCGAAGGCTTGAAGCCCTCAACAATGTTGATATTAGGCTGGTTTTCAAACATTTTCTTCAGCTTTGGTGCGCCGTCACCGAAGAGCCAGAGGTGGTGGTCTTTTCGTAAATCCTCGAACGAATTTTCATCGATGACCCGGGCGGCTGTATCCTCGATTTTGTTCATATGGGCATCAAAAATGGATGCGTAAACCTCCATGCGACGTGCGTCAATCATGGGGATAAGCAGGTCGTTCTCAGCGATTTGGCTGCCGAGTTTGGCTTTCATGCCGTAGGCCATGGCCTCGAGTGTGTCGACGGCCATCAGGGGCAGGTCGGCGGCATAGCAGATGCCTTTGGCGGTGCTCACGCCGATGCGTAGACCCGTATAGGAGCCAGGTCCTTTGCTCACCGCAACGGCATCCAGCTGGCGATAGTCGATGTGGGCCGTCTCCATGACCTCACGGATGAAGTTGGTAATCTTCTCGGAATGAGCGTTTTGTCCTTCTGTTTCGCGCAAGGCGATGGTACAACAGCCGTCGTTGAGGGCCACAGAACAAACGGGTGTGGCCGTTTCCAAACAAAGTATCATTATCTTACTTTTTAGTTGAGCAAAAATAGAAAAAAAACACTTGTAAAACCAAGCGTTTTCAACATTACTTATTTTTTTATATTAATTAGTTGTGGAATTGTAGAAATCCGTATATTTGCAAATTAATATGCCTTTTTAGGCGTAATCGTATGTAGTTGAAATAGAGTTCGTTAAGAAATCTTAATGGGACTTAGGAGGCGAAGCTGTATAATGACGGAAGCAAACATTTTCATTTCGAAAGCCACACAACGCAACTGGGACAAGCTGAAAAACGGCCGTTCCGACCGCTTGACGCGTAGGGCCAACAAGAGCCGCTCGCAAAAAATCATCACGCCCGAGGGGTATGTGATGGCGGCCAGTCTGCCTCGTTTCGTCGAGGAGCTGCGCGACACCACCTATCCTATCGAGGACCTGCTGTTCACCCTCTGCGCTCTGTATCTTGAGCACAACAAGGTGAACGAAGACAACAAGCGTCGTTTCTTCGAGGAATACACGCATTATGAGCGTCTGGGCCTTGAGGTGCCACGTCAGATCCTGAAAAACCGCAATGACGATTGGATAGGCTTCGTCTATCAGTCGCTGACGGCAGAAGGGAGTCGTATCCTGAAAGGGTTGTACTACACCAAGCCTGTGATCGTCAACGAGATGCTCTCCGACATCCGGATGTTGAACGGCGAGAAGTTCCTCGACCCTTGCTGCGGCAGCGGCATCTTCCTGATGAATGTGCAACACGCCGAGATGGAGCAACTCTATGGCATCGACAACGACCCGCTCGCCGTGATGATTGCCAAGGCTAACCTCATGGTGAAGTTCAACGAATCGTCGGTGTATCCGCAGATCTACCAGATGGACTTCCTGCTTCATGCGGCCACGGCTTTGGGCGACCTTAGGTTCGACTATATCGTCACCAACCCGCCTTGGGGCACCGAGAAAGGCAAACTGCACGAATCCGACATCGTTCAGTCGAAGGAAAAAGCCTCGCTGTTTTTCACCGAGTCGTTCAAGTACTTGAATCAGAACGGGATACTACACTTCCTCATGCCTTCTTCGCTGATGAAAATCAAGGTGCATGCCGACTTGCGTCGTTTCGTGACGCAGGAGACCAGGATCGAGGTTATCAAATGTTACCGCGAGCGTTTCAAAGGGGTGTTCACCGACTTCATCAGCCTGAAAGTCAGCAAGAAGGCCGTCGATGGCAAGCAGAGCTATGTGGTGTATGGCGCCAACAACGAGGTGTCGCGCAAGGAGTTTGTGCCAGGCAACGATGACTTCTGTGCCATCCCGATGCTCAACGACCGCGAAGAGGCCATCCTCAACCAGGCGGAGCGCATGCGTCACGACGACCTGTCGCACAGTCGATGGGCCTTGGGCATCATCACGGGCAACAACGCCAGGGTGCTGAAAGAAAGGATGCGTCAAGGTTTGGAGCCTATCTTCACGGGTAAGGACATCAGCAAGTACGGACTGAAAAAGGCGAGCCGTTACATCAAATACAACCGCGCCGACTTCCAACAGTGTGCCCAGGATGAGTTGTACCGCGCCAAGGAAAAGCTGGTGTATAAGTTCGTGTCGGGTAGCCTCTGCTTCACCTATGACGACAAGCAACGCCTCTTCCTCAACAGCGCCAACATCCTCATACCCGAAGTGGACGGCATGAGTGTGAAGACGGTCTTGGCTTTCTTGAATTCTTCGTTGTTCAATTTCTTGTACACGAAGCGTTTCAACGACCTCAAAATCTTGAAAGGCAACTTGTCGACGCTGCCGTTCCCGAAGATCACGCCAGAGCAAGACGAACAGTTTACTGCCCTTGTCGACCGTGCCTTAAATGGCGATAGCAAGGTCCAAGACAAAATTGATGAGATGATCTTTTCTCTGTATGAATTGAATGCAGAAGAGATTGATTTAATAACTAATCCATGAATATCCTAGTCACAGGCGGCGCCGGATTCATCGGCAGCCACACTTTGGTGGAACTCAATGCGGCGGGCCACGACACCGTGGTCGTCGACAACCTCAGCAACAGCAACCGCAAGTCGCTCGAACGCGTGGCGGAGCTGACAGGCAAGGAGATCCCCTTCTACGAAGTCGACATCCGCGACCGCGAAGGCCTCAACCGCGTGATGAGCGCACACCGCTTCGATGCCTGCATCCACTTCGCCGGCTTAAAAGCCGTAGGCGAGAGCGTGGAGAAGCCGTGGGAATACTACGAAAACAACATCGGCGGCACGCTGACCCTCCTCGACGTGATGCGTCAGCACGGCTGCAAAAACATCATCTTCTCGTCGTCGGCCACCGTCTACGGCGACCCGGCCATCATCCCCATCACGGAGGAATGTCCCAAGGGTCACTGCACCAACCCTTACGGCCAGACCAAGAGCATGCTCGAAGAGATCATGATGGACATGCAGAAGGCCGACAAGGAATGGAACATCGTGCTGTTGCGTTACTTCAACCCCATCGGCGCCCACCCGAGCGGCAGGATAGGGGAGAACCCCAACGGCATCCCGAACAACCTGATGCCTTACGTCACCCAGGTGGCCGTGGGCAAGCGCCCCGAGCTGGGCGTCTTCGGCAATGACTATCCCACCCCCGATGGTACGGGCGTTCGCGACTACATCCATGTCGTCGACTTGGCCCGTGGCCATGTGGCGGCGTTGCAGGCCATCGAGCGTAAGTGTGGCATCGCCATCTATAACCTCGGCACGGGACAAGGTTACTCGGTGCTCGATGTGGTGAAGACTTTCGAGAAGGTCAACGGCATCAAGATTCCGTACAGCATCAAGCCGCGCCGTGCCGGCGACATCGCCACCTGTTATTCCGACCCCGCCAAGGCGGAGAAGGAACTGGGATGGAAAGCTAAATATGGTTTAGAGGAGATGGTTCGTGATAGTTGGAACTGGCAAAACCAAAATCCTGATGGTTATTAACCGAACCCCTTTTTAAGGTGTCATTGCGGGCGAAGACCCGCAATCTCCTGAAACAAAAGACATACTAAAACAATGTCAAAACAAGGAATTGTTTACATTTTGACCAATAATAACAAAACCACTTTGTACACAGGAGTTACTAATGACTTAAAACGAAGGCTTGCTGAGCATAAACTTCACATAAACAAAGGTTTTACCGACAAGTATAAAACAGATAATCTCGTCTATTTTGAGATTTGCAAAGATATGACAACAGCCATTCATCGGGAGAAGCAACTAAAGAAATGGCATAGAGAATGGAAAGAAGAACTGATAAATGAGTTTAATCCCGAATGGAAGGATTTGTCAGACGACATTGGGTTGGATGTTGAGTATTTGAACTCAGTGAAAGAGTATTACGAGGATGTGACCAATGTTGAGAAACAAACCCAAGGCATGGGAGATTGCGGGTCAAGCCCGCAATGACGATGCCTTGGTGATGTCCAGAGGCATTAGGAGATTGCGGGTCAAGCCCGCAATGACACCCTGTTTGAATAAACAAAAATAAATAAAAAATATGACTTCCAAGAGAACTATTATTGTTACTGGTGGCGCAGGCTTCATCGGCAGCCATGTCGTTAGACTTTTTGTCAACAAATACCCTGAATACAAGATCATCAACCTCGACAAGCTGACCTACGCCGGCAACCTCGCCAACCTCAAGGACATCGAAGACAAGCCCAACTATAAGTTCGTCAAGATGGACATCTGCGACTTCGAGGGTGTCTACAAGCTGATGCAAGAAGAGCACGTCGACGGCATCATACACCTCGCCGCCGAGAGCCATGTGGACCGCAGCATCAAGGACCCGTTCACCTTTGCGCAGACCAACGTGATGGGTACGCTGAGCCTGCTGCAAGCAGCGAAGCTGTATTGGGATGGTGATTGGGATGGAAAGCGCTTCTACCACATCAGCACCGACGAGGTCTACGGCGCCCTAGAGCTCACCGACCCCGAAGGCATCATGCCGCCCTTCAGCACCAAGGCCAGCAGCGGCAAGCACCACCTCGCCTACGGTAGCAAGTTCTTCACCGAGGACCTGAAATACCAGCCTCACAGTCCCTACAGCGCCGCCAAGGCCAGCAGCGACCACTTCGTGCGCGCCTTCCACGACACCTACGGACTGCCCACCGTCGTGACGAACTGCTCCAACAACTACGGCCCGTACCAGTTCCCAGAGAAGCTCATCCCGCTGTTCATCAACAACATACGTCACCGCAAGCCGCTGCCCGTCTACGGCAAGGGCGAGAACGTGCGCGACTGGCTCTATGTGGAAGACCACGCCCACGCCATCGACCTCATCTTCCATGAAGGCAAGGTGGCTGAGACCTACAACATCGGTGGCTTCAACGAATGGAAGAACATCGACCTCATCAAGGTGTTGATCAATACGGTTGACCGCCTGTTGGGTCGTCCCGAAGGTGCCGACATGGACCTCATCACCTACGTCACCGACCGCGCCGGCCATGACCTTCGCTACGCCATCGACTCCACCAAGCTCCAGAAAGAACTGGGCTGGGAGCCGTCCTTGCAGTTTGAGGAAGGCATCGAAAAGACCGTCCGCTGGTACTTAGATAACCAGGAATGGATGGATAATGTTACTTCCGGGGATTACCAGAAGTACTATGATGATATGTATAAGGGTAGATAAAAGTGTCAGTAGACACCTGTTCCTCCGTTGTCATGCCGGACTTGATCCGGCATCTCCTGCGTGTTAAGGTTAACCCAAAAGCGCAGGAGATTGCGGGTCAAGCCCGCAATGACAGAAGGCCTTAATTAATCAAAAACATAAATAATGGACCAAGTAACTATCATTGACTACGACCGGATTTACAAGAACTTCATCGACGAGAAGTACTTGCACGACGGTCACGACGAATACTACTACCGCAACCTACAGGTCAAGAAACCCCAGGGCGGCTGGCGTCACCTGCGTTCCGACGAGATCGAACGTCTGGTGAAAAACAGCAACTCCGCCACCAACTGGGACGACATCTGGGTCACCGACGAGTTCGACACCAGCATGGTGCGCAACAACCACTTCTTCGGCATGGTGCGCATCGGCCGTGTCACCCGTAAGGTGTTGCAATACCACGACCTGCGCGTGCCTATCGGCATCACCGACAGCAGCATCATGTCGTGCGACATCGGCGACGACGTGGCCATCCACGACGTGCATTACATGGCCAACTACATCATCGGCGACAAGAGCATCCTCTTCAACATCCAGGAGATCTCCACGACCGACCACTCCAAGTTCGGCAACGGCACCATCAAAGAAGGCGAGCCTGAGGACGTGCGCGTGTGGCTCGAGGTGATGAATGAGATAGGCAGCCGTAAAATCTTGCCTTTCGACGGCATGATCACGGCCGACGCCTACCTTTGGGCCAAATACACCGACGACACCAAACTGCAAGCCAGACTGAAGGAAATCACCCAAGCCAGCGTCGACTTCCATCGTGGCTATTACGGCACCATCGGCGAGTCGTGTGTCATCAAGAACTGCTGGATCCTCAAGGACGCCAAGGTGGGACCGCATTGCTACATCAAAGGTGCCAGCAAGCTGAAGAACGTCACCATCAACTCATCGGAGGAAGAGCCTTCGCAGATCGGCGAGGGCGTCATCCTCGTCAACGGCGTGACGGGCTACGGCTGCCGCATCTTCTACTCTGTGGTGGCCACACGTTTCGTGTTGGGCGACAACTGCAACCTGAAATACGGCGCCCGCCTGATCCACTCGGTGCTCGGCGACAACTCCACCATCTCGTGCTGCGAAGTCTTGAACAACCTCATCTTCCCTTCGCACGAGCAACATCATAACAACTCATTCCTTATCTCTGCATGTGTTATGGGCCAGAGCAACATGGCCGCCGGCGCCACCATGGGTTCCAACCACAACAGCCGCGCCACCGACGGCGAAATCGTGGCTTCGCGTGGCTTCTGGCCTGGACTCTGCTCCAGCGTGAAACACTCGTCGAAATTTGCCTCGTTCACCCTGCTCAGCAAGGCCGACTACCCCAGCGAACTCAACATCATGCTGCCGTTCTGCTTGGTTAGCAACAACACTAAGGAGAACGAACTGGAGGTCATGCCCGCCTACTGGTGGATGTACAACATGTACGCCATCGCACGTAACACCTCGAAATACCTGAAGCGCGACAAACGCAAGCGTAAGATACAGAACATCGAGTTTGAGACCCTCGCCCCCGACACCGTCGAAGAGATCATCGAAGGTCGTAAGCTGTTGGAGGTGTGGGTCGCCAAGGCCTGGCTCCGCAGCAAAGGCGAAGACCCCGAGAAATACGAATACTACGACCTGCGCGAGTGTGGCAAGAACCTCCTCGACAACGAGCCTGAGACGGTGAAAGCTCTGGAGGTCTTCGGCGAACACATGGAGAAAGGCAAGCGTAAGGTGCGTATTCTCAAGCCTTTGCAAGCCTATCACGCCTATGGCGACATGATCACCTATTATGCCGTGACCACCTGCTTGCATTACCTCGAGGCCCATCCCGAAACGGACATGGAGCATATCGTGCATCAGATGAAAGGCAAGCGCCTCCGCAAGTGGATCAACCTCGGTGGCCAGACCATGCCCGAGGAGGATGTCGACCAGCTGCGTGCCGACATCCGCGACGGCAAACTCAACAACTGGGACGAGATACACCATCGCTACGACGAGTTGTGGGACAACTACCAAGTCGAGAAGTTGCGTCATGCTTATTTCTCGCTGATGTTCCTCTACAAGGACGACGCCGACGTGCTCACTGAGGAGATGTGGCACGAAAACCTCGACAAGGCCATCCGCATCCAGCATTACATCTGCGACCAGGTGTACGAAAGCCGCAAGAAAGACTACGATAACGAGTTCCGCAACGCCACTTTCCGCAACGAAAACGAGAAGATTGCCGTCATCGGCAAAATCGATGAGGTGTCGTTCGTCAAGCAAATCCGCCAAGAGACCGAAGATTTCGTGGCCTTAATCCAAAAATACCGTAATACCCATTAATTCTCAATTGTCAATTTTCAATTATCAATTAACCATACACCATGCGAGTCATCATAGAAAAAAACTACGACGCCATGTCGCGTTGGGCTGCCAACCACATCGTCGAACGCATCAAGGCCTTCAAGCCGACCGCTAAGAAACCCTTTATACTGGGTCTGCCCACAGGCTCCACGCCCATCGGCACCTATAAGGAGCTGGTGAAGCTCTACAAGAAAGGCGAGATCTCTTTCAAGAATGTCGTCACCTTCAACATGGACGAATACGTCCGCATCCCTGAGGACCATCCCGAGAGCTACCACAGCTTCATGTGGAACAACTTCTTCAAACACATCGACATCAAGAAAGAGAATGTCAACATCCTCAACGGCAACGCCAAGGATTTGGAGAAAGAGTGTGCCGACTACGAAGCCAAGATCAAGAGCTATGGCGGCATCGACCTCTTCATGGGCGGCATCGGTCCCGACGGCCACATCGCCTTCAACGAGCCGGGCAGCAGCCTGACCTCGCGTACCCGTGTGAAGACCCTCACCAGCGACACCATCATCGCCAACTCGCGCTTCTTCGACAACGACATCAACAAGGTGCCGAAGACGGCATTGACTGTGGGTGTGGGCACCGTCATGGACAGCCGTGAGGTGATGATCTTGGCCAACGGCCACGGCAAGGCCCGCGCCTTGGCTCATGCCATCGAAGGCGCCGTCAGCCAGATGTGGACCGTCAGCGTGCTGCAGATGCATCAGAAAGGCATCATCGTCTGCGACGACGCAGCCTGCGATGAACTCCAGTATCAAACAGTCAAGTATTTTAAGGATATAGAGAAGAATAATATTTAATGAAGAATTTTGCCATTATCGGTGTTGGGGGTTACATAGCACCCAGACACCTGAAAGCCATCAAAGACACGGGCAACAACCTGGTCTCCGCCTACGACAAGAACGACAGCGTAGGCATCATGGACAGCTACTTTCCTAAGGCTGCCTTCTTCACCGAGCAGGAGCTTTTCGACCGTCACAACACCAAGTTGCGCGACAACGGCACCAACATCGACTACGTCACCGTGTGCACGCCCAACTACCTGCACGACGCCCACACGCGTTACGGCCTGCGTCTCGGTGCCGATGTCATCTGCGAGAAGCCCCTCGTGCTCAACCCGTGGAACATCGACGCCTTGCAGAAGGTGGAGGAACGCCAGGGACATAAAGTCAACACCATCCTGCAGCTGCGCTTGCACGACAAGATAGTGGCGCTCAAAAAGAAAGTCGAGGAAGGACCGAAAGACAAGATCTATGACATCGACTTGACTTATATCACCTCGCGTGGCAACTGGTATTATGCCTCGTGGAAGGGCGACATCAACAAGAGCGGCGGCATCGCCACCAACATCGGCGTGCACTTCTACGACATGCTGAGCTGGATCTTCGGCGACGTGACCAAGAACATCGTCCATGTGGCCTCGCACGACCGCGTGGCGGGCTATCTGGAGCTGAAACGCGCCCGTGTGCGTTATTTCCTCAGCATCAATGCCGACACGCTGCCGCCCAATGCCGTGGAAGGGGAGAAGCGCACTTATCGCACCATCATGATCGACGGCGAGGAGTTCGAGTTCAGCCAGGGCTTCACCGAGCTGCATACCAAGAGTTATGAGAACATCTTGGCGGGTCACGGCTTCGGCTTGGAGGATGCGCGTCGCTGCATCGACATCGTCTACGAAATCCGCAACGCCAAGCCCATCGGCCTCGTCGGCGACTACCATCCCATGGCGAAGCTTCCTTTGAGCGGGCATCCGTTTGGCTGGAAATAATCTTGTAGAGACGCGATTAATCGCGTCTCTACCAATCATTTAAAACAAACCCTATGAACATCGCAGTAGCAGGCACCGGCTACGTAGGCCTGAGCATCGCCACCTTGTTGGCGCAACACAACCACGTCACCGCGGTGGACGTCATCCCCGAGAAGGTCGACCTCATCAACCACAAGAAGTCGCCCATCCAGGATGAGTATATCGAGAGATACCTTGCCGAGAAAGAGCTGGACCTCACTGCCACCCTCGACGGTGCTGCTGCCTATAAAGACGC
The DNA here is from genome assembly GCA_902774365.1 of uncultured Bacteroidia bacterium. Classification (GTDB taxonomy): domain Bacteria; phylum Bacteroidota; class Bacteroidia; order Bacteroidales; family F082; genus Limimorpha. The sequence continues at coordinate 99,213 of CACYHX010000001.1, read as the reverse complement.
CGAGTTCGTCGTCATCGCCGCCCCCACCAACTACGACCCGCAGAAGAACTTCTTCGACACGAGCCACGTGGAGGAGGTCATCGACCTGGTCCTCAGCGTCAACCCCGACGCGGTGATGGTCATCAAGAGCACCGTTCCCGTGGGCTACACCCGCAGCCTCTATGTAAAATATGCCGCCAAGGGCGTCAAGAAGTTCAACCTGCTGTTCTCACCCGAGTTCCTGCGCGAGAGCAAGGCCCTCTACGACAACCTCTATCCCAGCCGCATTATCGTGGGTTATCCCAAGCGCATTGAAGGCTACGACGAAGAGAACGAGGCCATCATGAAGATGGTCAGCGTGGATTTGGAGGCCAAGGCGCACCAGTTTGCCGCCCTGTTGCAGCAGGGTGCCATCAAGGAAGACGTGCCGGTTTTGTTCATGGGCAATAAAGAAGCCGAGGCGGTGAAGCTCTTCGCTAACACCTACCTCGCTTTACGCGTGAGCTACTTCAACGAGTTGGACACCTATGCTGAGGTGAAAGGTCTTGACACCCAGGCCATCATCGAAGGTATCTGTCTCGACCCGCGCATCGGCTCACACTACAACAACCCGTCGTTCGGCTATGGCGGCTACTGTCTGCCCAAAGACACCAAGCAGCTCCTCGCCAACTACGAGGATGTCCCCGAGGACCTCATCCGCGCTATCGTGGAGAGCAACCGCACCCGCAAGGACTTCATCGCCGACCAGGTGCTGAAGAAGGCAGGCTACTACGACTATTACGACCAAGGGCAATACAATGCTGCCAACGAGCATCGTTGTGTCATCGGCGTGTATCGTCTGACGATGAAGTCGAACAGCGACAACTTCCGCCAGAGCAGCATCCAAGGTGTGATGAAACGCATCAAGGCCAAGGGCGCCGAGGTCATCATCTACGAGCCGACGTTGCCCGATGGCACGACGTTCTTCGGCAGCCTCGTCGTCAACGACATGGCGAAGTTCAAGGCCATGAGCCAGGCCATCATCGCCAACCGGTATGACAGCGTCTTGGATGACGTGAAGGAGAAGGTCTATACGAGAGATATTTTTAAGAGGGATTAAAGAGTGTGTTTTTGTCGTGGGATTATTTTTGTCAAGAATTAGAGAATTAAGAGAAAGAGATACTGAAGAGCTGCACCTTCGGTGCGAGGAATGAGAGGAAGGAAAATCAGAGTTTTTCCCTCACCAATTCCACAAGAATTCAAAAAAAAGGAGACCCAAACGAAGACCCGAAATGGCAAATTCTAAAATACTCTAAATTTTTGATAGGAAGAAATTTGATAGAAAGAAAAAGGAAGAAAAAAAGCCATCAAAAAACTTAAATATGGGTGGTCTATTATATCCAAGGGAAAGCAGCACCCTTCTCGGACTTGCGATTCAACTTCACAAAGAGCTGGGATGCGGGTTTAAGGAGAAAGTCTATCAAGACGCGTTTGAGGTGCTGTTGCAGGAAAATGACATTCCTTATGAAAGAGAGAAACATATCGTGATGGTTTATCATGGCGTTCAGTTGGAGCATGATTTCTTCTATGACTTTCTCTGTTACAATAAGATTGGGGTTGAGCTTAAGGCATGTAACGAAATCACAGGGGAGTTTCAGAGTCAACTTATTAATTATCTACATGTAGGCAAGCAACAACTTGGTCTGCTTTTGAATTTTGGTGCAGAAAGCCTTGAGTATAAGTGGATACCGAATAAACCTGATTATAAAAGGAATAGTTAAGAAAATGATGTTGTATATATAAGAATTAGAGAATTAAGAGAAAGAGATACTGAAGAGCTACACCTTCGGTGCGAGGATAGAGAAGACGGAAAATCACAGATTTTCCCTCTCCAATTCCAAAAGAATTCAAAAAAAAAGGAGACCCAAACGAAGACCCGAAATGGCAAATTCTAAAATTCTCTAAATTCTTGATAGAAAAAAAGGAAAGAAAATAAAATCACAGAAAGTGTAATCAGAAATCTTTATGTTCAAGAAAATTCTCTTCATCCTTTCATTCTTATTCATGACGATTATGATATCCTCTGCCCAAACCATCTACCAAAAAGACCGTTGGGGAGCAAAGCTCTTCTACATCGAAGACAACACCATCAAGCAAAAGGACCGTTGGGGCGACAAGTTGGTGTGGTATGATGCTGAAAAGCAAACCGTCCACCAGAAAGACCGTTGGGGCGCCAACTTATTCTATATCGAAGAGAATACCGTGAAGATGAAAGACCGCTGGGGCGACGCCTTGCTCTATTTCGACGGCAACACCATCCGGCAGAAGGATCGCTGGGGCACACCGCTGTATTACCTCGACGGCAACGTCCTAAAGCAAAAGGACCGCTGGGGACAGGCAGTGTATTATTTTGATTTTGAGCCGACGAAGTGGGTGTTGGCGGCGATATTGTTACTCTAGCTAAAAACTTTCAGTAATGGATAATTGACAATTGATAATTGATAATTAGGGTTCGGAGGCGGGAAAGTTTTGACCTTCTATTTTTCAATTTTCAATTTTCATTGTCAACTCAATAATTCTCAATTCTCAATTTTCAATTCTCAATTGAACAAAAATGGGTAATGCGATACAAGACAAAACCAGGGCTTTTGCAATAAAAATTATCAATTGTTATAAGTTCTTGATTGAAGAGCAACATGAGTATGTCCTGTCGAAACAGTTACTTCGCTGTGGAACAAGTATAGGAGCTAACACACGTGAAAGCAAGAACGCACAATCTCGAAACGATTTTCTCAGCAAGCTATGCATAGCATTAAAAGAAGCAGATGAAACCGATTATTGGCTTGACCTTCTTCATGCCACCGACTATATAGATGATGTTCTCTATGACTCTCTTGCAAATGATTGCAACGAAATCATAAAAATACTCACCTCTATCATCAAAACCCTAAAAGACCAATAATTCTCAATTGTCAATTGACTCCGTCGAATGCTTCGCATTTCTCAATTCTCAATTCTCAATTGTCAATTCTCAATTCTTTTTTAATGGAGTTCCTACTAAACCATTGGCTCGACATACTGACCACCGCACTCGGCCTCGCTTACATCCTCTTGGAGTACAAGGCCAGTGTTTGGATGTGGGTCGTGGGCTTCGTGATGCAGAGCCTCGGCATCGTGCTTTACTACCAGAAAGGCCTTTACGCCGACTGCGGCATGGAGTTCTACTACCTCGCCATGACGGTCTACGGCTTCGTCGCCTGGATGCGTCACAAGCAAAAAGCCGCCGACCTACCCATACGCCACATGCCACGGAAGATGGCCTTCGTCTGGCTCGGCCTCGCTGCCTTGATTTGGGCCGCCATTTACTTCCTGCTGTCGCGTTTCACCAACAGCACCGTCCCCGTCCTCGATGCCTTCACCACCGCCTTGAGCATCGTGGGCATCTGGGCCTTGGCCAGGAAATATCTGGAGCAGTGGTTCGTGTGGATTGTGGTGGATGTGGTCACCTGTGGGCTGTACTTTTACAAGGACATCCCCTTCAAGGCGAGTCTCTATGGCTTGTATGTCATCATCGCCATCTTCGGCTACTTCAAGTGGCGTAAGATGATGGAAAGCGAACAAGTTGAAAAAGTTATTAATTAGTGAAACGGAATGTTTGACAAAACCGACCCCTCGATATTTGAAGGCGAATGGACCTTCGAGAAGACCGAACGCGCCGTGTTGGGCCTCTGTAAGATCCTCGACCACTATGCCCATAAGCTGACGCTTGACGACTTAAAAAACGACCCGCGTTGTGCAAAGATCCCGGACTTGAGTCTGGAACGTGTGCAAGAGGTCATCGCCGACGTGGAAGCCAAGCTCTGGCGCGGCGTGAAGCCTATCGACAACGAAGTCATCTACCACACCGGGCCGCATCATGACGACATCATGCTGGGCATCATGCCCTTCATCATGAGGCAGCTGCGCTCGCCCCATAACCAGGTGCATTTCGCCATCATGACCTCGGGCTTCCATTCAGTCACCGACGAGTTCCTGCTTGAAGCCCTATTTGACACCTTGAGTTTGTTGCGCCGTGGTCTCATCCAGATGGTCAACTACCCCGACTTCTTCGAACAAGGCTACCGTTTCAAGCAGGAGAAGGACATCCACCACTATCTCGACAACGTGGCCCGCAAGAACCCTCATGAGATGCGGCGCGGCTTCTGCCACCGCATCCTGCGCGACGTCGTGGGCCTGTGGCACCTGAAGAGCGTGGCAGAGCTTGAGCAGCGCCTTGAAATAGAGATAGAGTCTTTACAGAAAGGCCTGCCCAACAGTCCCGAGATACAGAAACTCAAGGGAGAGGTCCGTGAGTTTGAGGAAGAACTCGTCTGGGCCTACGCCGGCACCGCCTTGGACCACATCCATCATCTGCGGTTAGGGTTATATAACGATAAAACAGAGGTCCCTGAGCTTGTCGAAGGGCCGGCTCATTGGTCACCCAACCTCGAGCGTGACGTGCTCCCCATCCTCACCCAGCTCCGTGCCATCCATCCCACCGTCATCACCGTGGCCATGGACTCGGTAGGCTTGGCGCCCAAGACCCATTACAAGGTCATGCAGACCATCGCTGAGGCCGTCAGGCTGTGGAACGAGGAGGAAGATCTGAGCAAGTTGCGCATCTTCGGTTACCGTAATGTTTGGTCGACCTATCATCCTGCCGAGGCCAACGTGTACGTGCCCGTGTCGCTCAACACCATGGCTGTGTTCGAGAAGGCTTTCAAGGACAGCTACCTGACCCAAGTCAAGGCGGAGTTTCCCAACCCCGACTTCGACGGTCCCTTCAGCGAGCTGGCGGAGCAGATCTGGGCGAAGCAGTACAAAGACATACAACTCATCCTCGGAAAGGACTTCTTCTACGAGAACGCCCATCCCTTGGTCCGCGCCACGCATGGCCTGCTGTTCCTGAAGGAGATGACCGTGAAGGAGTTTTTGAGAGAGACGATGTAAACGAGATGTATCATCAGAATAATAAAAACAATGACTCAACTAAACGAAGACGAACGCCAAGCTCAAATGGAGGACATGAAATCCTTCGATGAGCACTGGGACCTTGGCCATGGTTGGTCAGGTGACATGCCCACAAGTCGATAAACTCTCAACTTTTAATTCTCAATTCTCAATTCTCAATTATCAATTATGAAAGGAATCGTCCTCGCCGGAGGCTCCGGCACTAGACTCTATCCCATCACCAAGGGTGTCAGCAAACAGTTATTACCCATCTACGACAAGCCGATGGTGTATTATCCCATCTCGGCACTGATGCTCGCAGGTATCAGGGATATATTGATCATCAGCACACCTTACGACCTGCCGGGCTTCCAGCGTCTGCTGGGCGACGGAAGCGACTATGGCGTCCACTTCGAGTATGCCGAGCAGCCCTCGCCCGATGGTCTGGCTCAGGCCTTCATCATCGGCGAGAAGTTCATCGGCGACGACTGCGCCTGCCTGGTGTTGGGTGACAACATCTTCTACGGCAGTGGCTTCACCAGCCTCCTCAGAAATGCCGTCAAGGATGCCGAGGAAAACAAGAAAGCCACCGTGTTTGGCTACTGGGTCAGCGACCCCGAGCGTTATGGCGTGGCCGAGTTTGACAAACAAGGCAACTGCCTCAGCATCGAGGAGAAGCCCAAGCAACCCAAGAGCAACTACGCCGTGGTGGGACTGTATTTCTATCCCAACAAAGTGGTCGACATCGCCAAGCACATCAAACCCAGCGCCAGAGGCGAGCTTGAAATTACCACGGTGAACCAAGAGTTCCTGAACGACGGCGAGCTGAAGGTGCAGGTCTTCGGCCGTGGCTTCGCCTGGCTCGATACGGGTACGCACGACAGCCTGAGTGAGGCTTCGACCTTCGTGGAGGTCATCGAGAAACGCCAAGGCCTGAAGATAGCCTGCTTGGAGGGCATCGCCTACCGCAACGGCTGGATCACCGAAGAGAAGATGCGGGAGTTGGCGCAGCCCATGCTCAAGAACCAATATGGGCAGTATCTGTTGAAGGTCATCGACGAATACAAATCGGAAATCACGTCCGATACGTTGACGCACCTGCAGAGGAATCAATAGTTGTAATTTCACACAGATTTCACAGATCTCACAGATAATAGCGCGCATTCGCCGCGCTCCATACCGCCCAAATACTTTCAACTCTCAACTAACCACTGCCTCTAAACTCTCAATTGTCAATTATCAATTATCAATTAAATATATTATGATCAACGTTGGAATTATAGGCTGTGGCTTCGTAGGTGGAGCCCTCAAGGATTGGTTGGAACACAACAACCCGGAATGCAAACTCTTCATCAGCGACCCGCCCAAGGGATACAACGATGACCTGAGCAACATCGACATTGCTTTCTTGCAGATTCATGTTCCTACTGAAGAGGACGGCACGCAGGACCTCACTCTGATGAAGGAGCTGATCACCAACCTTCCCGATGTGCCCGTGTTTGTCCGTACCACCATCCTACCAGGAACCAGCGAGATGCTTTCGCGCGAGACGGGCCATCAAGTGTGCTATATGCCTGAGTTCCTTACCGAGCGTACCTTTATCGAGGACTTCAAGAAGCAGACCATGGTGTTCACCGGTGCACATGAATTGCTTACCAAGATCTTTGTCGGCAAGAAGTTCACCGTGATGACCCCGTTGGAGGCCGAGCTCACCAAGTACATGCACAACGTGTTTGGTGCCTATAAGGTCACCTATTTCAACGCCTGTCGCGAATACTGCGAGCAGATGGGTGCCGACTGGCGCAAGGTCCATACGGGCGTGCTGCTTTCGGGTTATATCAACGACACGCACACCTACGTCCCGGGTCCTGACGGCAAGTTCGGCTATGGCGGCAAGTGCTTCCCCAAGGACGTGAACGCCTTTGCCAAGATGACGGAGGGCACGCCACTCGGAACGCTGTTGGAGCATCTCCACGAGCTGAATGTGCATTTCCGTGGGGTGGAGGAACATATTTAATGGGAAACTGTCAATTGTCAATTATCAATTCTCAATTACAAAAAATGTCAGTATTCAAAGATAAAGTCCTCCTCATCACCGGAGGCACTGGTAGTTTCGGGAATGCGGTCCTCAACCGTTTCCTTCGCACCGACATCGGAGAAATCCGTATCTTTAGCCGTGACGAGAAGAAACAAGACGATATGCGTCACGATTTCCAGGCCCGTATGCCGGAAGTAGCGAACAAAATCAAATTCTATATCGGAGATGTGCGTAACAAGAGCACGCTAAAATATGCCATGAAGGGCGTGGATTATGTGTTTCATGCCGCAGCCCTCAAGCAGGTGCCAAGTTGCGAGTTCTTCCCTATGGAAGCCGTCAAGACCAATGTGATAGGAACTGACAATACATTGGACGCTGCCATCGACGCTGGGGTGAAGTGCGTGATTTGTCTTTCCACCGATAAGGCAGCTTATCCCATCAACGCCATGGGTATCACCAAGGCGATTGAAGAGAAGATAGCGGTTGCCAAGAGCCGTCTTTCGGGCAACACCAAGATTTGTTGCACACGTTATGGCAATGTGATGTGCTCGCGTGGTTCCGTGATTCCTCTTTGGATTGACCAGATTCGCAAAGGAAACCCGATTACGTTGACCGAACCTAAGATGACCCGCTTCATCATGAGTCTGGAAGAGGCCGTTGACCTGGTCCTCTTTGCTTTTGAGCATGGTCAGAACGGCGACATCCTTGTGCAAAAAGCCCCTGCTTGCACCATTCAAACCCAAGCCGAGGCGGTTTGTGAGCTCTTTGGAGGCAACAAGAATGACATTAAGGTGATCGGTATTCGTCACGGAGAGAAGATGTATGAGACACTGCTTACCAAAGAGGAGTGTGCCAAAGCAGAAGACATGGGTAACTTCTATCGTGTACCTGCCGACAACCGCGACTTGAACTACGACAAGTATTTCAAGGAAGGTGACGTGAAACTTGCCACTATCGACGAGTTCAACTCCGACAACACGCGTCGCTTGAACCTAGAGGAGACCAAGGCAAAGATTGCAAGCCTCGAATATATCCAGAATGAGTTGAAAGGGATTCCTAATATTGTTAAATAGTTGAGAGTTTAGAGTGTAGAGTTTAGAGACAGTATTAAAGTTGAGAGTATGAAAGTATTAGTGACAGGTGCTAAAGGTTTCGTCGGTAAGAACCTCTGCGCCTCATTGAAGAACATACAAGAAGGTAAGGACAGACGTTTCCCGGACCTCAAGATTGATGCCGTCTACGAATACGACATCGACAGCAAGCCCGAAGAGCTTGATGTCTACTGCCAGGACTGCGACTTCGTCTTCAACCTCGCCGGTGTCAACCGCCCCAAAGAACAGAGTGAGTTCATGGAAGGCAACTTCGGCTTTGCCGACACCTTATTAAATACATTGAAGAAACACGGCAACCGTTGTCCTGTGATGCTCAGCAGTTCGCAACAGGCCTCTCTGACAGGCCGTTTCGGTAACTCGGAGTACGGTCGCAGCAAAAAGGCAGGAGAAGAGTTGTTTTTGGATTACGAAAGGGACTTTTTGAAAGCGTCCCGTCATTCCGGGCTTGACCCGGAATCTCATGAAATCGCGGAGATCTCGGATCAAGTCCGCGATGACGGGTTACGCTCAAGAGTCCTGATTTATCGTTTCCCGAACCTCTTCGGCAAGTGGTGCCGTCCCAACTACAACAGCGCCGTAGCCACCTTCTGCAACAACATCGCCAACGACCTGCCCATCACCGTCAACGACCCGAGCGTGGAACTGGAACTTCTTTACATCGACGACCTGGTAGACGAAATGATTGCCGCCCTGCAAGGCAAAGAACACCGCTGCGAATTCGACGGCCTCACCGTCCTTCCCACTCCGAGTCATTCCGGGCTTGACCCGGAATCTCCTAAAACAATAGGTCGATATTGTTATGTCCCTACAACACACAAAGCCACTTTAGGCGAAATCGTCGACCTGCTCTATCGCTTCGCCGAGCAGCCCAAGACCTTGCTCATCCCCGAGATTCCCGAAGGCAGCTTTGCCAAGAAGCTCTACTCCACCTATCTGAGCTATCTTCCGAAGGAGAAGGTCGCCTATCCACTGAAGATGAATGTGGACCAAAGGGGCTCTTTCACCGAGCTGGTGCATCTGGCCAACTGTGGTCAGGTGAGCATCAACATCAGCAAGCCGGGCATCACCAAAGGCCAACACTGGCACCACACCAAGTGGGAGCTCTTCATCGTGGTGAAAGGACACGGATTGATACAGGAACGCAAGGAGGAAACGGATGAGGTCATCGAGTTTGAGGTAAGCGGCGACAACATCCAAGTGGTTCACATGCTCCCAGGCTATACGCATAACATCATCAACCTCTCCGACACCGAGGACTTGGTCACGGTGATGTACTGCAATGAAGTCTTCAACCCTAACAAACCTGATACCTACTTCGATCCAGTTTAATTGGTCGCTTCGCTCAAAATCTGTCAAAATCTTAATCAAAATCATACAAAGTGCAGACTGTATGAACTTGGTCGAAGAACATAATAAAAAGTATAGTTTCTTTAGGGAGATTACTGGCGTGGCCATGAAGGTTTACAACAAATATCGTCCTGGGTTGATGGAGTCGGCCTATGAGGCGGCGTTAAAGTATTTGTTGGAACAACAAGGATATAAAGTTGAAAGACAAGTTTATCTTCCCATCTATTGGGAAGACGTGCAGCTTGACCAGAATTACAGAATGGATCTTGTGGTGAATGACAATATCATTCTTGAGTTGAAAGCAGTCAGTTTTGCTGATAAAGAGCATCGCAAGCAATTGTTCAATTACATGAATCTTACTCACATGCCTTATGGAATGCTGATTAATTTCGGACCACAAGGTCTGTTTTCTGAATGGTACGAGCGTGACTCTGATGGTGAGATTGAAAAGATAAGATTGTTTTGAGAGATTTTAAAAAGGATTTTCTATAGATTTTGAGGCCAACGGCCGACCATAAAAGAACAAAAAGATATGACAAAATTCAAAGACAACGGGAAGCTAAAACTTCTCATCATAGTCGGAACAAGACCTGAGATTATCAGATTAGCAGCCGTCATCAACAAGTGTAGACAATACTTCGACACCATATTGGCCCATACTGGCCAAAACTACGACTACAACCTCAACGGTGTGTTCTTCAAAGACCTGAAGCTCGCCGACCCAGAGGTGTATATGAATGCCGTAGGCAACGACCTGGGTGAGACCATGGGCAACATCATCGCCAAGAGCTACCAACTCATGGTGGAGATCAAGCCCGATGCCGTCCTCGTTTTGGGCGACACCAACAGCTGCCTGAGCGTCATCGGCGCCAAGCGTCTCCATATCCCGATCTTTCACATGGAGGCCGGTAACCGTTGCAAGGACGAATGTCTGCCCGAGGAGACCAACCGTCGCATCGTCGACATCATCAGCGACGTGAACATGGCCTACAGCGAGCATGCCCGTCGCTATCTCGCCGACTGTGGACTTCCGAAGGAACGCACCTATGTGACGGGTTCACCGATGGCTGAAGTTTTGCACAACAACTTGGCCGAAATAGAGGCGTCAGATATTCATCAGAGATTGGGCTTGCAGAAAGGCAAGTATATACTGCTCTCAGCGCATCGCGAAGAAAACATCGATACGGAGAAGAACTTCCTCAGTCTCTTCAACGCCATCAACGCCATGGCAGAGAAATACGACATGCCTATCCTCTACAGCTGCCATCCGCGTAGCCGCAAGCGTCTCGAGGCCAGTGGATTCCAGCTCGACCCGCGTGTCATCCAACACGAGCCTTTGGGCTTCCACGACTACAACTGCTTACAGATGAACGCCTTTGCGGTGGTGAGCGACAGCGGCACCTTGCCCGAGGAGAGCAGCTTCTTCACCAGCGTGGGACATCCCTTCCCGGCGGTGTGTATCCGTACGAGCACCGAGCGTCCCGAGGCCTTGGACAAGGGTTGTTTCTTCATCGCGGGCATCGACACCGACAGCCTCTTGCAGGCGGTGGATACAGCTGTGACGATGAACGCCAACGGTGACCATGGCATCCCGGTGCCCGACTATGTAGATGAGAATGTCTCCACCAAGGTGGTGAAGATCATACAGAGCTATACGGGTATTGTGAATAAGATGGTCTGGCGAAAGTAATCTTCGTCCTTTCCTCTTGATAGGAAAGGACCAAAGGATCAAGGCCGACATCAAGGGCCCATCGCACAAGGCGGGCGCCCCTCCCCCATGTCGGCCAGGCCCACGCGCCCAACCCGGTGGAAGGTTGGCATTCCCATGGGTAACTCTCAACTCTACACTTTACATGCTTATTAACCAACAACTCCTCGATTCCTTGACCGCTCAGGCCAAGGCCTCTCCGCGCTTGCGGATGAACCTCGACCTGCGTAACACCCCCGCCGACCAAAGCCAGCGTATGCTCAACGCCTTGGAGCCTGGCACGGTGATGCCCATCCATAGGCACCGCCACACCTCCGAGACCGTCGTGGTACTGAGAGGCAAAGTAAAGTGGTTATATTATAACGATAAAGGCGAGCTGACCGACACCATCCTTGTTGAAGCCGGTGGTGACATCTGCGGCCTCAGCGTTCCCATGGGACAATGGCATTCGATAGAGTGCTTGGAATCGGGTTCAGTCATCTTGGAGACCAAGGATGGGCCTTGGGAGGCGATGAAGGAGGAGGATGTGCTATGATAGAAAGAGTGATTCATAACTGAATTAGCTGATGCGTTTCGAAAAAGTTTTGTTTTGAAGTTTTTAAGGAAAGAAAATGGTAGACCCAGAAATAATACCCCATTTGCTTAAATACATGGGGTCAAAAAGAGAAATACTCTCTTTGATCAATGATGCAATTAAAGAGCTGCGTGTAGACAGTACATGTTTATGTGACTTGTTCTCTGGTACCGCTATTGTTACAGCAGCTTTCCTTGATCAATTTAATGTCATATCGAATGATATACAGACATACTCTGGGGTTTTTGCAAATTTGTACGCTTCAAATATGGAGGAAAACCTAAAGCAGGGTTTTGTTGTTGAAATAAAAACCAAGGCAAAAGAATTTGTGGACGAATGGCATGGTTTTTTCCCTGAATACAAGTTTAGTTACGAAAACATTAATAGCTATGACGGTCTGTTGGAAATTGAAAATAAACAGCAAAAACTAATAAATGCAGATTTTGGTAAAGGTTTTTCTTTATTTGCAAAGAATTATTCAGGCACATATTGGTCCTATGAGCAATGTGTATGGATCGATTCCATAAGGGCTGTAGCCGAAGAGTATAAAGGAACAGCAGGCTATTATGCAATCTTATGTGCTTTAATATTTGCCATGTCATATACTTCCCAAAGTACGGGACATTTTGCTCAATATAGGGATGTGACAAGGTCAAATGTTCATGATATACTCTTGTATAGGAAGAGGAATTTATATTCATTATTTGAAAAAAAACTTGAAGAAGTGATACATCTCAGAATTCCTCGTAATAATCATGAGATCACAGTAAAGACATTGGATTATTTGGACTGTTTGCGGATTATTCCGGAGAATACGATAGTATATGCAGACCCTCCATACAGTGCTGTTCATTATTCTCGTTTTTATCATGTGATAGAAACGTTGGTCAGGTATGATCACCCTCATTTAGAGTATAAAGCAAGGTATAGGGATGATAGGTATCAATCTCCTTTTGATAAGAGAAAAGAGGTTGCTGATGCATTCAGATTATTGTTTAATGCTATTGACGAAAGAAGATCCCATTTGGTCCTTAGTTATAGTGATAATGGGTTGTTGAAATATGATGAATTGTTGGAGATGGGCAACCAGATGCTTGGTAATCATTATGACATTTCTTTGAAAGGGAAAAACCATGTTCATAGTAAAATGGGCAGGGCTGATGAAAATAGGTTATATGTCAACGAACTACTTGTTTCATTTAGGAGAAAATAAATTATGGATAATAAGAAACTGGATCTTACGATATTAAAAACGTCTTGGACAAAGTATGATATTGTCCAAGTACTTGATGTTGTATATAGTGTTGATACTATCCAAAAGTATATGAGAGGAGAAGCGACTATCAACGAGCGGATCCTTAAGTCTTTTTTGGGAGTTAATACACTAAAGGATCCAATTCCTTCTTATTGGATCGAAATACAAAAGTATAGTGATAAAGAGAAGAAATTGTTTGCCTTGGCTGCTCTTTTGTTTACACACTATGATATTATTGATCAGTTTGCCAATAGTTTTTCCATAGGGAACATGAGAGGCGTAGCCATTATTACTAGTGAAAAGGCGTCAACAAATTTGAGGAGTGCTTTGGTTAATTCTGGAGCCACCGACCCGTCGAATAGAAGGCAAAAAGAGGTGCCGTACGATTTTACCCCTTTAATAACAAACTATAATATCGGTCCCCTTTTCAAGCAAGTCCTTCTCCAAAGGTTTGGTGTTTGCGGGCTTGAGAATCCATCGGATGAGGATTTTTTCTCTCTTAGTTATGAGAATCATCTTCCTGCTGTGCTTAGTCTTACTAATGATCAGTATTACTATTGGTTAAATGGATTATCATTTACAGAAGGTTTTTATATTGAATATTTGTGCGCGGATCGTTTCTTATGTATCAATTCTGAAATACAACTTTCACTATATAATTCGCAAGAAGTATATTTCTTGGGTGAAAATGGAGACGGAAAAACGGTTTTATTGATGGCATTATATCTTGCCTTTAATGGCTATCGGGTGAGAAATGAAATGGACAAGACAAACATTGGCCGTGTTTTGTCCATTTTGGACAAAAACGGGAAACTAAATGGCAAAGATAATAACAAGCACGATTATTCCCCAACCATCCAGAATAAATTGCGAAATATATACGCCTATGGTACGCATAGGGGAAGGTATAGCTCGGATAATTATGAAGAATATGGCTTCATGACTCTATTTGATAATGATCTGGAGCTTATTAATCCCGAACAATGGATTAAAGATTTGGTATTGGATCAAACAAAGTATGAAAGCCAGGTCTTAGGAATAGATGCATTGAAAAAGGTTATTAAAGAGGTTTTAAACAAGGATGTTGACATAGAGATTGAGGGTAGCAGGGTTGTATTTGTTGAAAGAGGTTTTAGAGAGAACATTGATGAATTGTCTGAAGGTTATAGAAGCATGATTATTTTTGTTTGTGATTTGTTATTTAGATTATTGAATAACAATTCTAATGCCGACAACCTTTTCGATATACCTGCTGTTGTGCTAATAGATGAGATTGACGAACACTTGCATTTGAGATGGCAGCGCGTCATTGTAAAAAAACTGCGGGAGATATTTCCTAAAATTCAGTTTATCATGACAACTCATAGTCCAACGATTATTCAAGGAGCATCAGATGATGCCATTATTTATAGGGTCTATAGAGATGGTGGTAAAACCGAGATCAGTGAGCCGTATTATCGCAAAGATCTGAACGACTTGATGGTAAATACTATAATAACGTCATCTATGTTTGGATTGGAAAACTCTAGAATGGACGAGCACAATGTTAATGCCGATACAAGTGATGATTATGTATTATATAGGATTAACAAGAAGGTGCGCGAAGAACTTGACAAGCAGAAAGAGAGCGGGAAAGAGTTTTTAAGCGATCAGGAAATAGACGAAATAATCAGTCGGGTTTTAAAAGCACGGTCTTATGCGAAAGATTAATAAAGACTTGACGGATGTCCCTGCTTCGCTTATCGTTGAGGATGTTTCAACAACCCACAAGCGAAGGAAAGAATTAATTGCGAAGGGCTCATACATTGATGAACCAGAATTTAATTCTCGTTATAAGTATAACGATATTTTAATAAAACTGAAATCTTTATACTGTAACAAGTGCGCTTATTGCGAAGCAAAGGTAGAGCAAGGCCATGTGGAGCACTATAGGCCAAAATTCAGTTATTATTGGTTGGCTTATAGCTGGGACAATCTCCTTTATTCTTGTCCGACATGCAATCAATTTAAAGGATCACATTTTGATATTTCGGGTACAATGCCAGATCCGCCAACACTAACGGATGATTTAAGTGGTATTAATGTGTGGTCATCACAAAAATATGATAGTCAAGAAAAGCCAAAAATGCTTAATCCCGAAAGAGATGAGTTGGATGGTGTTTTCATTTTTGATATACAGGGACATATACAGGACAATAATAACACCAGGGCGGATTATACAATAAAAACATGTCATCTTGATAGGGATTTCTTGGTTGATGAAAGGCGAAAGATTATAGATGATTTTAGAAAAGAGCTATCTGCCGAACTACTCAATGCAAAGAACAAAGCGGAACAAAAAGTTATTATCTCCTCTTGGGTGAAAATGTTTTTATATAAGTCAGAGGATGAAAAGAATACATATACGGCATTTAGAAAGGCTGTTGTATCATGGCTGGATGATTTAATTAAGAAGATTTGAAAGACATTCCAGATAGAAATCCGATGGAGGAAAAAGTTAGTGGGTTTGTAAAAGAAAGGAATAATTGAATATAGCATAATATTTTAAATAGCGACAAATATGAATTTCTTGTATTTAATTGGTAATGGGTTTGATGTAAATTTGAAGATACGGACGGATTACCAAAGCTTTTACAACTATTATCTTGCCCAAAATTCAACGGAGAACGTTGTAAAGCTAGTGAAGGAAGACATGAAAAAGAATCGTTACGCACAATGGTCTGATTTGGAGCTGGGGCTTGGTAAATTCACGTCGCAACTGAAAGATATAAATGAATTACGTACTGTATATTATGACATCAACATCCTACTTAAGTCTTATTTGACAGAGATCTATAATAAAAGAATTGCAGAACTTGATAAGCAAGATCTTACGACTTCTTTGATTAATTATTTAATCCATCCTGATAAGGTCTTTAATGCAAGGGCAAAAAAATCCATAAAGAATTTTTTCATCACTTACGCTAATTCTAACGATGTTATTGATATCATAACATTCAATTATACCTACACTATTGAGCATTTATTAAAGCTCAAACCTACTCCGAGTAGTTTAGTCCTTGGGAAAAACATAAAATCCCTTCCTATCAAGTTTGGAAATATCAACCATATCCACGGCAAGTTAAGCGATAATGATCTTATCTTGGGTGTAAACGACGTCTCCCAAATTGCTAATGAAGACTTCCGATCAATGGAAATGGCTTCTTTTCTCATGGTAAAGCCAAGTATTACGGAGGAGCGTGGTGATTTATTGGATGATAATTGTGAACGACTAATAACCTATGCTAATCTTATTGCGTTATTTGGACTCTCTATTGGTGAAACCGATAACAAGTGGTGGGATATTATCAGTCGTCGCATGCGCTCCGAAGTTCACTGCATTGTTTTGTATTATGCTTACGACAACAATAACTATACCCACGATGCCGACATATTCCATCATCAATCCGAGTTGAAGAATGTGATTCTTTCCAAGTTAGGCTTAAAGAATATCTCTGGAATGGCTAATCGTGTTTTTGTAGCATATAAGTCGGGGATGTTTGATTTGATAATTTGAATAGAATAAACCTAATGACCAAAGTTGTTTTTATTTGCTATTCACACGATAGCGAAGAGCATAAAGCATGGGTGAAAAAGTTTGCCGATGACCTTTCAATGTTGGGCGACTTTGAAATCCTTCTTGACCAAAACTTGCCAAACGGATACTCATTTACCCGTTTTATGGAAATAGGGCTGGCAAAAGCGGACAAAGTTTTGGTAATCGGGACGCCCAAATATCGTGAAAAAGCAGAAAGCGGTCATGGCGTGGCTTTTGAGGAGTCAATTATCAGCGCAGAGCTGATGAAGAACATCGACACAACAAAGTATTATCCGATTTTACGTGCAGGTACTTTCGAAACCTCGTTTCCACCTGTTCTTCAAGGTCGCAAAGGTGATGATATGACCGACGATACCCAATATGAAGTCGTTCTGAAAAGTATAGCCGAATCCATTTTAAATGAAAAGCCTCTTCCTTCAGTATTTAATCGGTTATCACAAACTAGCCCTATTGAAATAACACCTGTAGCGAAGGTGGATTTCAGTGTCTTTCACACATTAGAGACTATCAATTACAGGTTGGTGAGTCATTCTATGGGATTGTCATTTAGGGTTATGGTTACCAGTACTTCAAAAGAACACAGATATTTTAATGAGCCTGTCTTTAAATTATCCAGACCTATTGAGGATAATGTTGATACTTTTTATTTGCTGACCAAAACGAATGCAAATAATTATCCCTTTAAACTTGAATTCGGTCAACAATTTACAGCTTCTTATAAGATCGATTCCCAAAATGCCAAGATGTTTTTAAGGTTGCTAGCCGAAGACCCATCTTTGACAATAAAAGCTATGGTCAACACTACCATAGGCGAAATTGTAGAATCTGAACCGTATTTTTTAAATAGATTCCAAATGGATTTTGAACACTTGATATACAATTGATCATAACCATTGGTTCATTGATAGTTGTTGAATTTTTGAACAACAATGCTTAACTACGATTTTCATAACCTGCTAAGCGCATTCGAGTTCGAATGCTTCTCACGTGACTTGATCAATGCTCACGAGGGGCTTGGCTTGGCAAATTTTGCCGAGGGTAGAGACGGAGGCATCGACCTCCGCTACTCGCAAGGCGGTGGAAGATCGGTTATAGTTCAGGCCAAACGCTATAAGAACTACAGCGATTTGATAAAGGTGTTGAGGAAAGAAGTTGAGAAGTTGAGAAGACTCAACCCACAACGGTATATGATTACTACTACGGTTGACCTTACGCCTGCAAATAAGCAAGAAATCATCAGCTTGTTCACCCCATATATTCATAACGAGCATGATATTTGGGCCAAACAAGACTTTAACAAGAATCTTGCCCAGCACCCTGATGTGGAACGGCAATACTACAAGTTATGGTTGACCAGCACCAACATCCTCAATAGTATCCTAAACAAGAACATTTTTAACTGGACCGATTTTGAAAAAGGTGAGATTCAGGAAACTATTCGTACCTATGTGATGAATGACAGCTTCAACGAAGCACTGAAAAAACTCATTGAAAACCGCTATGTCATCATTTCGGGTGAGCCTGGCATAGGTAAGACTACACTGGCCCGTGTACTCATCATGCATCTCCTCTCCGAAAAATATGCCGACCAGTCCAATACCACTAGTTACGAAGAATTCT
The DNA here is from genome assembly GCA_902774365.1 of uncultured Bacteroidia bacterium. GTDB lineage: Bacteria > Bacteroidota > Bacteroidia > Bacteroidales > F082 > Limimorpha. The sequence continues at coordinate 81,014 of CACYHX010000001.1, read as the reverse complement.
ACTACACCAACTGTAATATCGAAGACTTGGTACAGGTGTTTCAGAAAGGCAAACGCCAAGTGTTCTTTTTTGACGATTTTTTGGGTAAGGTCTCGCTTGAGGAAAGTGAGAAAAACTTTGACAGCCGTATTGTTGCTTTCATTAAGGCCTGTCAGCATGAAAAAGACAAGTTGTTTATTCTTGCCACTCGCGAATACATCCTCCAACAGGGCCTGGTCCGTTACAGCCGCTTCAACGATGGCAAGGGTATCGAGATGTCAAAGTGTGTTGTGGATATGGGTAAATACACTCGTTTTGTCAGAGCGCAAATTCTTTACAATCATCTAGTGGCAAACGAGATACCGCAGCCTTATGTCAATGCTATACTTCATGATAAAAACTACATGAAGATTATAGACCACCGTAATTTTAGTCCTCGTATCATAGAGACATTTCTCACCAACGGAACCCATGAACAATGTCAGCCCGAAGAATATTTTGGCAAGATAAAGGGCTTTTTCGACCATCCCGACAGTGTGTGGCTCGATGCCTTTGAACGCCTTTCAGACATTCAAAAAGAAGCCCTTCTGGTTTTGACTACGATGGGAACGCCGATGATGTATGACTTGTGGAAAGAGGCATACGCTTATTTCTTCAAACGAGTTCACAAAGAGTCTAACTATCTGAACGATGCCGATTGGAACAAAGCAGTAAAGGTGTTACAGAATAACTTCATCAAAATCGGAAAAGACCATGGGAAAATGCATGTGGGGTTTCATAATCCAGGGGTGTATGATGTTCTCACGCAGTATATTAGCTCTAATGAGAGTGTAAGGTATTTGCTGCTAGAAAACGCTTGTTTTATTGAACAAACTTTTGGAGCCATTCGTAAGGACTGGCGTATTCCCCAATCATCATCAATACCGAAAGGAGACATAGATCATTTCTTTGAGGTCTTCGAGAGGTTATGGGTTGATTTTAGGAGTTGTTACACTGTGTTGTTCGGTTATTCGGATAATGAAAAGCACTATGGACCAAGCCCAAAATCTAAGGCAGAAATACTACTTCAACTCTCCAGACGCCCAGAACTATTGACATCGCGACCCTATTATGTTGAACAAAAGATAACACAACAAATCATGGACGACGGAGATGCTGATTTCTATTCACAAATTAGGCTCCTCGAAAATGTTGATCTCAGTAAAACCAGTCTCGATTTGGATGCGCTTTTTGCCACTTATCCTAGGAGGTTATATTTCGCCGAAGATTGTTTAGATTTTGCAGAGTCGATTGAGAAGGTTTTCCCTAATCAAGTCGATTATCTTATGTCTGAAGAATTCTGTTCTATTGCCGCCGATTGTTTGAAGCACGATTTAGAAAACATTAAAGACTCCGATTTGGAAGACCTCGATGAGACAGCAGTTAAGTTATGTGGATTTGTACCCGAGTTGGAGAGTGAATATGTGGTATCGGATATAAGAAACAAGGCAAAAGAATATTCCGATTTTATGGACGCACAAGCCGAAGCCTATCAAGACGACCCATACGGTTGGCGTGACGATTATGAGGGTACGGAATCTTGGAAAATTGATAATCTGTTTGCTACGATTAAAGAATCATAAAGGTTGTTTTTTGGAAAAGAAAAATACATTGAGTAAATCATGAAATGGTTTGAGATGGTTGAGAATGAGATTTTTCCCCAAAAGGAAGATCGGGACAAGTCGCTTTTTAGAATTATTCCATTCGATTCCCTCTTACAGATGTTGAATGAGAGGAAAAACACCTTAGTGAATACATCTAAGTGGGAGGACGTCTATGAGAATTTTATGTTAAAAGAGAACTTTGTTGTTAACGGAAAGACTTATACGATTGCAGACCTTTCAAATAAATACTTTGGGCAGTGTTGGACAACAAAAGCCTCTTCTGATGCCATGTGGAGAATCTATTCACCCGACAAAAAAGTGTTCGTATCAAAACCACCGTTGGTCGCTTGTGGGATAGTGTTTCTGCTGAAAAGAAAGATGGGCGATATGCTGTTGGTAAAGTCCAATATATTTCTCAATCCAGAATTGAAGAAGACATAATTAATTCATCTCCATTTACCCTGCAAGCTTTGGGTGATTTGATGACTCTGTCTCTATTTGTAAAGCGGTCAAGTTTCAGTCATGAGAGCGAATACCGTTTAATCTATGTTTGTTCCAAAGGATCTGTCGATGAAGGGAAGACGATAAAAGAAGTAACCATAAACCCGTTAGATTTTATTTTGAATATTTATTTCGATCCCAGAGCGGACCAATTATATATTGATAGATGTAAGAAGATTCTAACGAAAGCTTTTGGTTACCCAATAGAAAAAATACATAAATCGACCTTATACGATTTTAAACCTTGTTCAATAACGATCGTTTGATAATACTCTTTGCGGTAAAACCAATACGGAGAAACTCATCGTAGAATCGTAATTAATATGGAAGTGTTTAGTACTGCTCAAATTAACAAAGCTCAGTTCAGCGAAGATGTGAGATTTGCCGTCAGATACGGTTACCAGTACAGTCTTGTTGCCGAGGAAAATGCCGAAGAAGAAAACAGTTTAAAATATAATCTTCCTGCAGCATCAGACTTTTTGTATTGGCTGGCTAATATGGTAATTAGTGGTGTTGCGTTTGAAATCATAAAAACAAGTGCTGTGGCATTATGGCAGAAGTTGAAGCAAAGCGACGAAGCGATTCCTGAAGATGTAAACAAGATTATGGTTGATGATGAAGAATTGAAGCGTTTTGTCCATTATGTTGACGAGTTTAACCTCAAGAATCTGAGCGCAACTGAGAAGGAAATCTTGTTTATTAGAGAAGAAATCATTGCAGATTATATAGGAGATAAAGCAGGTGAGATATATGAGAAATACCACCGTGCTCCAAAACAAAAGGAGTTTGAGACGATAACAAAAGAGGCGATTGTTTTAGCCGACAGACTATTAAAAAAAGCTCGTCAAGCAAGTGAATAATCATACTATTATCAACTCTTTCACCCCTACACTTTCAACTGCCTCTAAACTCTAAACACTAAACTCTCAACTTTCAATTGTCAATTTTCAATTAAATAATCACTATCTTTGCAAAACCACAGCGTTGTGTAAAACCACAACCAACTAAAAACCAACCCCTTGCCACCACAATCTGTGACTGACGGGGCGAAGCCGTGAAGAGGAGGAAGGGAAGGAAGGGAAATAAATCTTCCGCAAATCTATCATAAATCAATAATCCGCGTTGCCCTAATCGGGCTCGCTTTTAGATAAATAAAAATGTTCAACCTAGATAAATTCATCGCCGACAGCGTCACCCATCGTCCCTCAAGCATGTTTGAGGGCGATATCCAAGCCAACGCTGCTCGTCTGACTCAAGAAATAGAAGGCAAATCCGTCTGCGTCATTGGCGGTGCTGGAAGCATCGGCTCTTCGTTTATTAAAGCCGTGCTGCGATTCAGACCAGGCAAACTGGTTGTCATCGACCTCAACGAAAACGGCTTGGCCGAGTTGACCCGCGACATCCGCTCCACTGAGGGACTATATGTGCCGCAGGAGTATCGTGCCTATACCCTGAACTTTGCCGACCCAATCTTTACAAGGATTTTCCGCGAAGAAAAAGGCTTCGATATCGTGGCCAACTTCTCTGCCCACAAGCATGTCCGCAGTGAGAAAGACAAATACTCGGTGCAGGCACTCATTGAAAATAACGACATCAAGGCGAAGAAACTGATGGACCTGCTTTGCGAATATCCACCGAAGCATTTCTTCTGTGTGAGTACCGATAAGGCGGCCAATCCCGTGAACATCATGGGGGCCAGCAAGCGCATCATGGAAGACTTAGTGATGGCTTACAACGGCAAATTCAAGGTGACGACTGCGCGTTTCGCCAATGTGGCTTTCAGCAATGGCTCACTGCCCGATGGATGGCTGCATCGTTTGCAGAAGAAACAACCTTTGGCAGCTCCCAATGACGTGAAGCGTTACTTCGTCTCGCCCGAAGAGAGCGGACAAATCTGCATGTTGGCCTGCATTTTGGGCAATGGTGGCGAAGTCTTCTTCCCGAAGTTAGGCGAAGACCAGATGCTAACCTTTAGCACTATCTGCGATGACTTTGTAACCGCACAGGGTTTGACGAAGGTTGAATGTGCCTCTGACGAAGAAGCCAAAAAGAAGGCTGCAGCCATTGATAATTCTCAATTCTCAATTCTCAATTCTCAATTGGATTATCCTGTAGTTTACTTTAAAAGCGACACCACGGGTGAGAAAGCTTACGAGGAGTTCTATATCCCTGGTGAGAAAATTAACATGGAACGCTTCAAGGCTTTGGGTGTGGTAGAAGAAACCACGCGTCGCCCGATGAATGAGGTGAATGCCTTTTTTGCCAAGTTGGAAGCGTTATTCCAAGGCGATTTCACCAAAGTGGATGTAGTGAAAGCCATCAAAGCGTTTATCCCAAACTTCGAGCATGAAGAGAAGGGGAAGAATTTGGATCAGAAGATGTAATATTTCATAATAAAGCAATTATTATAATCTAGTAAAACTTTATAAATATGATTTTCACCATAGCCTTTGATATTAAAGATGTAGAAAGAACATCTCTTTTATTGGTCCGTATCAGTGAGCTTGGAGGCTGTATCCAGTATCTTTCAAACTCTGTTTTTTTACAGAATAGTAAAATGACGGCTACTCAAATATACGAGGATTTACGTAAAATAACCAAAGACGAAGATAGACTTCTTGTCGTTAAGATTAAGAAGGATGAAATTATGGGGTGGCTTAGTTCAACCGCTGTAGCATGGATTAGGGAACATAATTAATATTTTTGTTATGATCAATCATTTGGTACTCAATAATTTTAAGTGTTTTGAGCGGCCTCAAAGCTTTAATTTAAAACGAATGAATGTCTTTACCGGTTATAACGGAAGAGGCAAGTCTTCTGTTTTTCAAGCACTTTTGTTGCTGTCCCAAAGTCTTGAAAAACATGGCCATGTTGAACTGATGGAGGTGGACGGAGAGTATGTCTCTCTAGACCTGTTTGAAGATTTAGTTAATTGCAAGCACCCTGACCATTTAATTCTTTTTGAGATAAAACAAGATAATCCTCAAATTGAAGCAAAGCTTGGCTATCGCGAAGAATCTGACCGAAAAGGAAAACTAGATGCATTATGGATAGATGGTCATGATTATTTCAACACAAAGGTGTCAAGTACATCTGGTGAAGGTGAAATAACCATCCATAGTTTAGCATCCGACTACCCAAGAGCTTTTCAAGACTTGTTGCGCAATGTAGAGTATGTTTCTGCGTTTCGTGTAGGTCCATCAAAGTTTGAAGAAAAGAACGATATCAACACGGTTAATCCAGTCGGTCGTAACGGAGAGCATAGTCTGAGCGTGATTCTTGGAACAAATAATCTAATTGTCGATGTGAATCGCTGGATGAGCTATATTATGGATGGTGTCAATCTGACCATAGATGGTAAAGACAAGAGCGATTCTGTGTTGAAACTGATGATGACAATGCGAGAAGGTGACAAGCGTTTCAAATCACTTAATTGCGGGTTTGGTTATCGATACGTTCTTCCAATAGTCATTGCTGCTTTAACCAAGAAAAAAGGATGCCTATTTATCGAAAACCCAGAAGCTCATCTACATCCGAAAGCTCAGTCCCGTCTCATGGAGATGCTTTGTAAAGAGTTAGGACATGATTCTGATAATAAAAACGTTCAAGTCTTTATAGAAACCCATAGTGAGCATATCATTAACGGAGTACGTGTTAATGCATTGAGGGATTCTTGTGCAATGTGTCCTGAGGATGTCAGCTTGTACTTTTTTGATAAGGATTTTTCATGTATGGAAATACGACTAGATTCAGACGGACAAATTTCTAATTGGCCCAAAGGCTTTTTTGATCAACAAGAACTTGATTTGTCAGAAATTCTTCAACTTGGTCTACTCAAATGATAGCCAATATCTTTATTTGTGATAAGTCCTTTGCTTTCAATGGTGTCGACACTTTGCGTGTTTTTCAGAAGAAAGTTCTAGGTATGCGTTCTTTGTTTTCTGTTATTGAAGAAAAGAAATCGGAAAATCGCTTGTTTATTCATCATAAAAATTTTACAGAAACAATTATTTCAAACGATGGCGACACAATTGGCAGCATTATTTTGGGCACCGAAGAAGATAAGTGTTTGATGAAAGTAAAATATACAAGGGATGTTTTCAATATACTACTTTCGGTATTCAACTACCCACAGAATTGCAATTATAGTTATGATGACATGATGGAAGTCTTATCGGATGATTATGAAGATGATAATAATTGTTATGGGGTGGTTGCCATGAATCATTTGCTGGAGTTCCCTAAGACAAAACAAATTCTTTATGATGAAAAAGGATTTTATCGTTTTCGTCGATACTATATTGGAAAGTTGGTTAAGGATCCTATTGAATTTATGGAGCAAATAGAGTCGTATTACGATAATTTAATTCTTAATTCTGATCGTGAATTTTTTTGTAATGAACTCGGCAAGGTTATTGTTTCTCATGGTGAATGTATTATAAATGGCTTAAATGTTTTAAGCGAAAAACTCAAATCAGAAATTTGTGGTAAAGGAGAAATAAAAGCAGAAAATATTTCTAATCTTTTGGAAAGTTTTGCCAAAAGCAACGGCCTAGACGATGCTTCTTTCGAGGGCAAGAATAAGAAAGACAATCTATATTTTGAATTTCGCAAAGATTTAGACCAAGACTGTAACGAATGCATAACCCTGTATTGTGGTCCACATCTTAAAATGTATCACGATGATAAAGGCAATGATAATCAACATCTTAGAATTTATTTTGCATGGGATAATGCCAACCTTGATGTTGTGTATATAGGGATGATTTCATCCCATGTGAAATGATTAGTTAAACTATTATGTACGAGAAAACTATAAAATTCATCAAGGAACTCTATGGTAACCAAGAGTTCACGCCTCTTTCGGTACCCAAGTTCGTCGGCAACGAAAAAAAATATCTCTACGAATGCATTGACACGACTTTTGTGAGCAGTGTGGGTAAGTTCGTCGACCGCTTCGAGAACGACATGGCTGCCTACACAGGTGCCAAGAAAACCGTGGTCTGTGTGAGCGGCACCAATGCACTCCACATGGCGATGATGTTGGTTGGTGCGGAACGCGATGATGAGGTGCTGACGCAAGCTCTTACCTTCATTGCCACCTGCAACGCCATCAGCTATATCGGTGCCCACCCTGTCTTCATCGATGTGGATAAAAGCACGATGGGGTTGTCTCCCGATGCATTGAAGGCTTGGTTGGAGAAAAACGCAGAAATTCGCAACAGACAGTGCTATAACAAACACACGGGTCACAGGGTGAAGGCTTGTGTTCCGATGCACACTTTTGGGCACCCTGTTCGCATTGAAGAGATAGCCGCTGTTTGTGCTGAGTACTATATTGAATTGGTAGAAGATGCTGCCGAGAGTATTGGCAGTAAATACAAAGGTATCCATACTGGCCTTTTCGGGAAAGTTGGTGCACTGAGCTTTAATGGTAATAAGACCATTACCACGGGTGGTGGCGGCATGCTGCTTTTCATGGATGAGGAACTTGGAGCATTGGCCAAACACTTGACCACCCAAGCTAAGGTGCCACATCGTTGGGAGTTCCGCCATGATCATATCGGCTATAATTACCGTATGCCGAACATCAATGCCGCTTTAGGTTGTGCCCAGTTGGAGCATTTGGATGAGTTTATTGCTGACAAGCGCGCTACGGCTGCCGCCTACGCCGATTATTTCAAGAATGTAGATGACATCGACATCTTTACCGAGCCTGCTGATAGTTTCTCCAACTACTGGCTCAATGCGGTCATACTGAAGGATCGTGATGCCCAGCAAGCTTTCTTGCAGGAAACCAATGACAATGGTGTGATGACGCGACCCATTTGGGAACTGATGAATCGGTTGCCGATGTTTGAGAACTGTGAGCATGATAGTTTGGAGAATACTCTTTGGTTTGCGGATAGGGTTGTGAATATTCCTAGTAGCGTGAGATTGTAATATGTTAGGCGGCGAATTCGAAATAGACCTCAGCATCCAGCGCGATGCATTCCAACCTGCTCCCGACACGTATTATTACGCTTCGGGAAGGGCGGCGTTGTACCAGATACTGAAATCCCTAAAAAACAGAGTGAACAAGATTTGGTTCCCCGATTGGCTCTGCCACACTATGGTGGAAGCGGCACAAAAGGCGGGTTTTGAATATGAGTTTTATGAACTGTCGGACAATTTCATGGCGACGGTTGAGGCATTGGATGCCAAAGGCTTCAAGGATGGCTGTTTAGTGCTCCTTATCTATTATTTCGGATTGCAGGATTTATCCGTTACGGCAAAAAACATAAAAGAAGCCTATCCGAATGCCACAATCATTGAGGATGATGTGCAGGCGTATTATTGCTTTGCCGAAGAAACCAATCCTTATGCTGACTACCGCTTCACCAGTTTGCGAAAGACCTTCCCTTCACCTGACGGGGGCTTGGTCTATACAAAATATCCGATGCCAAGGGCGATACGGCCCAACTCTTTTGCCAAGTACAAAATAGAAGCAGGTGTGCTGAAATCACATCGTGGAGAGAATGGTGTAAGGGACGAAGACTATTTGGCACTTTTCGAAAAAGGGTCTGAATTGATTGATGAGAATTATGAAAGCGTGATGAGCCGTGACAGCGAAATGCTGTTTGCCGGCACTGACTTGCAATGGGTAAAGCAAAAAAGACAAGACAATGCTACCTATCTTCTCGATGGATTGAAATCTCTTGGTATTGAGCCTTTGATTGAGGTGCCCAATGATAAAGTCCCTTTGTTTGTTCCAATTTATCTTGAGAACCGCAATGAAATACGCAAACGGATGTTTCAAAACGAAGTATTTTGTCCCGTGCATTGGCCAATTGAAAGTTTGCCACTGAAGAAAGGTGCTGAAATGGCACAACATGAGTTGTCGCTGATTGTGGATCAAAGGTATAATATAAATGATATTGATTTGATTATATCATTGTTAAAACAATAATAAATATGGATTTAACTGGAAAGAAACTATTGATATTGGGAGGTAATGCTCCTTCAATTGATATTGTGGAAGCAGCGAGGAAGTTGGGTGTTTATACCATTGTTACGGACTGGTACGACACAAAGCGCTCGCCAGCAAAACTTGTCGCAGATGAGTATTGGAACGAGGAGATCTTCAAACCCGAATTGATTGCGCAGCTTATCAAAGAACATCATGTTGACGGCGTTCTTACAGGATTTACAGATTCATATTTGTTACAATACCATAGAATTTGTGAACTCGCAGGCTTGCCATGTTACGCCACTAAAGAGGTCTTTGAAACCACGATGGATAAAGCCAAGTTTAAGCAGTTGTGTCGCGACAATGGCGTGCCTGTAATCCCAGAATTTGATTTGGCCACTTTTGACCCTGGTATTATCAATGAGAAAAACAAAGTAATCATTAAGCCTGTTGATAATAGTGGATCTCGTGGAGTTATCCTTTGCGAAAGGCCTGAAGATTTCAAACATTGCTTGGAGTTCGCCCTATCTTTCTCTGAGAAAAAACAAGTGGTTATTGAAAAATACATGGAATTGGACAGCATTTCTGCTTCCTATACCATTCAAGACGGTGTTGTTTCTCTTTCAACGTTGAATGATCGCTATGTCCATAAATCTAAGGATGCTGGTTCCGTTACTTGTGCGGGTATTTATCCATCAAAGTATTATGATTCCTATATGGAAAAAATGAATGACAAGATGGTGAAAATGTATCAAGTAGCGGGGTTGAAAAATGGAGTGTTGGCAGTACAATTCTTTACAGATGGAGAGGAGTATTATGTGATGGAAATGGGTCATCGCCTGTCGGGAGGGCAACATTACACATATAGTATGCAGGAAAATGGGATTAGTGCGCTTGATTGCTTGATTCATTTTGCCGTGACTGGTAGAATGGCTGATTATTCCGTAGCAGAAAAAGACAATGCCAAGTTCGAACATACTTATTGCCATCTCTTCATTCTTGGCAAACAGGCAAAAATAGCCAAGTTTGAAGGATTGGATTATATATCAAACATTCCTGAGGTAATCCATCTTATTCAAATGAAGAATGTGGGTGATATGATTGGTGCTGATGGCACATCTGCACAAAAAGTCATTAGTCTGCATTTGAAACTGAAGAACAGAGACGACCTCTCAAGAATCATGAAAGACATCCAACGAGAAATCCATTTCTATGATGAGGATGGAAACGACTTGATGCTTGAATTAATGAAATAAATACTATTGTTATGAAATACTACACTATGCCGGAAACGCGTGCGTTTCTTGAAAGTATAGGGATGCCGGGCGGCGACCTATACGATTTGCCGACATCAGAAAAACGCTTCTCCGATGGAGGCCAGTATCGTTTTGAAGTTCCTGGCATCCAGGGACCTGGACCGATGAAAGCCTTGCTTGAGGCTTTGGATGAATATGGTATCCAAATCCATCGTGTCACTCAGACGAAGGGAATTATGTTCCTTACGGATGACGAAATCTTAAAGATGGTGGAATATGCCAAGAAATGGAACGTGCAGCTCGTGTTGGCTTGCGGTCCTCGCGCCACTACCGACACTTCCGCTTCAGTGAAAACCGAGGAAGGCCAACGTATGGGTTACCGCCTTCGTGGCGAGGAGCAGATTGTCCGTGGCATTGAGGAGATTCGTCGTGGTGCGCGCTTGGGTGTGCGTGGATTCCTGATTTATGACGAAGGACTCCTTTGGGCTTTAGGTGAAGCTCGTAATAAAGGTTTCATCCCTGCTGACTGCCACTTCAAAGTGAGTGCACACAGTGGCCATGGCAACCCTTGCTCTGCTCATGTGTTAGAGACTTTGGGTGCTGATAGTATCAACCCTGTGCGCGACATCCAAGTGCAGATGTTGGCTGCCATGCGAGCCGCCATTGATGTGCCGATTGACTTGCATACGGAAAACCCGAAATCATCTGGAGGCTTCATTCGCCATTATGAGGTGCCAGACTTCATCCGTGTGGCCGCTCCGGTATATCTGAAAACGGGTGGTTCGGTTGCGGCTAACCATAGCTACGACACTACTGAGAAAGAAGCTAAACAGCGTGCCAAACAAGTCTCTCTTGTAAAACGAGTCATTGATACTTATTATCCTGAAGCTATTGTTTCGCCTAAATAATCGAGATGAAGCATCATCAATACAATCCTTCTTATAAGTTTGTTAAAGAACCAATAGACTTTAACAAGTACACTGATCGTAGCCTGCTGCAATACTGTTTGGGTGCCACCATGTATATGCCCGGCACCAAGGACTTTGCTCAAGCTATTATTGACAAGAAATATCCCGGTCTCACCTCAATGGTGATGTGCTTTGAGGATGCTTGTAAGGAAGAGGATGTTCCTGCTGCTGAGCAGAACTGCATTCGTGTGCTGGAAACCTTGAGCCAAAAAGTGGAGAGCAAGGAGTTGGCCTACGAGGACATCCCTCTCATCTTCTTCCGTGTACGCAACGTGGAGCAGTTCAAGCACTTTGTGAAGTTGCTGCCTATCGAGACGGTTCCTTACATCACGGGTTTCAACTTTCCCAAATTCAACAGCCTCAACGCCGCAGCCTATATGGATCATTTGGCAGACATCAATGAGCGTGCCGGTGAAGTGTTGTATGGTATGCCTATTATCGAGGATGCTCGAGTGGCCTTCAAAGAGAGCCGTTTGGACGAACTGATAGCCATTAAGCGGGTGCTTGACCAGAACAAGAACCTTGTATTGAACGTGCGCGTGGGCGGTACTGACTTCTCCAGTTGCTTCGGTGTACGTCGTGGCATCAACTATACCATATACGACATCATGACCGTATCGAACTGTCTGATGGACATTCTCAATGTGTTTACTCGCAACAACGACTATACGGTTAGCGGCCCTGTGTGGGAGTACTTCCGCGTAAATAAGCGGATGAAAGGCATGGAAGAATTGCCAAAGGTCGACCTTCAACAGACACTTTTGAAACGCAAGGCCATTGTGAACGATGCTGTGGATGGGTTGATGCGTGAATTGGTGCTTGACCAAGCCAATGGCTTCATGGGTAAGACCTGCATTCATCCATCGCACCTTAATTATATCAATGGCATGTTGGCGGTTACCAAAGATGAATATGACGATGCCTATCAGATTCAGCATACTTCTGGTGGAGTGATAAAAGGTACTAAGGGTATGAATGAGATAGGGCCTCACAAAGCTTGGGCTGAGCGCATCATGATGCGTGCTGAGGCATACGGAGTGATTGAAAATGAAGCGGAATACATCAATTTGTTTGGCGTGCAATGATTGATTTAACTACACCATTGAGTGAGGAAGTCATCCGCCGACTTAATGTTGGCGATGTGGTGACTATCACAGGTTACATTTATACTGGTCGTGATGCAGTGCTTCCCAAGATTGTGAAAGCTGCTGAAGAAGGGACCTTGAATGATTTGGGCATCGACCTGCAGGGTGCAGTCATTTTCCATACAGCAGTCAGTCCAGCAGGGGTTGGTCCGACCTCAAGCAACAAGGTGGAGATAGAATGCACTTTTGAACCATTGTCGAAACACGGCGTGAAGATGCATCTCGGCAAAGGCGCCATTTCAAAAGAAACCGTAAAAGCCTTGGCGGAACAAAATGCAGTTTTCGCTATCATTCCGCCAGTGACCGCCTTATTGGGCAGCCAGACGGTGGAACAAGAAGTTGTGGCTTTCCCCGAATTGGGTATGGAGGCGTTCAATAGGTTGAAAGTGGTCAAGTATCAGGCTATCATTGCAGCTGCGAAAGGAGAATCCATCTATGACTAACATCGAAGAAAAAGTAGCCGATTGCCTCGTCCGTGCAGGTTCCACCTTTCGTGATGACCAGAAAGAAGCCTATCGCAAGGCCATTGCCGATGAAGCGAACGTGCAATCATGCTGGGTGATGCAACAAGTGTTGGATAATGCCATGGTTGCCGAAGAACGGAGAAGCCCCTTGTGTGATGACACAGGCATTCCGCATTTGTTCCTTGAGGTGGGACCGAACCGTAGTGTTACAGGCGAACTGCTTAAGCAAATTAAGAAAGGCGTAGCCCTCGGCTTGCGCAAACTTCCCGGTCGTCCCATGGCCATCAAAGGTGACGACTATGCCCGTATTGACCAAAGCGGTGGCTTGAACGAGGATAGTGGCGCATTGATGCCATCACCAATATTAATAAAACCCGTCGAGGAGGATGTGCTGCGCCTCACCGTGCTGATGCTCGGTGGTGGTCCTGCCATCCGTGGGATTACACAACGAGTATTTCATAAGCACAGTGTGGATGTCGTGATTGAAGAAATAGTAAACCGTGCCAAAGAAGGTGTTTCCAAATTGGGCTGCAGCCCTTGTGTTTTGGCTGTGGGCATTGGCCGTTCCCAATTCGAAGCTACAAGTCTGATGATGGAGGCCATGGTTTACGGTGACTTCAGCAAACAGTCTGACTTTGAGAAGCGAATCACCGAAAAAGTGAATGAAGCTGGTATTGGCCCTCTCGGATTGGGAGGAAAACACAGCGTTTTGGCGACATTTGCAAAAGTTGGGCCTCAGCGTGCAAGCGGTGTGCGCATTGTTGCTTTGAGACCTTGTTGCTGTTTTGAACCAAGAAGAGCAACCGTAGAATTGTAAACTATGCCTAAGATTTTACATACTGCAAAATATACTGGTTTGCCGTTGGAAATACTCCAAAAGTCTTGTCCAGATGGTTTTATCGTAAAGACATTGGATGAATCGACCTATGAACAACTCGTCAAGGAAGTCGTAGACGCTGATTATTTCTTAGTGAGTGGTCGATTACCTATTGATGAAGACGTGCTTTCTGTTGCAAAATATCTGAAAATGATTCAACGCACGGGCGTAGGTACAGAAATGCTCGACTTGGATGCTATCCGCAGGCACAACATTCCAGTTTATGTGAATGCTGGTGTGAATGCCCAGAGTGTGGCGGAACATACGCTAACCCTCATTTTGGCTTGCTTGAAACGATTGCCACAAATCAATCGCCAGATGCATGAAGGCATTTGGAAAAAACAGCTTACAGGTGTGAGCACTCATGAGCTGAAAGATAAAACAGTGGCTTTGGTGGGTATGGGTAATATTGGCCGCTTGGTTGCGCAAATGTTACAGGCTTTTGGCGCTAAGGTAGTCTATACAGATGTTTTCCGCCAATCAAAGGATGTGGAAAAAAAGATGGGGTTGACCTATTTCGATAGTTTTGAAGCTATGCTCCCGCAGGCTGACATTCTCAGTTTTCATTGTCCATTGACCAGGGAAAATACTGAAATACTCAATCAGCGTACATTGGCAATGATGAAGTATGGAGTTGTCATCGTCAATACCGCCCGTGGCAAACTCATCAATCCAGATGACCTGTATGATTCTATAAAGTCAGGCCATATTCGAGCAGCAGCACTCGATACACATTATGAAGAACCCATAAAAGAAGGGTACAAATTAACTGAATTGGACAATGTTATCCTTACACCGCATATCGGAGGTCTTAGTTATGAGGCATTTGAGGCTATGATGGTAGGTGCCATGGAGAATATTGAGGCTTTTGAGCAAGGAAGGCTTTCTGAAATAGAAGGAAAAAGAATATTGTGATGAATCAAAATATTACAGAGTTTTTTGTTGATGGCCTTGTCGCCAAATCACAAGCAATACCTGAAAAGGTGATTCAGCAGGCGAAGAAATGCCTCTTGGATTACTTTGGTGTTGTGGTGGGCGGATCCAGATATTTGCAACAACAGCACGCTGACTTTTTTAGTAAGCTGACCAATGAAAATGGTGTGTGTTCTGTTTTTGGGACAGATTACAAGACAGCAGTATTAAATGCTGCCTTACTGAATGGTTTTTGTGCTCATGTGCTTGAATTGGACGACGGTCATCGCATGGGAATGATTCATTTGGGCGCTTCCATCAACTCGGCTATTCTAGCGGTGGCCGAGCAAGAACAGTTGGGCAAGGATGACATTCTGAAAGGTATGGTAATAGGCTATGAGGCTGCCGTGCGTTGTGCCTGCGCCTTGCAACCTGGACACAAAGTAAGAGGCTACCATGTTTCAGGTACTTGTGGGACGATAGGTTCGGCCATGGGTGTGGCATTCGCTTGTGGATTTAACAAAGAACAAATCAAATCCACATTGACTTGTGCCGTGACCAGTGCTGCAGGCGTGTTGGAAATCCAAGAAGAAGCATCTGAATTGAAGCCTTATAATTTGGGCCGAGCTGCAATGGATGGTGTTGTCGCAGCCTTGATGGGAGGAATGGCTTTGACAGGCCCTGATGACATCTTAGGTGGTAAACGCGGATTTCTTTCAGTTTTGACGGACACTCCAAACTTCGAGCATTTGACCGACTTCGGCAATGAAAACTATTGCATTGAAGGCATCTATCAAAAGCTGTATGCGGCCTGCCGTCATTGCCATCCTGCCATTGAAGCTGCTATTGCTATACGCAATGATATCAACCTCCATCCCGAGCAAGTGGACAAGGTGGAGGTGTACACTTATAAATTGGCTGTAGGGGGACATGACCATACTAAAATACAGGGTATCAGTTCTGCCAAATTGAGCACTCCATATAGCGTTGCTTTGGGCATAGTTAAAGGCAATGCGGGGTTTGAAGATTTCAATGAAGACAATTTGCACAATTCCGATATAATTGGGCTGATGAGCAAAGTCAATGTTATTGAAGATGAGCAACTCACCGCCCAGTCACCAACAGTTCGTGGTGCGAGAGTTGTTATTCGACTAAAAGACGGAAAAGAGTTGGAAGACACAGTGCTCTACCCTAAAGGCGAACCTGAAAACCTAATTGATTTTGAAGAACTAAAGCAAAAAGCCTCACACTTACTTCAAAACAACACTAACAGTTTCATGAGTATGTTACTTGATAGACCATGAGAATAGTAAGCAAAATCTTCAATCACACACCCATGTTTATACGGGTATGGTGTTTTAAGTTGAGATCAATGGATTCCCCAGTCGGCATCTATGGTCAGATTTTCAGCGAATCATTAAAGGAAGCATTCGATGAGAATTTAACACCCGAAGAAAAGGCAGATAGGCATTATGTCAAGTGCTTGACTAATGATATTATCAGATGCTGGTACCGTTATCAAGCTCTGCCGTATGAGTATTTTTTGTTCAAATTCAAAGACAGGGATGATGCGGGACGTATGTCTTTCGAAACTGACACAGACCGCACTTTAACTTTGGTTCGTGTGTCTGGTTTGGCGAATTTCCAAAACGAGATTAACAACAAGTACAATTTCTACCAACTGGCAAAACCTTATTTCAAGCGTGAGGTCATGAAACTTGATTCGGTGGAGCAGTCGGACGCTTTTGCTGCTTTTGTGAAAAAACATGGCGAGGCGTTCATCAAACCTCTTGAAGGCTCAAAAGGCAAGGGTACACATGTATATTTATATATTGACGATGACAACGCAGCCAGTTACTGTAAGGAACTTTTAATTGAAGGTGCTTCCTGGATGGTGGAAGAACGCATCCAACAAAGTTCGGAGATGGCCCAATGGAACGTGACTTCGGTGAATACAATACGTATCCCCTCATTCTTGCGTGATGGAAAGTTTACTGTCATTTGGACACGTATGCGTGTGGGCAAGAAAGGTGCCATTGTGGATAATGCGGGTCAAGGAGGCATTGTGGTTACTGTCGATCCCAAGACGGGCGTTGTCACTAGCGATGGAATTGATGAACATTATAACCATTTCGATAAACATCCGGATTGTGGACTAACATTCAAAGGTTGGCAAGTGCCGAGATGGGATGAACTATTGAAAACGGTGGAAGAACTTCACCGGAAGGTGTTCAACAAACATATTTATGTGGCTTGGGATTTTGCTCTCACTGATGATGGTTGGGTGGTGATAGAAGGCAACTGGGGACAGTTACTAGGGCAACAGACAGCAAGCCAGATTGGTGTTCGTAGAGAGTTTCATGAATTAGTTGGAGATGTTTAACAGGTTATAAGAATTGCATAAACTTTTAAATATATGAAATTTACCATTATTGGCTGCGGCAATTCAGGTCTTATCCACGCCGCCAAATTATACGAAAAAGGCCACAAGGTGGCTTTGTTGAAGACTTCTAATACCAATGGAAGATATTTTGACATTATCCAAGAAGAAAAAAGCTTCAAAGTTAAGGACGACACTATTCAAGGCTATGGTAGGGAATATGTTGTGAAACCCGCTATGATTACCCGCAATGTTAAAGATGCTATCGGATTTGGAGATGTCATCATGGTGACCACGACAACACTTCAGCATGAGTTTGTCGCCCAATTGATTGCACCTCATGTCAGGGATGGCCAAACCATCATCCTTGTGCCTGGGTATATGGGTAGCCTTATTTTCAGGAAATACATCGACAAGGATGTGACTTATAGTGAGTGGGAAACCACGGCCTACAACGGTCGCATCGTCAACAACGAATATGTAAGGATCTCGTTTTACAATCCCAGGAATGCCATTTCCGTGTTGCCGGTCGCCAAGACTCAATCAGTCATTGACATGCTTTCCAAGTGTTTCGACAACACGAGGTACGCTCGCAAGCATATTCTTGAGTCGGCGTTCCATAACCCGAACATGATCGTGCATCCCATTGGCATCTTGTTCTCCGCTTCGCGCATCGAATACAGCAATGGAGAGTTTTGGATGTACCGCGAAGCATTCACACCATCTGTGGTAAACGTTATCAAAGCTTTTGATGTACAGAAGAATAAGGTGCTACAAGCTTTCGATTGCGAGCCGTTGGATTACTTCGAGGCCGCAAAATGGCGCAACGAGGAGGACTTGAACATCGATGCCATGGCCGTGTTCCGCTCGTTTGCCGACTCGAGCAACAAAGGTCCGTCGTTCATCAACCATCGTTATTTGTTAGAGGACGTTCCGATGGGCTTGGGGCTATATGTTTCCGTAGCTAAATTGCTAGGAGTGGACACGTCTATACAGGAAGGCATAATGTCCTTAGCCTCTGCTCTGTTGAACAAGGATTTGAAATCTGGTGCTAGAACTATTCAATATCTACTTGGAAAAGATGATGTGGCTATCGAGGATATTAAAAAGGCTATAACAGAGTAACGGTTTTATGGCAAATGAACAAAACCTAAAGCAAAAAGCCGCCTCTGGTATGGTATGGACTTCTATCCAGAGGTTTATGGGTATGGGCATATCCTTTATCTCGGGTATTATTTTGGCTCGACTGCTTACGCCCTACGATTATGGCTGCATAGGTATGTTATCCATTTTCATGGTACTTGCGGAATCTTTCATCGACGGAGGATTTGGTGCAGCTTTGATTCAAAAAAAGCGACCTACTCAAGAGGACTATTCCACCATTTTCTATTGGAATTTAGGCATGGCAGTGTTGATGTATACCATATTGTTCTTTTCTGCACCTGCTATTGCTCGTTTTTATAAAATTCCATTATTATGCTCGGTGTTACGTGTGCAAGGTCTTGTGTTGTTTATATATTCATTTAATATTATCCAAAAGAATCAATTAAGGAAAAGCTTAAATTTCAAGATTTTATCCATAGTTACCCTCGTCACATCACTTATTTCTCTTGGTATTACCATCTTTTTGGCTTATAAAGGTTTTGGGGTATGGGCACTAGTTACACAAAACTTGATAACTGCGGCTATTCCAGCACTGGTTTTTTGGTTTTATCTGAAGTGGAGGCCGGCGTTGGTTTTTTCTTGGAAGTCATTTAAAGAACTATTTAGTTTTGGGTTTTATATGTTTTTGACTCACCTGCTGAATAGTTTTGGCCAGCAAATACAAGGATTGTTGATCGGAAAAGTTTATAATCCTACAACCATGGGTTACTATTCTAAAGCGCATGGTACCGAAAAGCTGGCTTCAAATAGTGTTTCTTCCATTATGACGCAAGTGACTTATCCTCTTTACGCCGAGGCGCAGGATAATAAACCAATGATGATCAACATGATTAAAAGGATAACGATGACCCTATCATATCTCACGTTTCCAATAATGTTTATCCTTATCCTTCTTGCGAAACCAATTTTTGTCTTACTTTATTCTGAAAGATGGTTGTCGAGCGTTCCTTATTTTCAAGTGCTGTGTTTGGCGGGTTTGGCAAATTGTCTGATGGCAGTGAATTTACAGACGATTTCTGCAATTGGAAAGAGTAAGGTGATGTTTGTGTGGACTGTGGTAAAGAGGGTTGTTGGTATTGGTGCCATTGTTCTTGGTTTGTTGTGGTTTGGCATGAAAGGTTTATTGGTGGGTGTAATTATTAATAATTATTTCTCTTACTTTGTAAACATTAGTTTGGTTTCAAAACATGTGGGTTATAGGTGGACACGCCAACTATTGGATATAATGCCTGTGGCGATTGCTTCTATTGTAGCAGCAATAGTAAGTTATGGATGTGGGTATTTTTTGCATTTGGACATGTATCCTGACGGAATCGTGAAATTAATCGTTTATTTAGTGATTTATTTAGGTTGGTCATTTATTTTCAAACCAGAGGCGTATACCTATTCTATTAGCATTATTCCGGCAAAATTCAAGTTTTGGGAAAAGAAAGGTAAAAAGATAAACAAATGATGATTTATAAAATGAAATAAGTATGATACAGTTTACTTGTCCCAATAATAATATACCAGAACGGACATACGCCATAAATGCCCTTCTTTCGGATGTGCTTGGTTGCAATCGCAATGACTACAGCGTTCAGTTTAGGGATGATGTACATAACTATGAATTGAATGTTGATGGGAAAGCATATACCTTTGAAGATCATTTTTTCAATCGGTTTGTTGAACCTCTATCATATTTGAAGTTAGAAAATATACCGGAGAAGTTGAACTTTTTCCATGGTTTAGGATTGGAACTCCCGATTATTTATGGCGAGGACAAATTTGTTCAGAAGGAGAATGGCGCTGTTATAGGGTTGGATGTCTTTGCCTCCACGTTTTTCATGCTAACCCGTTGGGAAGAGTCATTGTTGGGACGAGAAGAAAAAGGAGATTGCGATGAATCCCAATTGTTTTGTGTGAGACGGGGAATCCACCAACGACCAATCGTGAATGAATACGCGGATTTTATCCGAAGGCTTCTTCCTTCAGATGTTTCTTTGTCAATGCGTAATTATGAGGTTGTTCTCTCCCATGATGTGGACGGCTTTCTTACTCCCTCTTGGTTTCAGATAGCCAAAGATATTGTGAAGCAAACCATTCATGGTGCACCGAAAAACAAGGTTCTTAATCTGACATGGAAGGAAGAAATAAAATATAAACGCGCTTTTCCTTCGGCATATAGTCAGTTTGAATTGTACACTGCATTAACCGAAAAATACAATATACCAGAATGGTTTTATTTTAAGGTATGTGGTAAAGGAGAAACCGAAGCAACATATTTGTTTGATGATAAACAAACGATAGATGTTGTTGAGAAGTTGAAGAGAAAGAACAATCCAAACTTTGTTTTAGGTTTTCATCCTTCACAAAATGTGTTTGGTAAAAAAGAACAATGGGATAAAGAAGTCTCAAGAATAACTGACTTGATTAAAGAAACGCCAAATCATGGTCGTAATCATCATTTGTTATACAATCATGAGACCTTGAGTATGTGGGAAAGCATTTCGAATAGTCCTTTAGACATCAGCAATTGTGTTTTTCATTATAGACAAGGTTTTAGAAGTGGTGTCTGCGTCCCATACCATCTTTTTGATTTGTATCAACGGCAGGAGATGAGTTTGGTCGAGCACCCGTGCCAGATTATGGATACAGTTATTCGATATAATGGGAAAACTAAGTCTGATGATGAACGCTGGTGTGATATTCAGACGGTGGTTGAGCAAGTAAAAAAATATCAAGGAGAATTAGTCTTGACATGGCATATTTATATTCGTAACAAGAAATTAATCCAAGATTATTATCGTTGGTGTGAAAAAACAGTGTATTATGCAATCCAATAATAGAATCCGATTACTATTTGCTGGGGACTTTTGCTGCAAACCCACAACTACATTGATTTCCCCAAGTGAGGAAATAAAACGCTTGTTGTCATCTTGTGATTGCCGAATTGTGAATTTTGAGGTTCCGTTAAAACCTGATATAGAGCTTCCTGAAAGGAAGGAAGAAAGGTTTTTTCAAAATGATGATGCCCCTCAGTTCCTTCGCAATCTTGGTTTCGATTTGTTTTCGATTGCAAACAACCACACTTTCGATTGGGGTGAGGAAGGGTTTAAGAAGACGAAAGCAGCTTTGGGTGAGGCTTCTTTTGGAGCGGGAACGTATGAAGAAGCTTATCAAGTAAAGGAGATTGAGATTTATGGAATAAAGATTGGCTTTTTGGCCTTGTCTTTCGCTGTTTATACATGGCCGTTGCAAGATGCAGAAAAGCGTGAGGGGTTGGGATGTGCCTATCTTAATGATCTTCAAGTAAATCATATCATCATTGATGCCAAAAAGAGATTGGATTATTTGTTTGTCTTGCCCCATGATGGAATTGAGTACATTGATGCTCCAATGCCAGAAACCATTGCAAGATATAGGGACTTTATTGATTATGGTGCTGACGGTGTTTTTGGCGCACATCCACATTGTCCACAGGGGTGGGAAGAATACAAAGGGAAACCTATATTTTACAGTTTGGGGAATTTCTTTTTTAACAGCAAAAAGGACACATTATACCGGGCAACAAATAGAGCCCATTGGTATGAAGGCCGGTGTGTGGTTTTGAGCATTGAAAACAATCAATTGTTATGGGAGGTAATCAATACACGCAATGTTAACAATATTGCACTTGAGATAGACCATAGTGAGGAGTCTACTCGCCATAATGAATTTGTTTGTGGCTTATTGACCAATGAGCAGGCATATAATGAATATATATCCCCTATTATCCACAAACAAGTGGACTCATATTTGAGCAAAATGAACGCTATGTTCCAACCCAAATCTTTAAAACAAGCACTAAAGGCTTTAAGAAATTGTTTATTTGGGAAAAATAAAAATACAGGTGCCGTGTCGAACAATAAAGACTTGTTGTACTTATTCAGGAATGATTTGAGAAGAGCTCAAATGTTGAGGTTTTTGCTTGGAAGAATAAAGTAATAATACATATCGATGAGAATTAAAACTAAAATTCAAAACGGTCTTTTTGTTGAAAAATATATCAAACAAATCAACGAAAGCTATAAGAAACTGCCTCATAAAGTAGAACTGACTAAAGAACAGGAACGAGAAATCCAAGATTTTTATGTGCCTTTGGTGGGTTATAAAGTTCCGACAGATTGGCATCGCTATTTTTATGCTCGCACAGGTTTGTTTTCGGTAAAATATATCCCAACTAGTTTATATCGTTTGGAACTGACTGGCAGACTGAATCAATTGCCATGGTGTGTTCCTTTCTCTGATAAAAACCTGAATGACATTGTGCTGCCAAGCATGAAACAGCCGCACACATATTTGAAAAACCGAAACGGATACTTCTATGTCGAGAATAAAGCTGTCTCTTTGGATGAAGCAGTGTCAAAATGCGGTAATGTTGGTGATGTGATTGTTAAGCCCACACTATCTTCGCATGGAAACGGGGTAAAAAAGTTGCACATACAAAATGGTATTGTCGACGATAAGGGTACGAAACTCAAAGATTTATTAGTGAAGTATGGCAAGGATTTCCTGATACAAGACCTTGTTAAGCAACATCAAGCCATGAGTGCACTGAATCCCGATTCAATCAATACGATAAGAATAGTGACTTATCGTAAGGGAATGGAGGTGATTGTGCTTTATGCCGCAATAAGGATAGGAAGAAAAGGCCAGGCTATTGATAATGAATCGGCAGGAGGAATCAGCACAAAAATCAATTTGGATGGTACATTGTGTAAGTGGGCTTATGGCGCGCCTGGACAGGACAAAATAGAGTTGACGGATTCTGGCATCAAGTTGGAAGGTTATATAGTGCCTTCTTTTGAAAAGGCGGTTGATGTAGTGAAAGAACAACACTTGAATTTGCCCTTCCAGGATTTAGTGGGATGGGACATCTGTATTGATGATGAGGGTAATCCTGTAATGTTGGAGTGGAATACCACCCCTGAACTGAGTCAATCTGCTGTGGGACCTGCTTTTGGCGACTATACAGAGATGGTGGTAAAGGATGCCATGAGCCGTCCTAATTCTCGAGTGGGGAACCCTACATATCGTATGTTGGAACCGGTCTATTTTAAAACTATGGTAAAATTCTTTTTTGGAAAATTGTAGAAATTATATTTGCAAGGCGTATTTTGAAATAGAATTAATGTTTTAAATTTTTTGTAGAAAATTATGGGAAAAATTGTGAATAAGTTTAAGAGCAAGGTCATAGCCTTAATGGACCAGATGGTAAAGTCTTACAATAAGCGGCAAATGTCAAAAGATTTGGAAAAGAAAATCACCCGGAATTTTAAAGATTTGAAGACTCTCCGAAAGTTAACGAAAGCACAAAAAAAAGAAGTGGATGATTTTTATATCAGCATGATTGGACAAACGGTTCCGCTTTATTGCCATGAATATTTTTATTCAAGAACTGGTGTCTTTTCCAAAGACTATGTTCCGAAGGATTTTTATACCATGGAAATATTGCAGAAGGCCAATGTTTATCAAATGAGGAATGCGTATGATGACAAAAATATCTATGACATTATTCTTGCGGGTGAGAATGTTGTTCATACCATATTGAAAAATATGAATGGATACTACTATTATGAGGGAAGGGCTGTTTCAGAGGACGAAGCTATACAATTGTGCCAGAACATGGATAATGTTATTCTCAAACCTGCGATGGATAAACATGGAAATGGAGTAAAACTGTTATCAGTCGCTAATGGTAAAACAAATATTGATGGCAAAACCATAGGTGAAGTGTTCAAACAATATAAACATAATTTTTTGATACAGGAGCGTGTCAAACAACACAAGGATATTGCCGCTTTGAATCCAACTTCTGTAAATACTATGCGTATTCTTACTTATCGCTCTGATATGGAGGTGCTTGTGATTTATTCCGTAATCCGAATAGGTCGTAGTGGACAAGTGATTGACAATCAGTGTGCGGGCGGTATTAGCACAACTATAACGAAAGAAGGTAAGCTTGGGAAGGCTGCCTTCGGTGGATATAGTGAGGACAATGTATTAAAAACTGACACAGGAATAGCATTAGAAGGTTATCAATTACCATCATATGACAAGGCCATTGAATTTGTCAAAAGACTTCACTTTAAGCTACCATATTTTAATATTGTCGGCTGGGATGTCTCAATCGAAGAATCAGGGGAGCCTATCCTTATAGAATTTAACACTCATCCAGGACTAAGTCAGTCTGCTTTCTGTTCTGGAATGGGAGAAAACACTGAGAGGATTATTCGTGAGCTTTGGCCGAGACGGAATACCATGTTTGAAGGATATGAATGATTTATCTGATGAGAAATAATTTATTACTAACCATTAAAGATTCTATTCTTTGGAATTCTTATCTTAATAAGATTCCAAACATCAGGAAAGACCTCTATTTCACCCCTGAATATTATTCCCTCTATCAAAACTATGGTGATGGAGAAGCCTTATGCTTTGTGTTTGAAAAGGAGAGTAATATTGCAATTTATCCTTTCTTGAAAAACCCTATCACTCCGTTGGGTTATGAGTTAGACAAGGAGTATTACGACATACAAGGTGCATATGGCTATAACGGATTGATTGCTTCAACTGATGGTGTTAGTTTCATTGCTGAGTTTTGGAAAGAATTTGATGCTTGGTGTCAAGAGAATGATATTGTGGCCGAATTTATGCGGTTTCATCCGTTGCTAAACAACCATCGTTTAGCTTCACCTAAAATGAAGACTTTCTTTAGTCGACATACGGTTGCCTTGGACTTGAATCAGTCGTTGGATGAAATCTGGACGCAACAGTTCAGTTCAAAAAACCGCAATATGATTCGCAAAGCTGAGAAAGAGGGTGTGACTATTGTTGAAAGCGATGATTATGAGACTTTCCGCAAGCTTTATGATGGCACGATGACCAACCTCAATGCCGAAAACTATTACTTCTTTCCACAAAGCTATTATGACGAATATAAGACATCATTCAAGGATAATAGTGTTCTATATTTTGCCATGCTTGATGGTAAAGTGATTGCTGGATCCATGTTCATGTATAGTGAGGACTATGCACACTATCATCTTTCTGCTCGCGATAGAAATTACTCGAAATATGCCGCTAACAATCTGATTCTTTGGTATGGCATCCAGAAAGCCAAGGAAAGAGGTTGCAAGCGGTTCCATTTTGGAGGCGGCACCACTGGTGATGAAGGCGATTCTTTGTTACTCTTCAAACAGAATTTCTCCAAAACAAAAACGGAGTTTTGGATTGGGAAGCGGGTGCATAACCAAGTGGTTTACGACAGTGTTGTTCAGCAATGGAAGGAAAACTATCCAAAGAGCTATGAACACAACCATGTGAAATTATTAGGATATAGAGAAATAGATTATTGAGCATGAAATACTCTGACCGAATCCAAAGCAAAATCATTGATTCCAAACAATCCATTATTCAAACAATGAAATGGATGGATGAGAGTCGTACTAAATCATTGTTGGTATTCACAAATGAAAAGTTTCTTGGCATTATCACCAATGGCGATTTGCAACGAGCTATTATAGCAAATATCCCATTCGATACCCCTATAGAAATAATCATCAATAACAAGGGGAAAAAATATGCTCATGTCAATGATGACAGGGAATCCATCAGGGAATGGATGCGCCAAAAGCGGGCCGAGTTCATGCCCATATTGGATAATGAAGGTAATCTCGTTGATGTGGTATTTTGGGACGAAGTGCTTGGAAACACGCCCCAGATTGATGAAAAAAAGATAAAATTGCCTGTGGTCATAATGGCTGGCGGAAAGGGTACCCGTTTGAAACCCATAACAAACGTAATCCCCAAACCCTTGGTTCCTATTGGAGACAAGACCATCCTAGAGGAGATTATGGACCAATTTGAAAGTATCGGTTGCCAAAAGTTTTATGTGTCGGTGAACTACAAGAGCGACATGATGCGGTATTATATGGATCAGCTGGAACATAAGTATAATGTGGATTTCTTTGAGGAAACACATCCTTTAGGAACCATAGGAAGCGTTTCTTTGCTAAAAGGGAAGATAAAAACTCCATTTTTTGTGTCTAATTGTGACATAATCATCGATCAGGACTATCGGGATGTTTACGATTACCATCTGGAAAACCATAATGATCTAACCATCGTTACGGCGGTCAAGAGTATTAAAATCCCATATGGTGTAATTGAAACCGGAGAAAATGGTTTGATGGTGGGTTTGAAAGAAAAGCCGGAGTTAACCTATATGATTAACACAGGGGTGTATATCTTGAATTCTGAATGTATTGATGAAATACCGGAAGGAGAGTTTTTCCATATTACGCAATTAATGGAAAAGATAAAGATGAGAGGTGGACGCGTGGGTTGTTTTCCGGTGAGCGAACATGCTTGGAAAGACATGGGAGAATGGAGAGAATACTTAAGGATGATAAAAGTATTGTAAACTATGGAAGAAGTTGGAAAAATGAAAGTCGCATTAATATGTCATTTTTCAAATAAGGAAGTTAGGAGCCATTTGCCATTGAGCAAAGGCCGACTCTATAGGTTGGTAAGAAAAATTCTAAGATTGCCAGAAAAGAGGGAAGGATATGGTGACATCGCACCTTGGGATAGTAATATGATTAACGCAATAAAAGAGAGAGACGATATCGATTTGACCGTTATCTCTGCTCATGGCGGTTTGAAAAAACCTGTTGTTTCGTTTGACTCTGATAAAATACACTATCATTTTATTAGATGCGACTTCTCTACGTTTTTGAAGCATATTATCCCCAATGATAGCTTGTGGCGTAAACTGAATCCGATAACACCAAAAGTGCGAAGAATTGTTCATGATGTCAATCCCGATATTGTAGTGCTTGCTGGTGCTGAAAACGCACACTATTCAAGTACTATTCTTGGCTTAGACGGTTATCCTATATACGTTTTATGCCAGACGGTATATAACGACCCAAGTTTCAAAGCGACAGGTTCCTGGGAGAGTAAAAATGGCACTACTGAGTTGGAGATATTGAAGAAAACCCAATATGTTGGTGTAAATTGTGAGAAGCATGGTTTGGCGTTGCGGGAATTAGGTTACAAAGGGAATGTTTTCCGATTTGATTGGCCTGTTGTAAGCAAACCAACTTTTAGTCCAAAACCAGTAGAGCACAAGGAATTCGATTTTATCAATTTTGCCTTATCTATGAGTGAACAGAAAGGCTATCATGATTGTATTAAGGCGTTAGCCATAGTGAAACAAAAGTATCCCCATGTTCGTCTAGACTTGGTGGATGGTGGGCCTGCCACGGTCAAATCAGAATTGATGCAACTGATAACTGAAAATGGATTGGAAGAAAATGTTACTTTCACCCCATTCTTTGAAAACCGCAATGATTTGTTTCAACATTTGCAATTAGTGCGGTTTGCAGTATTGCCATGCAAACTGGACAATATTTCGGGAACCCAGTTGCAAAGCATGAAATTCGGACTCCCTGTGGTTTGTTACAAAACGGATGGCACGCCGTCACTTAACAAAGACAAAGAATGTGTCTTAATTGCCGAGATGAATGACGTGGATGATTTGGCGAAAAAAATGATTATCTTAATGGAGAATTCTCAAAAAGAAGAAGAACTGAGAAACAATGCGCTTGATTATTTCGCCAAGCGTAGGGCCAAGGCGTTGGAAAACTTGCCTCGTTTAATTGAGAATTTTTATGCAATTATTGGGAATTATAGAAGTGGTGAAATAATCCCCAAAGAACAGTTGTTTTAAAGAGAAATGAAGCATAGCAAACAGGATTATTAATTTGTTATATAGAGAATAATGCTTGTATATTTAGTTGTTATATTGTTGCTGTTTTTATTTAGGAATCATGTCCTCGGATTTCCTATTGGAGATCAAAGAAACCGAATAGAGAGAAACTATTTGATAATAATTTGTTCCATTCTCATACTTTTGGCCGCACTAAGAGGAAGTACTGTCGGCACGGATACAAAGTATTATTTGGAAGACTATTCCGACATTTCATGGTATTCGTTTAGTTATATTATTTTTGATAAATATAGAGATTACCCCGGACTTTATTTGCTAGCAAAAATCTGTTCGGTTTTCCATTTCCCTGTGCAATTATTCTTTGGAATAGTAGAGTTCATATATGTATATGCCATTGCAAAATTTATCAATAGATACTCCGAAGATAAATTATATAGTATGTTGGGTTTTGTGGTTATAGGATTATATTCGTTTTCATTAGCTGGTCTCAAACAGACTTTGTCTATGGCTTTCGTGTTGTTATATTATATGGCACTAGTAGATAAAAAGTATGTAAAAACAGTATTATTAGCATTATTAGCCTATTTTTGCCATCATGCTTCACTGGCCTTTTTGATAGGGGTTGCTCTTTATTTTATTCGGAATTTCAAATTGTATTATGTATACCTGATTGGCATTGTTGCAGTTTCATTGTTCGGATCCATTTTTTTGTGGGAAAACTTTTTAACACTATTAGATAATGAACATTATATTGAGGCTTATTTAGGAGACGAAGGCTATTCGCCAACGACAATGATATTTTATGGAGTATGTTTGTTATCTCTGTTCTTATTTGGTAGGAATTATATAAACAATAAAAAAGAAGAATCACGTATCTTTTTGGGTTTATCCACCATGGCTTTTTCGTTTCAAGCGTTTGCTTTAGTGTCATCGGTTGCATTTAGGTTGTCATATTATTTTATTCCGTTTATGATTGTAGCGTTCCCAAATGATTTCAATTATATTGGTAATAATAACACAAAAAGGTTTGTCAAGTTTATGGTCGCTTTTATGATTATCTTTGTTTTTATTTATGGTAATAGAAATGGAGGAAGTGTGGTTCCATATAGGTTTTTCTGGCAGCAACTTTAATTTGGTTATGTCAACAGACAAACGTTTTAGATAACCGTAAAGAACAATGAATCAATTTTTACCAAAAGTATTAATTCTCTCCCGTGGTGTTTGGGACGACACAGACGGCACTTCAAGTACCTTGACCAACCTATTTCAGGAGTATGATCCAAATAAATTGGCTCAAATATATATCGAAACAATTGCACCCAACACGAAGTGCTGTCACAAGTTCTTTCAGATCTCCGAGTTTTCTTTAGTTCATAAACTTTATAAATGGAGAACGAAGACAGGGCATGCCATAGACACGAATCAAGAGAACGATAAGCCTTTGGATTCCAAGATTGCAAAGCAAGAGGTTGCTACAATGAATTATGTTCGAGGGCATCGTACCATTTGGTTCACAATTGCACGTGAAATTTTGTGGTCTTTTAGAGGTTGGAAAACTAAAGAATTAAAACAATTCATAAAGGATTTCGACCCAGATGTCGTTTGGATTAATGGGGCAACGGAGCCATTTTTATGCAATTTGTATTATTTTGTACTTCAAATTGCTCATACTCATTCTGTAGTTTATATGCAGGATGATAATTATTCATATCAATCTAAGAATCTTTTATATAGATTGTTTAAGCAATATCATAGAAAGACAATAAAAAGAGTTGTCGATCAATGCGATAGGATGTTTGTTATTAGTCCTAAAATGAAACGAGAGTATGACGAGATATTTAATAAAAACAGCATATTACTGACAAAAGGTATTGATATTGACAAGTTGTCATCCTCAAATTTGTATGTCCATAAACCTGTCAAGATGGTATATATGGGAAACATCATATACGGTAGGATTTATTCTTTACTTGCCATCGCTGACGCGCTAAAGAGGTTGAATTCTGAAGAGACTATGGTTCAACTTGATATTTATACTCCCAATAGCATTTCATCAGATATTAAAGATTATTTGTTAAATATCGAAAATGTCTTTATAAAGCCGCCAGTTAAGTATGATGAGGTTCAACAAATTATTTCGGAGCATGATGTGGTAGTGTTTGTGGAATCTTTTGAACCAAAGTATTGTAAGGTTGCGCGATTATCTTTTTCTACAAAAATCACAGATTATCTTTCATCTGGTAAGTGTATTTTTGCGGTCGGACCCAAGGACATTGCTCCAATAGAGTATTTTCTGGAAGAAGACGCTGCAATTGTTGCAAGTACACAAGATGAGATTCAAGAAAAGATGTTTATGCTTACAGACCCCTCTCTAATTGAAAGTTATGCTGTTAAAGCGCGGAAGTGTGCTTGTAACAATCATAATAAGGATAAGATGGTCAAAATGCTGTATGAGGAATTGGTTTCATTGAACAGTAAATAATAGAATGCGCAATTATTATCTTTATGAGTGGTAGAGATCTTTTTAAAAAAGCAAAACCCATTATTAATACATCGGTTTTTATCTTGTCTATATTCCCAAAAGGAATTCGGAAAAAACTTCTTGTTTGGAACAGAAATGTTTCGGGTAAATTCGGCTTTTTTATCCGATATGTTTTATTGAAATCTATTTTGCCGACGATTGGAGATAATATTGGCATTGACCAGGGAGTAATACTCTTAAACGTTGAAAAACTAAGATTAGGGTCAAACATAAGCATTAATCCCAATTGCTATATTGATGCTGGGGGGGGGGTAGAAATTGGAAACAATGTTTCGATAGCAACAGAAACTGTCATTATCTCAACATCTCACACTTGGGGAAATGACTCTATTCCTATAAAATACAATCCCGTTGTTGCTAAACCAGTGGTGATTTGTGATGATGTTTGGATTGCATGTGGTGTCAGAATTATTGGAGAGTGTACAATTAATCCTAGATCAATTGTTGCTGCGGGTGCAGTGGTGAAAGGCATTGTGCCAACACATTCAATAGTTGGTGGGGTACCTGCTCGTATAATAAAAAGTATTTAATCAACACGGTTAAATTCATTAAAAATGTCATATCTAAATCAAATTACATTTCCTTCGAATTCGTTATTCCTTGTAACTGGCGGTGCTGGTTTCATCGGTTCTAATCTTTGCGAAGCAATTTTGAAATTAGGGTACAAAGTTCGCTGCTTAGATGACTTAAGCACCGGCAAGCAAGCCAATGTAGACTTGTTTATTAACCACCCAAACTATGAGTTTGTCAAAGGTGACATCAAAGACTTGAACACCTGTATGAAGGCTTGTGAAGGTGTGGATTATGTGATGAATGAAGCTGCTTGGGGTAGTGTGCCGCGTAGCATCGAAATGCCGTTGTTTTATAGCTTGAACAACATTCAGGGAACATTGAACATGCTTGAAGCCTCACGACAGAACAAAGTAAAAACCTTTGTATATGCCTCAAGCTCCTCTGTCTATGGCGATGAGGCGCACCTGCCCAAGCAGGAAGGTGTGGAAGGCAACCTACTCAGTCCTTATGCCGTCTCGAAGCGTTGTGATGAGGAGTGGGCAAAGCAATACACCAGACATTATGGCTTAAAGACCATAGGCCTACGCTATTTCAATGTCTTTGGTCGTCGCCAAGACCCCCATGGAGCGTACGCTGCGGTGATTCCAAAGTTCATTAAACTGTTGCTGAACAATGAACGTCCTACCATCAACGGCGATGGCAAACAGAGCCGCGACTTCACTTATATCGAAAACGTGATTGAGGCCAACCTGAAGGCATGTCTCGCTCCCGATGAAGCCAGTGGTGAGGCTTTCAATGTGGCATACGGTGGCAGAGAGTATCTAATAGACATATATTATAGTCTAACCAAGGCATTGGATAAGAACATCGAACCCATCTTTGGCCCTGACCGTCCAGGCGACATCAAGCATAGCAATGCCGACATCAGCAAGGCGAAACGTTTGTTGGGTTATAATCCTGAGTATGATTTCGCTCGCGGTTTGAATGAGGCTATTGAATGGTATAAAGCTAATTTGTGATTTATAATTGATAATTTAATATTAAAAAAGATAAGATAATACAATGAAAGACACTAAAATCTGTGTAATTGGGCTGGGTTATGTCGGTCTGCCTTTGGCTCGTCTTTTCTCAACCAAATACCCCACAGTGGGTTTTGACATGAACCAGAAGCGTTGCGAGGCCCTCATGGATGGCCACGATGCCACTCTTGAAGTGAGCGATGAGTTGCTGCAAGATGCCATCAACAACCATGGCTTTGTCTGTACTAGCGACATCGAAAAGATCCGCGACTGCAATTTCTATGTAGTAGCTGTTCCTACACCTGTTGATAGCGACAACAATCCTGACTTGACTCCACTCGTCGGTGCTAGCACAACCGTAGGTAAGGTCATCGGCAAAGGTGATGTGGTAGTTTACGAATCCACCGTCTATCCAGGTGTGACAGAAGACGAATGCATCCCTGTTGTGGAAAAGGTCTCTGGTCTTAAGATGAATGTGGATTTCTATGGTGGTTATAGCCCTGAGCGCATCAACCCTGGTGACAAGCAGCATACTGTGGAGCACATCAAGAAAGTGACCTCTGGCTCAACACCTGAAATTGGCAAGTATGTTAACGAGGTTTATGCCAGTGTCATTACCGCTGGTACACACCTCGCCCCGACTATGAAGGTTGCCGAGGCTGCCAAGGTGATTGAAAACTCACAACGCGATATTAACATCGCCTTTGTGAATGAGCTTTCGAAAATCTTCAACAAGATGGGTATTGACACATTGGATGTATTGGAAGCTGCTGGTACCAAGTGGAACTTTTTGCCCTTCCGTCCAGGTTTAGTTGGTGGTCACTGCATCGGTGTTGACCCGTACTATCTGGCCCAATGCGCTAAACGTTACGGCTACAATCCTGAAATAATCCTCGCAGGTAGGAGAATGAACGATGGCATGGGCGAGTATGTCGCTACGGAAACTATCAAGTTAATGTTGAAAAAGGGCATCCAAGTCTTGAACAGCGATATTCTTATACTTGGCTTCACCTTCAAGGAGAACTGCCCCGATGTTCGTAACACGAAGGTCATCGACATCTATAAAGCCTTGAAGGAATACAATCTCAATATAACTGTTTATGATCCTTGGGCCAATCCAGCTATCGTGGAACATGAGTATGGTATCAAGGTAACTAACGAACTTCCTGTCCAAAAGTTTGATGCTTGCATTGCAGCTGTGGCACACAAGAAATTTGAAGGTTTGGATGTGCTTGGTCTGTTGAAGGACAAGCATGTGGTGTTTGATGTGAAATGTACGCTAGATAGGAAATTGGTAGATGGGAGATTATGAAGAAGCTAATTAGAACCACCACAATTCCAGGTTCCATGCGAGGATTGTTGGCTGGGCAGTTGAAATTCATGTCTCAGTATTACGATGTCATTGCTATAACATCAGGAGGTTCTGTTTACGAAAAAATGTTGGAAGAACAAGGTGTGCGGGGTTATGAAGTTCCTTTTACACGTAAAACGTTCTCTTTGATATCGGATGGCAAGGCTTTCTTCAAACTTATTAGAATATTTAGAAAAGAAAAACCTTTCATTGTTCATTCGCATACTTCAAAAGATGGCTTATTGTGTATGGTGGCGGCATGGTTATGCAGAGTGCCACACCGTCTTTACACAATTGCAGGATTGGCTGATTTGGGAGGTATTAGGGGTCGTTTTCTTGATTTGGCAGAATGGGTCACTTTTGCATGCGCAACAGGTATTTATCCAAATTCAAAGAATATGATGGATATATATCTGGGAAAAGGTATGTTTAAAGCATCCAAAGCCAAAGTATTACTTAATGGTAGTTCTAATGGAATAGATGTTAACTATTTCTCAGAAGACCAAATTCCTATAGAAACCGTTGCAGCCATTCGTAAACAATTCAATTGTAAACCAGAAACCATGATGTTTGTTTTCGTTGGCCGAGTCACTGGAGACAAAGGTGTGAACGAGTTGATACAGGCTTTTGGAATGCTAAGCAAACAGTCTGTTAATGCAAAGTTGTTAATTGTCGGTAATTATGAGAAAGAGTTGGATCCTATTTCTAAGAAATCTAAGATAGAAATAGACACAAATGAAAACATTGTCTTTACGGGTTACCAGTCGGATGTACGCCCATACATTCTTGCAGCAGATGCTCTGATTCTTCCCAGCTATCGTGAGGGAATGCCTAATGTGGTCATGCAAGCAGGTGCTCTGAACAGACCTTGTATTGTTACTAATATTAACGGGTCGAATGAGATCATCATCGAAGGAAAGAATGGAAACATTGTACCAAGAAAAGATGCCCTTGCACTTTACAATATGATGAAAGCCTATTGTGAAAACAAAGACAAGGTGAAGGAAATGGGGTGTAATGCGCGCGATCTGATAGTGTCAAGATACAAAAGACAGGATCTATGGGATGCGCTACTGAAAGAATACCAATCTTTTGAATAATAATATTATGAATTATACCATCAAACAACTCCTTTTTGACAACGGAGCCCTTTCTCTTCAAAAAGTAGTAAATCTCCAAAATACAGTTTACGAAGGAAAACACACTTTTACAGTAAACGGTTTCAGACAATGGTATCTGAATAATCCAAACGGAAGGGTTATTTCCTTTAATGCCTTTTGTGGGGAAGAAATAGTGGCTCATTACGCCTGCATTCCCTATAAGATGGAAATAGAAGGAAGGATTGTCACGGGCTTGCTTGACATGGCAACAGTGACCCACCCAGAGCATCGTGGCAAGGGTCTTTTCAAGAAATTGGCTCAAACCACATACGATTATGCCAAGGAACAAGGATTTGAATTTGTTTTAGGCGTTGCTAATGCCAATAGTTTTCCGGGTTATATGAAGTATTTTCCATTTACTTTCGTTGGACAATTGGACGTGAAGATGGGATTGGGAACTCAAATTGAATGTGATGGCGAAAAGACATATAAAGTTTATTGGGACAAATCATCTTTTGATTGGCGTCTCAACACCTGTAAGGCGAATTATTGTCGAAAGAAGAACGCCATATTAGGCCAATACAATTCTTTGGTACAAACCTTTATGGGTAGTTATCCAGATGCTTTTTTGGACACCACAAATGCCCCGGACAAACACTGGGGTTTTCGACCGAAGCTGTATGTGGGTATGGGCGCAAAATTTAAAAATTTATATCTAAAAGTACCCAAGTTCATCAAGCGTTCGCCTTTTAATCTGATCTTTCTTGACCTGACGGATGGTAACCTGCCCCCTATAACGAAGGACAACATTTTCTTCCAACTATTTGATTTTGATGTGGCATGAATCTCCTTACAATTGATATAGAAGAATGGTATCTCAACCATCAAAACAATGGTTCAAAGGAAAAACATGCTGAATACGATCGTTATCTTGACGCCATTCTAGACAAATTAGATGAACGTCAAATAAAAGCCACCTTCTTTTGTGTGGGCGAGATGGGACAGATGTTTCCCAAAGTCATCAGAAAGATTCAACAGCACGGTCACGAGGTTGGTTGCCATTCCAACATACACACTTGGCTTAATAAGATGGCCGAAACAGAGTGTCGCGAGGATACACATCGTGCAGTGGATAGCCTGGAACAATGTATCGGTGAGAAAGTGAAAAGCTATCGCGCCCCAGCGTTTTCCATTGGTGAAAATAACAAGTGGGCGTTTGAAATACTGGCAGAAAACGGCATTGAAAGAGACGCTTCCATATTTCCAGCAGCAAGGGATTTTGGTGGGTTCCCACATTTTGGGCAGAAAACACCTTGCATTGTGGTATATAATGGGATTCGCATCAAGGAGTTCCCGATATGCACAACGAACGTGTTGGGCAAGGAGATGGCCTATTCGGGTGGCGGTTATTTCCGTTTCTTTCCATTGTCTTTCGTAAAGAAGGAAATGAAGAAAAGCGAATATGCCATGTGCTATTTTCATATTGGGGATTTGGTGCCAGAGTCGAGTGGGGTAATGAGTAAGGAAGACTACGAGGTGTATTTCAAGGAGCCTGGCACTATAAAAGCACGCTATGTGCGTTATCTTAAGTCCAATCTTGGGAAGAAAAATGCTTTCGACAAGATGATGAGGCTGATTGATGAGACGGAGTTTGCTGGTTTGCGGCAGGCGGATGAAGAAATAGATTGGAGTTCAACGGCAATAGTAACACTTTAGTTTTTCAAGTTCAAGATGTTATACCAATTATCCCATATAATCAAAGACAAGCTTCCGTTCGTTTGGAATCTGATAGAGTGGTTGAATGCTAGGTTGTTTCTACTTCGTTATGGTAGAAGGCTTCGTGGTGTATCTGGTTGTTTGGAGAAATACCAGGGGACCTATCAAATCCGAGAGGCAACCATGGATGATGTTCTGCCTTTGGCTACTTTCTTTGCCAAACAACCAGCAGAGTCTTTCACCTATTTTCAGCCTCATGGGTTTGATGAGAAAAGTATCAAGAGGCTGGTCAAAAACAAGGCCTATTTGATTTTTCTAGTCTGTAGCGGTAAAGACATTGTGGGCTATTATTTCCTTCGTTGTTTTTTCATCGGCAAGAGCTTCCTTGGCAAGATGGTGGATCATGAGTATCAAGGCAAGGGGATAGGGAAGATGATGTGCCTATCGGCAATGGACGTAGCTACCCATCTTCACCTGCGTATGTTTGAGACCATTTCAAAAGACAACCTGTCTTCTTTATATTCCACCCAGAAAGTCCTAGATACAAAGCTTATCGAGGAGATGGACAATAATTATATCTACATTGAGGATTTCCCGAAAGGGAGTTTGAATTAGTTTTTCTGAAAATGCATTTCCAGTTGCTGATAAAATACATTTTTGACCGCATCGTCTCTTTCCTCGGACTTCTTTTCTTGTGGCCCGTCTTACTCATCGTTGCCATTCTGGTCAAAGTCAAGATGCCAGGCGGTCCGGCATTCTTTGTCCAGAAGCGTGTGGGCCGTGGCGGCAAGCTGTTCAAGTGCCACAAGTTTCGCACAATGACAATGAAGCACAGCGGCAGCTCGGTGTCGGTGGCAGGCGACAGCCGCATCACCCCTCTGGGCGCCAAGCTTCGCCACTACAAACTGGATGAGCTGCCCGAGTTGTGGGATGTGCTCATCGGCAATATGAGCTTCGTAGGCCCGCGCCCCGACGTGCCCGGCTATGCCGACCAACTGCAAGGCGACGACCGCGACGTGCTGAAGCTAAGGCCGGGCATCACGGGTCCTGCTACCCTAAAATACAGACTCGAAGATGAAATGATAGCTGAGCATGTTGCCCAAAAACAAAAAGCAGGCGACACCCGCGACGCGCAAGTCATAGCGGTAGAATATAACGACACGGTCATCTATCCTGATAAGGTTAGGTTGAATTGCTATTACTATCGGCATTATTCGTTTGTCAAGGATATCCAGATGTTGTTTTGTACGGTGCTGGGGAGGGGGATGGAGTATGCTGGGGAAGTGATTTGAGAAGCAAATCTTTCGTAAATCTAATATAAATCTTGGCTTCGCCTCAATACGGAAAGATGTTTGCCAAGAATGATTATTTGGTGGAGATAAGGTAAATACTATTCCTCGCCCCCGTCCGTTGGACGCAGAGCGTGCAGCACATGCTCGCCGACGGCATGACGGAGTTCGTGGAGTGCGGCCCGGGGCAGGTGCTTACGGGGTTGGTGGGGAGGATGATGAAGGGGTAGGGGATATAAGAAGCAAATCTTTCGTAAAGCTAATTGAAATAGTCGTCGGCTGGTCCTTATCGGAGGGCCGTCATTGGATAAAGAAGACGGCTTGGCTGATTTTCTTGAAAATTTGTGGGGAGAAGGAGTTGAGGAACACGGGGGTTTTCGTTTTGTGATAGAGTGATGGGTAAGGGTGTTTGAAAGGTGTTGGGGAGTTTTGCGGGTGTTTGTTTTGGTTGAGGTGGAAGTAGATATTTAAGATGGAAGAGGGCAGATTGAAGACGTATTTAATAAAACGAATGATATTTAGTCGAATACAAATAATCATACCATTATGGAGATAGAATATCTAAAACTTATCAAGATTGACCATGATAACAACAACGTGGCAGAAGAACCTTTGAACGAAGAGGGTAATGTGAGGGATTATGTGATGGATATTATCGGGCAGATAACCGACAACGCCGGTGATAGGCGTTTTGTGTTCAAAGAGACGGAGATGACTATGCGCAACATGATAGACGGCATCATTAATGATAGAGACCGTGAAGGGAAAGCCATGTCCATAGCCCAACGCTTGCTCCAAAAGGAAAACGACGCCCAACAACGTTACCATAACATCACAGAAATACAGAAGGGTATCTTGCTGGTGGCATATTGCATGATGACGGACGGCGGAGAATACAAGATGGTTATCTGCAAGGCTGACTATACTGAGTTTATTGAAGAGACAACTGGCGAGAAGAAGAATGGGCTGCCTACCAAGAAAAAGATATTCAAGTCGTTTGCAGCCAATATCAATGTCAATGCAGGGGTATATGATATTGGCGATATTGTGACGTATGATGTCAATGCAAAGCAGAGTAAATACTGGTATGACGAGTTTCTGGATTTGAAAGCATTGCGTAATGACGAAGAAAACACCGAAAATGCCTTTAACTACATCAACTCCAAGATTCTGATACCCATCAGAAAAGACTATAAGAGCGATTACCTCTTGCTATGGAACCTGACGGTGGGCTATATGCGGAGCGAGGGTGAATTTGATATGGACCATTATGCTGATAGCATTCTTGCCGCTTATCATCCACAGCAGGAAGGTCTTGATATGAATACGTGGGCTACCAAAGCCAAGGAATTGCCGAATAAATATAAATTTGACAGACGGTTTCAAAAAGTGCCCAAGAAGATTAAGGCAAAGCTGAAAACCGAAATCAAGCTGACAAACGATATAGATCTTGTGATTAAAGACAATGTGCCAGCCATAGAACGTACAATCTTGAAACACCTTGGTGATGATGGTACGAAATATATCATGGTGCGCAGTGAGGAGGGTTACAAGTACGCTGAGCGTTTGGAAAATCATGATGAAAACCAAGAGTGATGAAAGTAGCTACGCTTCATATTGCACAATTGTTCGGTGACAATGTGCAGGCAATCCCCACTGCCTTTCACGAGGATTTTCAGCGACTTGAATGTGAGTATCGGTTTAAGTTGATGAAAACACCAGTAAAAGAGAATTTGCTTGCTGTTTTACCTGATGTTTCAGAAAGAGATGGTTGGCGATTACGCCTTGTTTCTGACGGTGATGATGATTTGCTCGATCTACAGCCAAATGCGAATATCAATCAGGTGTATGACACCAACAAGATTCAGTCATATAACGATGAAGAAGTGAGTCTCTTCTATTCTGTGGAAAAAAAGAAAGTAGATGGGGTGCTCTCTGTTTACGACCTGCAAGAGTTTACATCATATTTCGCAGGACTGGCAGCCAAAGAGTGTTACAGTGCGGTCTTTTCCATCTTACAGGATAAACTGATTATGGAAGTATGGGGTGGTGAGTTCGAGCCATTCAAAACGGCAAGTATTGCGATGATTAAAAAGGGTGAAGCATTGCCACAGATGCCATTGCTAGAGGTGCAGAAAAAAAGAGTTGACGATTGTGGGAAATACTGCCAATGGGCAACAAGCCTCCCCGCCATTTTACCTGAAGATCTTCACATAATCGAGAAACCCAATGAAGGTGCGATTGCGAAGATGTTTGACCAACTATGCCTGCTGTTGTCGGTATGTTATGTGGCTGATTTTTCGAGTGTGGAGAGAGATTCACTTAAAATCAGAATTTCAGGTTTTAAAATGTTGGTTTCAGAGCTCGACAAAGTGATGGTTCGTGATTTGGCCTTCGACACTGCCTCGGTTGAACAATGGTTCGAAATCTATGACTGGTGCTACACGGGTGGCTATACTTCCGACCGGCTTGTAATTTCAAGAAATATCGTTTCACTCAACTGCACCGACAACTCGTTACTGAAATTGAACCCTTCTACGCTGGGTGCCATCAAATCCAACTTCCGTATCTTCGAACAAGACAATGTGAGGCAATACATCAAGGTGCGGAATGACTTGTCGAAAGACTTGCTTGACATACAGGACAAGATTAACAATATTGTGGAGGGGTTCGCAGGAGATTTTCGCAAGAATGTGGTTGGACTGGGAACCTTCTTCCTCACTCTTGTGGTGGTGCGGGTGGTGGCCAACGGGCAATGGACGGGTGCATTCTCTACTCAGATTGTTGCACTGTCGTTTGTTTTCATTGCATTGTCAGTCGTGCTTCTTATCTATTCACGGCGGAACTTGGAGCAAAGGGAAAAACTATATACCAAGCACTATGGTCAGCTACGTGAAAGATACAAGCTCCTGTTGAGCACGGAAGAAGCTGACAAAATATTTGAAGATAGTGACCCTAATAAAGTTGGGACTCATTCAAACTACATCAAATGCCAGAAAAAAACTTATACATTGATTTGGATAGGGACGCTTGTCGCAATGTCTCTTTTTTTAATCGATGTTTGGTGCTTCAACATGTTTGAGAGCACCAATTTGTTTAAAATCATTAAAACGATTGTGTCATGTTGTACAAAGAATATGTAAAGATATCGGCCCTGTCTGTTCACAAGATTGGCAACAAGGCGGTGGTTGAGGGCGTGGAATTGTCGGATTCGCCAGTTGTGTTGGACGAAACGCTGGGCGAACTGTTGAAGACTTATTTCCTGATGGCGTTCAAGGATGATGAACGCTACGCCTTTTGGCACCCCACCTCGATGGAATTGAACGAGGTGTACGCATATTTGGGTAAGATATTCGATGGTGGGGATTCGTTTCACGAGCAGTCGCGCCAGTTGGCCAAGTTGCTTTACGATATGAGCGAGCATCCCAACATAAAGCGCGGTGATTTTTATGTGGTCTATTTCAAGGATTGCATCCTCGACGGTGAGACCATCGATGCCGTGGGGCTTTTCAAATCGGAGAACAAAGACACATTTATTCAAATCAACCCGGTAGCGGGTGGCTTCAGTGTGGAGAGTCAAACGGGTATGAGTATCAACAAGCTAGACAAGGGTTGTATCGTGTTCAACCTGAAACGAGAGGAAGGCTATGTGGCGTGTGTGGTGGACAATGCCAACCGCAGTGACGCAAAGTACTGGGTGAACGACTTCTTGCAGTTGAAGCGTTGCAACGACGATTTCAGCCAGACAGAGCAGGCCGTGTCGATGTGCAAGAGCTTTATCTCGCATTTGCCTAAAGAGTATGACAAAGCCACCAAAGCAGTGATGATGAACAAGGTGGTGGAGACGCTGGGCAACAAAGAGGTGTCGCTCACCGACATTGCAGAGCGAGCTTTTGAGCCAGCCGGAGCATCGGAGGCTTTCTATTCATACGCCGACGAATACCAGGCCAAGCAGGAGATGACCTTTAAAGACTCATTCAAAGGCAAAGCCGAGGTGTTGGGTCGTAAAAAAGTAAGTGCTGTAACCAAGATAAAGCTTGACGACAACTTTGAAATCAACGTGCTTGGAGGTGAAGAGAATATAGAAAGAGGCTACAATGAAGATCGTGGGATGAAGTATTATACGCTGTATTTTGAGAAAGAGAGGTAAAGAGTTATGCCAGCAAGATTGGACACTTCTAAACCCTTACGTCTTATTGGGGTTCAGATATTTGAAGGAACGATAAAGGAGGTTAGAAAAACACTAACCCCGGGATGGTATCCTTTCGTCGAGTGTGATAATAGTGATAAGATGGGTGTTTCAAGAGGGGTATACCCAGTGGTTTCAAAAAGTGTTTGTCCTCTTGAGTTTTATAATATCGATGAGAACCTACCCAGAATATCAATTTCTGCCATTGCCGGCAAAAATGGGTCTGGGAAATCATCGTTGATCGACATTGTTTATCGTATTATCAACAACTTTGCCGAGAATACTTTCTTAATGAAAGGCCTTGATGAAACTGACGAGGTTGGGCATGCTTTTGGCATAGAAGGAAGACTTCATTTTGAACAAGATGGTGTACAGAAGTATATTGAATGCAATGATGTAGGGACTTTTTATTATGAACTTGAGAATGGAGTTCCCGAGGAGGTTAAGATTCATGGCTTGACAGAAATCCAAAGAGATGCAATATTGAATGGTTTCTTCTACACTATTAGTGTGAACTATAGTTTATATGCTTTCAATCCTGCTGACTATTATTCACCATTCAACACCAACAGATTTGATTATGATGATGGTAAGTGGTTGAATTATTTGTTTCATAAAAACGATGGTTACTACTTGCCGATGGTCTTGACGCCTTTCAGAGAAGATGGGCAAATAAATGTCAATAACGAAAACAACTTAGCAAAGCAACGCATAGAAGTTTTGTCTCTTTTGTTTCACTCGCAGAAAAAGGAGTTTTTAGATGACTACGTTCCTGAAAGTTTCAATTTCAGATTTAACCCGAATTATTGGGAGGACAAATTCTCTATTTTGTACGACAAACCTATCAGGAATGAAATTAGTCCGGGACAAGATATCCTCTTTTTTAATCTTGAACAGTTATGGGAACAAGTCCTGCAGTCTGAATTGAAAAGGCTGTTTCACCCTGAAGATTCTGCACGTGATAAGAATGCGTTGTTCTATTTAGCATATAAAACCTTGAAGGTATGCTCGTTATACCCAAAATACCGGGAAGCATCGCATTTCGAAGAATTGATTGCGCTGAAAAAGCCAGTGCTTAACAAGAAAGGGGAACCCATTCAGAACGAAGATGGTAGC
Organism: uncultured Bacteroidia bacterium; assembly: GCA_902774365.1. Classification (GTDB taxonomy): domain Bacteria; phylum Bacteroidota; class Bacteroidia; order Bacteroidales; family F082; genus Limimorpha. Next base: position 38,184 of record CACYHX010000001.1, on the reverse strand, counting down.
GTGAAAATGAGTGTGGATGCAAACGACATTAGCTTGTGGTTTAATCAGAATAAAAGTGTTCTTCTTGGTGTCGTAAAAAGCTTATACCACAGTCCTTGCAACCATATTACATTGAAGATTCATCAGTGTCTGGATTATCTGAGAGAGGAACGATACCAAGAGGATGAGAAATGTTTGGATGTAGATAAGGATTTGCTAAAAGGTGTGCAATATTATACTTACGATGATATGATGCGACTTTTGCCTCCACCTTTCTTTATCACCGAAGTATCATATAGAAAGAAATCCAAAGCCAATGATAAGTCAAAGAAGAATGTAATGACTCTTCAATCAATGAGTAGCGGAGAAAGACAATTGTTATACAGCCTAAGCTATATATACTATCACATCAAGAATATTGCAAGTATCAAAGGAGAAAACGGAAAGCGTGTAGTGGGCTATCACCATATCAATTTGATATTTGATGAGGCAGAATTATATTATCACCCCGAATTTCAGCGTGTTTTTATAAAACGACTTTTGGAAAGACTGGCTTTGTGCCATATAAACCGTGTCAATATCAGGAGCATCAATATTATGATAGTTACCCATTCTCCGTTTATTCTGTCAGATATCCCTGAAAGCAACGTGCTCTATTTGGGTAAAGAAGAGAGCAGTGAGGTAGGAAATACATTCGGGGCTAATATTTATGATTTGCTTAGGGACAGTTTTTTCCTGACATCAGACATTGGAGAGTTAGCCCATAGTAAGATAGATGAGATGATAAAACTGTATCATCAGGCTGACTCTGAAAATAAACGAAAAACATTTGAAGAAAAATATGATGAGTTTGTCTTTGTTCATGAACATTTGGGAGAGGCATATTTGAAAAAGACCTATGGATATATGCTGGAACAATTGCAAAAGCAATACAAGCCTAAGAAAGCGAAGGAAATGTGGCGCCAAAGATTAAGCGAACTCAATAAGGAGCGCGACTGGTTGAATACACTCTTGGACAATAATGAAAGCAGTCAAATATCCAATTGATCCAATAAAGAGATCAGCTATTAAGAATAGATATATTGCCGCATTATCGGTTCAAAAAGTAAAAGGCGGCATAACCCGATTGGATTATTGCCAAAAAGAATGGAAAAAGGTTAGGAGAAGACTTCCTCAACGGTCTTACTTTCCTTCTGATATAAGGAAAATACTTAAGGCCGAGTACTATAAACTGGTTTTGTATTATAAACATTATATTAATATAGAAAACGCTATTTCAAAGAATGATAAAGACAAACTAGAGTCAATTTTTTCATACAGTGTTTTCCATGATGCGATTGCGGATTTCTTTATGGATGCCAGCAATGAATTCGATTTGAGCGTATGTCACTATTGCGGTATTTCGTATATCAATAAATATTCAGTTAGTGGAGATGCGGTAGGGCTTGAAAGAATCAATTATGCCGACAAAACAGAGTTGAGTAAAATACTTCATATCACAACACCAACAACTCTTCAGACTATATATGACCATCAACCGTATAATACTTTTTCAGATTTCAATAATATTGTAAGATTCCGTAGCAGAGATAAGTTTCACTCAATCTTTCCAAAAACGGTAGACAAAAATCATTTTGATTTAGATCATGTGCTTGACAAAGGAAGTTGCCCCATCACGGCTATTAGCTTGATGAATTTTGTGCCGTCGTGTAGTGTTTGCAATGAAAAATTGAAAAAGCAAAAAACTTTAGGTTCGTGGAAAACACCTATAGAAGAGCTCAGCCCAACAAGCCCAAAGTTTGATTTTGACCACCAAGTTGAGTTTGTCTTGATTCCAAAACCAGGTCGAAAAATAGGCAATAGACCTACACAACAAGCTGATGACTATGATTTAACGATGGATGTGAAGAAACCGGAATATGAGTACTTTATTCAGATTTTCCATTTGCGCGAGCGTTACCTGTTTCATAAAATGGAAGCATTGTTTTGGTTGGAAATTAAATGCCGATATACTGACAGCAGAATTGCGATGATAGCTACTGCATTAACTGATCCAGAGTACACTCCTCAAAGAATCAAAGAAGACATTTTTCAAATTCCATTAGATCAACGAGCCAGATGTTTTGAGAAGTTGAAGAGGGATATTCTGAAATAGAAGTGCGTCACGGCGCTACACCGAGAGTGATAATGTCGTCCAAGAAAAGTGAAATAATCTCATGAATAAGTCCATAATTCTAGATGAAATAAAAAGGTATATCGAAGAAGGTGAGATGTCTTTCTTGATAGGTGCTGGTTTTAGCCGTAATGTAAGCAAACAGGCTTATTTATTATGGGACGGTATGCTTAAGGATGCTATTCTGGAAGCGTTTGGAAATGGCACCAAAACCAAACAAAAAGATAAGGTTGTGGCAGAAGCTATAAAAAACTATGGCTATCTTGGAATCGCATCGAAAATTGTGAAAAAAGCTGGATATCATGAAACCATTGATACATACATAGAGGGCAAGATTCCATACTTGAAAACAATTGATGACAAACCGGTTCTTTTGTTGGGCGGAAATCCTATGCCTAATTCTGTTAATTCCGAATGCCATCTGTTGTTAAAAAATTTGGATGTACAAAATATCTACACGTTCAATTATGACAACGCTTTGGAATTCTTCATGGGTGAGGAAGCAAAGCGGGCTCTTGAAGAAAAAATAAAGGCTTCGGAACTCAAAATCGGAGAACTCCAGAGTTCCATTAAAGAATTAGAGCAACAAGAATCAGCTTTGATAGGAAAGCTGGAATCTTTATTAAAACCCGAGAATAGCTTAAATGCAGAAGGTGCTGTGGAAAATGACGATGAAGAAATTCCAGACATCAAGAAACTGAAGCAAGATATTAACGATATAAAGCGGAATAGGATTGAAAGAAAAACTGAATTAAGTGAATTAATAGCCAACGTTGCTAAAGATAAAGAGAGTTTAAAGACATACTACAATGTGGTGAAAGACTCTTACGAAATCTCTCTGTCTGCAAAACAAAAAAGCATTTACAAAATACATGGCAGCCTTAGAGAAAGCAATAAAGCCGATTATGGTTTTGACGGCGATTTGCACGCACAGTATATCATCACTCAAGAAGATTATGACACTTACAACGAAAAGCACGGCGCTTTTGTGAGTATGATGCGAATAGACCTGCTTAGAAACAAGTTTTGCATTATGGGCGTTTCGGGCGGTGATGCCAATTTTTTAGCTTGGATAAATTGGGTAAAGGATGTGCTTGACAAAACAAAAGCCCGTTCAAAAGATAATAAAGATCACAATTCATTCTTCATTTATTCAGGGACTGCTGATATGCCGGCTGATTTTGCTTTGATGCTGAGGAATCACTTCATCGAGCCAGTAATTCTGAAAGACATATTTCCACCAGCAAAAAATGATGAGCAACGCATCAAACTGTTTCTTGAATACTTGCAGCCGCTCAGCAACAAAGATACTTCTGCACTCTCCAAATTGTGGAAAGGTGTAGAAATTCCCAGCTTTAATTCACATTCCGCTAAGGTTTTGCCTGATAAAGATGCGGACGACTTGTTCCGTTTGTCCAATTTCAACAAATTTAACAGTCCGCATTCAGCTGCACATTATAAAGCAGTCGATGTGCAGTTTTTGGCTCGCTACTATTTCAGAGATGGTGCGCCTAAATCGGACAAGATGGTGTTTGCAGCCGCAATACAAACTTCTCTTATGCCGATTGATGTGACATGCAGCAAGGATGATTTTGTGCTGATGGATAAAGAAACCGACAAAAGCATAGTGAAGGTATTTAATGACGCTGCCCGTCGTGCGATACTGCTTCAACAGGTATCGGGCAAGGATAATGTTAAGTTGATAAAAGAGGATTCATACACCCGTATTCTGTATAACCTTTATAATTATCAGTTCCCCACCCATAAAGAAGTTGAGGTGTTAAATAAGCGCGTTGGGATAGACTTTGTCCGACAGTGTTCTTTGTTGAAACTGCTTGGTGCTGATTTTCCAACCGACGGCAAATGTGAGGCTACGGATTTCAATTCACCGCAAGAACTGGTGCTTGCTGCCGATTGGCTGAGGTATATCGGTTACAAAAATCCAACGCTTTACCAAAAGGCGGATGATTATAAGAAGCGATGGAATCTGTTGTCGTTTTATGACTATTACCAGGCATATCTGTCGGCAATGCGCAGAAAAGAAGAAATCAACACCTATGGAAATGTCAACGAAACATATTATTTGGATAAATACACATCGGATGTGATCAATGGTGCTGTATTGATAAATAGTTTCGTTGAGTTGGGTGTTTGCTTTGCCGGACAATCAATTATGGAAGATGGTGAATGGCTCGAAATAGTAAGGGCGCTGAAGCAGAGATATCCTAAGCCGATGGCTTTCTATACCATTGTGCGCCATAGTAAGGTGAAAATCTTAAAGCTGGTTGCGCAAGAGCTGATGTATGATGAAGATTCGCGCAAGGTGTTGCCCGACATACTAAGGAGCATTATGTTATCATTGTTGACCGAAACAACACCCCTTTATACCAAGATCAAAATGGCGCAGTTTGCTTCGGAGATATTGCCTACTGTCAGTTCGAAACATTGGTTGCGACAATTTGTGGCCAATGCCGAGAAGATTCTTGATATTGCGGATACTCATCGTGGATATTTCGATTTGGAAAAAGCCATGTATGGGTTTGTTGCCAAGGCACTTGAATACGTTTCTGCGAAAGAACTGAGGTTGTGCTTATTGAAACGCATTTTCGAGAAAATGAAATGGGATGATGAGTACGGTATGCATTTTAATACCCTCGCTATCTCAGCCCGAGAACATTTAAAACCAGCCGACTTTGCTCCGCTTTATGATGAGTTTGTCGCATTTGCCGAAAAGATAAAACAGCATAAAAATCAGCAAGCCAGCTTTGTGGTGATGAATTTATTGATCTTGCTTGATAAGAAACAGAAACCAAAAATACTGAAGTTAATAGAATACAGGGCTGTGAGGGATTCCTATTTGATAGGAGGATATGTTTCTCATATCAAAGACTATCCTAAATTAGTGAGTTCGTTTTTGGATTATTTCTTTAAAGGAGAAGACCTATGGAATACAGGGATCACAAAAACTGGAATCCACATGGGAACAGTTGATGTAAACGTAAGTCGGTTTGATAAGTTGTTGCATTTTAATGACGAGCAAGTTGCCTATGCTTACAACGATATGAAGATTACGCTTGAAAAAATAAACAGTTCGATTATTCGGAGGAAACAAACCAAGCAAGAAAAGGACTGGATGTCATTGGAGAACAATTTTCAGGAACACGTTGCAGACATGCTTCTGTTTGTGCACCAACGGCAAAAGCAACTTGAAAAATGTAACGATTTCAAAGAAACGTATTATCTGCTGTATAGTACTTACGAACGTTGTTTTTATGGAAGGAATATCTTACAGCTAATTGCCGATGATGAAATATACATGGCTATTAGAAGAATAATGACCGAGGTTGAGTGGCGTGATATTGATGACTTTAAGCTGGAATACGAGCAGATGATGGGTAGGCTAATAACCAAAGACACAAAAGAGCTTAAAATTCTATTCATGCATATCAGTTGGGCAATAAAGCATTACAAAACTTTTTTCAATACATCTAATTTTATGATACTCTTGGAGACCGTTTTGAAGGTGTATCAGCCCTATTTTGATACTGATTATGAATTAGAACAATGGAATCTTTTGGGATGCCAAAAAGAAGTGGCCGAGAAAGCATTGGTTTCAATCGCCCAAACATTGGAAGGCTGGGACAGTAAAGATGAGTTTTGGAATAAGTATCATCGAGTTTTTTATTTGAGATAAAAGGATTTATGAACTTAATAACTATACATATAAATCATCGATAATAAGCAAATATCTAATAATTAGTAGATATTGTTTGATTATCTAAGAATAATTGGATATGCCGCAAAATCAATCATTAGGTTTGGGGAGAAGGAGACCACCAAAACCGAATATGTGCTTGCCGGAACCCTGATGAGTATCTTTATTGCAGTCTTGGCTTGTTTGATTGTGACATGGATATCCAGATAATCTTTTGCGCGGTGATGGGGAGGAAAATGATATATGCTGGGGATAGGATTTAGGAAGAATTGATAATTGACAATTTATAATTGAGAAATGCGAAGCATTAACTGCGTTGAAATTTTAATTCGGCGTTAGCCAATCTTCGATTTCGGCGAAGCTAATTGATAATTGATAGAGCAATTATATACTATTTGACCCAGTTATACAAATATTAATAATCCATTGGTTAAGAAATAAGGGGACTAATTGTATATAATTCCTATATTAAAGACAATTTTGGCCTTTTTTTACATCATTTTCTTATTTTTGCAGTTGAATTGATTAGAATTTTCATGCCATGGATAACGATGCCCTGAAACGAAATGTGTGGGAAAAAGGACAGGTGGTGAACGGTTTTAACCCTGACTTGTACCGCAAAGATCCTTGTGGTGCATGGATTGTTTGGGATAAATTTGGCATTCAAGATAATATCTATGGTTGGGAAATTGACCATATCTATCCAAAGTCGCGCCTTAAGGAACGAGGCTTCAAAGAAGATGCCATTTCCGACATACGTAACCTGCGTCCCATGCAGCACCAAAACAATGCTAGCAAGGGAGACGATTATCCGTCGTATACCGCTATCATTACTTCAGAAGGAAACAAAAATATTGAAAAAGAACGTAATCTTACGGTGAACCCTGCGACACGAGAAATTATAGAACAATTGTACTTCCATCAATAATACAAATCCAAAGATGCTGAGCAGAATCAAAATAAAGAAGCTCTTCAACCTCTACGACTATGACATTACTTTGGCCAATGGTGATGGGTCGAAGGTTAAGTTCATTACGGCCCCCAATGGTTACGGTAAGACCACCATCCTTGGTTTTGTCGATGGGGTTATGAAGCAATCGTATGGTTTATTGTTTCAAACCCCCTTTAAGAGTTTTGCCATATACTTTAATGAAGAAAAAGAAGATGCTGTGTTTTGTGTGGCCGTTGAGCGAACCGAAGAACAGCCAAATCTTATTGATACCGATGTCAACGAGAATTTGACCATTGCCCTTGAGGTTTCGTTGACCCGAATGACGGACTTTGAAGAGAATTTGATAGAACGTTACAAAGTTGTTCAACATCCTGATGGAAGCGTCAATAAAGAAGGTAACTCGGGCAATATAGAAATGTTTTTTGTGGCCAGGTCGGGCTATTATCTCACTGATTCACGCATACTGAAGCTTAAAACTGATGTTGACGAAGAGACACTGGATTTAGACGCGCATCGTAATATTGGCCGTTATGTCGAAGACATGAAGGCTATTTTAAAGTCTCCAGAGACTAGTTCGGCATATAAAGATAGAATTGAGACTTTTAAACGGATTATTGACCGTTGTGATTTTGCCAACAAACATCTTGAAATCGATAAAAGATTCGGTTTTAGGTTTGTGGCGCATGATGTGTTGGAAACCAAATTATCCCTTGCCCAACTCTCGTCGGGTGAGAAACACATGATAGTCCAAGTATTCGAATTGCTTTTCAGAGCAAAAGAAGGAACCTTGGTCTTGATTGATGAGCCGGAGCTTTCACTGCATATGATGTGGCAGATGAACTACCTGAAGAATTTGGAGGAGATTGTTGCCTTGCGGAATTTCCAATGTATTGTGGCGACCCACTCGCCACAAATCTTTAATAGCATGTGGTCAAAGAGTGTTGACTTGTTTATGATTGCCAATCAAAATAATCATGATGCAATCGCTTAAGGATTCGGTTAGGGAGCCACAAGGTACCAAATCTGCCATCAGGCAGGCCATGATGTCGCCTGCAGGGATGCGAACGGCATGGGTTGTGGTTGAGGCTGAGGACGACTATGCCGTCTATTCCAAATTTATGAATCCCGACACCACGGTGGTGAAGACTTCCGAGGACAACGAGGGACGGAGAGGTTATGCCAATGTGGAAATTATCGTAGAGGAAATCCGCGAGGAGGTTCCTCAAGCACATATAATAGGCATTAGGGATGCCGATTATTCCAAGTATGAAGAGGGCTTTTCTGTTACGGACAATGTCTTCTTAACCGACCGAAGGGATTTGGAAATGATGCTGTTGGAAGCAGAGTCGGTACATCAGGCTTTAAAAGAATGGATGTCTGGATTTGAAGAAAAGCTTGACACATGCTTTCCAATATGTCGACATTTTGGTTATTTACGCATCTATAACGATGTGCTTGAGTTATCAATTCGGTTTCATGATAACTTGAGAACTAGCCAGTTTTGGGATTATTCCACCCAGTCATTGGTGACCGGTTGGAGGGAACGCTGTACAGAAAGATTTGTTGCACTCGCAAATGGACAATGTACGACCGCTTCTTTAGAGGCTTTTATTACTTCAAAATTATTGTCAGAGGAAAGTGTCTATGATATTTGTAGAGGACATGACCTATTACGGTTGCTGTCATTGACCATGATAGATGTTCAGACCTATTCTGTTCCCCATATTATGGCGAAAATGACCGCTGCATTTAGTTTGGAGGATTTCAAGAACACGGTTTTATATGAAAACATACAATCGTGGCAAGAATCGGACGGCGTAGTGGCTCTTGTGGCGTGATTGCCGTTTGAAATTGAATACACAGCGGATTCGACTTCGGTCGGGTCCGCTTTTTTATGCCTTGCCGTTTTTCAAAAGCACCCTACCTTTCAACTCCGTGAGACCCATATCTTAACCTCGTGAGACCCACCCTCCAAAAAGTTGAGATATGGGTCTTAACTTTTTGTTGGGTATCCTTCTCCCGTTTCATCGTCGTTTTTTTCGCTTCAGTTCGAGTTGTTGTCTTTGTTTGGTTGGGGCCTTGATTATGTCATGGGAAAGTCATACATTTGCAAGGCAACCTTAAAAAATTAAACACCATGAAAAACAACCCTTACCACATCGAAGACCAGCTCAAGTTCCTGCATTTCAATCTCGAACAAGGAGCTGCATTGTTCACTACGGAAGAAGGTCGTAAGGCCTACTTCAAAAGCCTCTTGATCGAGATACAAACTATCATCCAAACGGTCAAGGAAGGCATTGTCCTTATCCAACGGAACACCAACCTGTTCCCTAACAAACCGCTCTTCAAGACCGATTTCGTCCAGCTCGACGACGACATCCAATCGGCATGGGAAAACATGCAAGAGAAACATGAGCTGGGCAAAAGCCTTGCCAAACTCGACAAGGCCATCCAAGAACTCCGCGAGCAACTCCAAATCGCACACAGCTGCCTCAACAACCCCGAAGCCTGCAAAATGATTGAGTTTTTCCATGTGCTTTGGAACAAGTTCGAGCAAAAGATTTGGCCCACCAAAGCCCAAGAGCTTCAAACCAAAGTGCTCGTCGGTCTCTCACACAACACCGCCACGCGCCGCCGACAACTTCTCAATAAGATGAAGTTTGCCTTGGACCAACTCAACGCCCACCCCATCGCCGTCATGACCCTGATAGAGATGGAAGGCAATTTCATGGACGAGATCAGCCACGACGGCCGCTTGGTCGCCGACGCCCTTGCGCCGACCATTTTCAACAACCGGGAATGCCTCGGCAGCAACAAATGCATCTATGACTTTTTCTCCTCTTTTATGACTTATCAAGTGCTGAAGGCTGAATGCGATAAAACCGGCCCGGCACGAACGACAGAGTCGCAAAACGACATGGAGACTTGGTTTCTCGAAATTGGTAACAAACTGCTTTGTGAAGTCAAAACCGATTACCAACAACGCTTTCCGCAACTCTGCAAAGACCTTTGCCGCCAACATGACCTGACGGAAGCCTTCAAGCATGGGACGCTCAAAAGCCCATTCAACCTCAAGCTGGCCTACAACCTCATAGGCGTGATGAAACGCAAGGGCTTGTTCAGCGATACGTCGTTCATCGCACTCAGCGGACTCGTGTCGAAACCGAGGCAAGACCAATACATCAAAGCCGGTTATTACGACGAGGAGAAGGACTCTGAATTGAACCCAAAGCTTTACCAAGAAGCCTGTAATATCATTGATGCATGGATGAAAAAAGGCAGATAAGAGCCTGATGAAGGGTTGAGGCTCGTTGCAAATGGATGATAATACCAGCCGGTGATTATCATCCATTTCTTTTTTTGTGTTGGTTATCAGCATTTTTATTGTTTTGATGTCATCAAACGTAGTTTCGTCAGTTTCAGCATGAATATCATGCTTTCCTTTGCATCGTCAAAACCGAGGTCCGGCCAACTTGCCAACCAAGGAGCGACGTTCTGGGTCTAACGTTTCAAAACTATCCATCCAATGAAACACATTATTAAAGGTGTCATCAAAGACACCACCCAAGTGCAACAGTTCAAAAAGAAGAATGGCGAAACCAACGTGAAGTGTGTCCTTCACATCGTAGCCCCTGGCGACGATCCCCATCCCGAAGAGTTGGCGGTGACCGTTTGCGGCAACCTCACCCTCTATTCCAAGGTGGTGGGCAGCCAGGTAGAAGTGGAGTATGTCGTGCGTGTGTTCCCTTTCGAGAAGAACGGCATGACAATGTACGGCAACGACATCTATGCCACCGACATCAAAACCTGGCAGCCATGAGACAGCAAAAGCCCAACCTGTTTTTGCGACGGACGTGGTACTACCATGACTGTACCATAGGTCGTCTCACCGACAATGCGGGGCAGTTGCTCAGCATGACTTTGGAACCTCGTTGGTATGAAACGGGAAGTTATCATGTGAGAGGCTGCTGCGTCGATCATGGCACATACAAGACGGCGTTTGGCTACGATGCATCGTTGAGGTACTCTTGCTGGAGGCTGACGGGGCACAACCTTCCCGGCCGTGTCCGACTCTGCTTCTTGGCCAAGAGTGGCTCGGTGGCGGCACACACTAGGGGCGACATCTTGTTGGGTTATCTCGGCCCCGAAGGCGAAGAAGAACAGCCTTTCGAAGGTCGACTCTATCGCCCCGTGGAGGCCTACGAACGACTCCGCGACTACTATGCCAGCCTGCGCGCCAACCACGGCGACTTTATGCTGCGAGTGGAGCCCACCAAGGGCCCGGTGACGCTCCTTCCCGCAGTGGAAGTCCCGCCCATCCCTACCGACTTGGTTTGTCTGGAGGATTACATCCTGCATACGCTATAAGTACTGGGTAAACAAACACTTTAAAACATTAAAACAATGAGTAAAATTCTCATCAAGGCTCAACAGCAGCCTGTCTACAACTTGAATGGTACTGGAACTACAAGCATGGCATATGTGCTGCGCCCTGTGCGTTACACCACCATGAACGCCGATGACATCGTCAACTACTGCGTGGCTAACTCGGTGGTGCCCAAGGCCTATCTGAGCGCTGCGATGATTGCCTTTGCGCAATGCATCGAGAACTTTTTGCTCAATGGCCACTCGGTTGAGTTTCCTAACTTGGGTATCTTCTCTCTCACCTCAAGCGGCATCTCTGAAGCCGACATCAACAAGGTGGGTGTGGAGCAGGTTCACAAGCTCAACGTGCGCTTCCTGCCTTGCTCGCAACTCAAGGCCGAGGTGGAGGCTGTCACCCTTGAGTTTGACGGCATCTACGACATTGCTGGTGAAGTCGTCGTGGGCGACCGCGGCGACGGTACCCCCAAGTCGTACAAGTATTACAAGAAGGTGCGTCGTGGACAAATGGGAGTTTCTGGTTCTTCGACGGAGCCGGGCCTTTCGACGGAGCCGGGCCCTTCGACAGGCTCAGTTCCTTCGACAGGCTCAGGAGCCTTCCGCTCCAAACTGGTGGAAACTGATTCGGAGGACGAGGCATGAAAACGCTGAGTCTTGAAAAGAAGGAGGCCATCCAGTATGCCACAGCCGTGGGCATGCTGGTGGCCGGCCTGGCCCTCACGGTGGCTGGGTTTGTCGTCGCACCTTTGGGAGTGATCTCCGACAGTGTCTTGTATGTCCTGGCCCAATGTCTCATCTACGCCGGCAGCATCTTCGGCATCGGGCTTTATGTGAACACAAAGATCGATGTGTTGAAGCGGCAAATCCAGAAAGGAGCGTCAGATGCGCAGGATTGATGAGATCATCGTACACTGCACCGCCACGCCACAGGGTATGGCGGTGTCGGTGTCCGACATCGACCGCTGGCATCGCCAACGCGGCTTTGCCGGCATAGGTTACCACTTTGTGGTGTACTTGGACGGGACGGTACACACGGGTCGACCCATCGACCGAGCTGGTGCTCACTGCAAGGGCCACAACGCCCATAGCATTGGTGTCTGCTATGTCGGTGGCCTTGGTGTTCAAGGCTGTCCCATAGACACGCGCACCCCCGAGCAGAAGATTGCCCTTCATGCGCTGATGGTGGCGCTCAAAACACAATATCCCAATGCAAAGATATATGGACACAGACATTTCGCCAACAAGGCCTGTCCCTGCTTCGACGCAGAAAAGGAATATGCTGAACTTTGAGGTGATGATGATCATCCTGGTTCTTGTTTCGGCATGCCACGGCAAACGTAAAGCCGTCGAAACCATCTCCATGTCGCAACACCAGCGGCAAGAGATGTTGTATCACGACACGCTCTGGCAGCAACTTAGGATCAGCCTTGACGGTATTACGATGGAATGGCGTGTTGACAGCTCCATGGGAAAGCAAGGCACCTTGATGCGGATGCAGGCAGAACATGCGGAACTTGGAGCGCAAAGCCAGGCGCATACCGAACTGAAGGCAGAAGCACACCATGCCGACACGATGGCGGTACATCAGGAGACGGTCGAGGTTAAATCTAGTGATTCTGCGTCGGCAAGAGCGTGGTGTGTATGGGGATGGGTCGTGTTGCTTTTGGTGGCGATAGCAGTGGCGGCGTATCTTTGGTGGCGTAAGCGTTAATAAAATGAAGCGCAGACTATGTTGGGGAGGTAATTTAAGAAACAAATCATACATAAATCTAAAGTAAATAATTAGCGGCTGGTCCTTATCGGACGGCCGCTTTTTTTGTGGTTTTGACAGCCCTAGCAGGCATAGATCCCAAGCCACCGCACATGCCGGCGTAGGGATGACATGCCTGCTGGGGCTTCCCTAGCGTATATGAGATCGCGGGTCACCTCATTCCGCGAATGCGGAACCGCGATGACGGCAAGGGGCAGGAACGTGCCGTTAAGAAAGGAAGCGGTAACAATGGACTACGTGTGCGGGAACGCCTACGCTTGATCGGGCTGGGTGCGCGGGCCATGGCCGACATGGGGGAGGGGCGCCCGCCATGTGCGGAAGGCCCTTGATGTCGGCCTTGATTCTTCGGTCCCTTCTCATCAAGGAGAAGGGACATAAAAAGTTTTTCTTTATCTTTGCCCCATAAAACAATGCATGATGCTCCTCAAACCCCTCTTCGATAGAACCATTGCCCTAGTAGGCTTGCTTCTCCTCTGGCCCGTGCTGCTCGTCATCGCGCTGCTGGTGAGGGTGAAGATTGGCAAGCCGGTCATCTTTGTGCAGGAGCGCATCGGCAAGGACGGTAAGCCCTTCAAGATACACAAGTTCCACACGATGACAGACGGACTTGATGATTCGCCCATCAGCATCGCAGGCGAAGAACGCATCACCCCCCTGGGCGCCAAGCTCCGCCACTACAAGCTGGATGAGCTGCCCGAGCTGTGGGACGTGCTCATCGGCAAGATGAGCTTCGTCGGCCCCCGCCCCGACGTGCCAGGCTATGCCGACCAGCTGCAAGGCGACGACAGAGATGTGTTGAAGCTGAGGCCTGGCATTACAGGCCCCGCCACCCTAAAATATAGGCTTGAAGATGAAATGATAGCTGAGTATGTAGCTCAAAAACAGAAAGAAGGTGACACACGCTCCGCTCAGGAAATAGCGGTGGAGTATAATGACACGGTGATTTATCCTGATAAGGTGAGGTTGAACTGTTATTACTATCGGCATTATTCGTTTGTCAAGGATATCCAGATGATTTTTTGCACGGTGTTGGGGAAGGGGATGGAGTATGCTGGGGAGAGGATTTTAGGAAGAATTGATAATTGACAATTTATAATTGATAATTGGGGATTTCAGTGTGGGGAAGTGTTTTTTTAGGGAAATAAATCTTACCTAAATCTGTCATAAATCTTGGCTTCGCCTTATCTTCGATTGCGGCGAAGCGTTTTGTGGAACAAATCTTGAGCGGCCTGTCCTTATCGGACGGCCGCTGTTTTTATGCGTCAACGCACAGACACGCTTTAGGGGACAGTAATAAAATGTTTCAAAAAAGGTTGTAGTGTTACAACCATTTTAATTAAGTTTTGTATCTTTGCGGCGTCATCATGAATTGTGTAATTGTATGAAGTATTTGAATATCAAGAAGGCACTGGAGGCTTGGCAAGCACTGCAACCGCTGTCGGAGAAAGACAGGGACAGATTGAGCCGTAGGTTTACCGTTGATTTCAACTACAACAGTAACCATATCGAGGGCAATACGCTGACGTACGGACAGACCGAGATTCTGCTGCTGTTTGGCAAGGTGATTGGCGAGGCCGACGTGAAGGATGTGCAAGAAATGACGGCAAGCAATGTGGGCTTGCGCATGATGGCCGAAGAGGCTGCTGTGAAGGAGATGTCGCTGACGCAGAACTTCATCCGCACACTGCACAAGACGCTGCTGAGGGAAGACTATACAGTTTATAGAGACCTACCCGGTGGCGTGCAGACGAGCTATACGGTGCATGCGGGAACATATAAGACCCGCCCCAACAGCGTGATCACCCGCTATGGCGACCGCTTCGAATATGCTTCGCCCGAAGAGACACCTGGGCTGATGACCGAGTTGGTGGATTGGTACAACGCAGCCGAGAAGGAGGGGCGGCTGTCGCCTGTGGAACTGGCTGCCCTGTTCCACTATCGCTACATCCGCATTCACCCTTTTGAGGATGGCAACGGACGTATCGCCAGGCTGATGGTCAACTTCATACTTTGCCGCCACGACTACCCGATGATTGTGGTACGGAGCCGCAATAAGAGCGAGTATCTTGAAGCATTGCATCAGGCCGACCTTGAGGTGGGTCCAGTGCCCAACGATGGTGCTCATGCCCCGCTGAAGGACATCAAGCCTTTCATGAAATACTTCAACGAGTTGGTAGCCACGGAGGTTTACAACGACGTGCTGTTTGTGAGCGAAAGGAACGAGAACGTGTGGTGGTACGACGGTGAGCGGATACAATTCCGTACGCCCAACTACACGAAGATACTGAACGCCATGCTTACCCAGCCTACGCTTACCCTGACTGATATGAAGGCAGAGACGGGCATCAGCATAGCTGCCATCCAAAAGTTGCTCGACCAGCTGACGACAAAGAAATACGTGGAGCGTGCCGACAAAGACGGCAGTTGGCGGGTGTTTGTGACACAATAGAGAAAACAATAAAATAACAATACTATGGCTGATAAAAAGCGTATCTATTTATGCCTCGCTCACATGAGCGACGCAGGCCTCGAACAGAAATACATCCAGGAAGCCTTCGACACCAACTGGGTGGTGCCGCTGGGTCCGAATGTCAACGGGTTTGAGAAAGACCTGGAGGCGTTTGTGAATGAAACCAAGGCCCCTGAGCTTGTCGAAGGGCCGACGGATAAAGAATTGAACCCTTATGGACCGACCCTTCGACGGGCTCAGGGACCTGAATTGTTGCAAAAACGTGTCGTGGCCTTGTCATCTGGCACGGCGGCCGTCCACCTCGCCCTGATTGCCTGCGGCGTGCAGCCCGGC
Source organism: uncultured Bacteroidia bacterium (assembly GCA_902774365.1). Taxonomy (GTDB): domain Bacteria; phylum Bacteroidota; class Bacteroidia; order Bacteroidales; family F082; genus Limimorpha. The sequence continues at coordinate 22,408 of CACYHX010000001.1, read as the reverse complement.
GACGAGGTCATCGTCCAGTCGTTCACTTTCTGCGCCTCATCCCATCCCATCACCTACCTCGGCGCCACGCCCGTCTTCGTCGACAGCGAGAAAGACTCGTGGAACATTGACCCCGAGCTGATGGAAGCCGCCATCAAGGACCGTATCGCCAAGACGGGCCGCAAGCCCAAGGCCATCGTGCCCGTGGCGCTATATGGTATGCCCTACGACATCGACCGCATCATGGAGATTGCCAACAAATACGACATCCCCGTCGTCGAAGATGCCGCCGAAGGCTTCGGCAGCCGATGGAAGGGACAGGTGCTGGGCACCTTCGGTGAATACGGCGTGCTGTCGTTCAACGGCAACAAGATGATCACCACCTCGGGCGGCGGCGCCCTCATCTGCCCCAACCCAGAGGCATGGCAGAAGATCATGTGGCTGGCCACGCAAGCCCGTGAGGCTTATCCGTATTACCAACATGAAGCCATCGGCTATAACTACCGCATGTCAAACATCTGCGCTGGCATCGGCCGCGGACAGATGACCGTCGTCAACGACCATATCAACCACCACAAGCATGTGCAGAAGATGTATGAGGAGTTGCTGGCTGGTGTGCCGGGCATACATGTCCACTCGCAGCCTTGTTCCCTTTACGACCGTCATGCCGGACTTGATCCGGCATCTCATGAGATTGCGGGTCAAGCCCGCAATGACGGTATGCAAGGGGAGAAGTATGACAGTAACTATTGGTTATGCACCATCACCATCGACCCGAGTGTCCGCATCAAGGGACAGGAAAACGCCTATAAGACTGTCGTTCAAGGTGCTGTAGGCGGTGCGGCAGGCGTGGTGCATGCCTCCGACAGCGCCCACACCGACTGCGAACCCAACACCAACGTGGAAGCCTTGCGTGTCATCCTCGACCAAGCGGGTGTGGAGGCACGTCCGCTGTGGAAGCCGATGCACAAGCAGCCCGTCTATAAGGACGCCCCTGCTTACGTCAACGGCGTCAGCGAGAGCCTCTTCAAAGTAGGCATGTGCTTGCCGAGTGGACCTTATGTCTCCGACGACGACGTGCGCTATATCGTGGATTGCATTAAGGAGGCAATACTTTAATAATTCTCAATTCTCAATTGTCAATTCTCAATTCTCAATTCAATATGAAGACCGCATTACTCACTGGCATCACCGGCCAAGACGGCTCCTTCCTTGCCGAGTTCCTCTTGGAGAAAGGCTACGAGGTGCACGGCATCATCCGCCGCTCGTCGTCGTTCAACACCGGCCGCATCGAGCACCTCTACCTCGACGAATGGGTGCGCGACATGAAAAACAAACGCCTGCTCACCCTGCATTATGGCGACATGACCGACTCGTCGTCACTCGTGCGTATCATCCAGAAAGTGCAGCCCGACGAGATCTATAACCTCGCCGCCCAGAGCCATGTCAAGGTGTCGTTCGACTGTCCGGAATACACCGCCGAAGCCGATGCGGTAGGCACGCTGCGCCTCCTTGAGGCCGTGCGCATCCTCGGTTTGGAGAAGAAATGCAAGATCTACCAAGCCTCTACCTCCGAGCTGTTCGGTAAGGTGCAAGAGGTGCCGCAGAAGGAGACGACGCCGTTCTATCCCCGCTCGCCCTACGGCGTGGCCAAGCAGTACGGCTTCTGGATTGTGAAGAACTACCGTGAGAGCTATGGCATGTTCGCCGTCAACGGCATCCTCTTCAACCACGAGAGTGAGCGTAGGGGCGAGACCTTCGTCACACGTAAGATCACGCTGGCCGCCGCCCGCATCAAGCAAGGCTATCAGGACAAGCTCTATCTCGGCAACCTCAACGCCCTCCGCGACTGGGGCTATGCCAAAGACTATGTGGAGTGCATGTGGCTCATCCTCCAACAGGAGCAGCCCGAGGACTTCGTCATCGCCACGGGCGAGTACCACACCGTGCGTGAGTTCTGCACGCTGGCTTTCCATCATGTCGGCATCGAGCTGCGATGGGAAGGCGAAGGCGTCAACGAGAAAGGTATCGACACCGCTACGGGTAAGGTACTTGTCGAAGTCGACCCGCGCTTCTTCCGTCCCGCCGAGGTGGAACAACTTTTGGGCGACCCCACCAAGGCCAAGACGCTCCTCGGCTGGAACCCTCGTAAGACGTCCTTCGAAGAGTTGGTTAAAATCATGGTGGAGCATGATATGAGGTTCGTGAAGAAGCTTTATCTGAAAGCTCATTTAGAAGATTGATGGAATACTCCTTCGGAGTAGAAATCTTTCAAAAATGTAATAAAAATCGTTCAAAAATCTGCGTTTGCTAGTCTAGGGGATGGACCTTCTAAAAGAACATAATAAAAAGTATCAGTTCTTTGTGGATATTACAGGGATAGCTATGAAGGTATATAACAAATACCATTATGGCTTGCTCGAGTCCGCTTATGAAGCTGCAATGAGATATTTGTTGGAGCAAGACGGGCATAAAGTTGAGAGGCAGGTGTTTTTGCCTATCTATTGGGATGATATTCAACTCGACCAAACATATCGGATGGATCTAGTAATAGATGACGAAATAATAGTTGAATTGAAATCCATTAAGTTCGTTGGAGACGAACACAGAAAACAATTGAAAAACTACCTCAATATTACCCATGTTCCATACGGGATGCTCATCAATTTCTCTCCTGACAGGATTTATAGTGAGTGGTATGAGCGCTATTCTGACGGTACTATAGAACGAGTAACATTGTTTTAGAGTCAAAGGGAAGAAAAAGGAGATTTTTGACAGATTTTAAAAAGTATTTTTGACAGATTTCTTGCGAAGCAATACGATAGGAAAGAGAGATGGAAGTAAAAAGAGATTTTTGACAGATTATAAGTATATTTTTGACAGATTTCTTACGAAGTAATACCAAAAAATGAACAAAGACAGTAAAATATATGTCGCCGGGCACCGTGGCATGGTGGGCTCGGCCATTGTGAGAGAATTGCAAAGGCAAGGCTACAATAACATCATCACCCGAACTCATAAAGAGCTTGATCTCACTAGGCAGGATGCCGTTGAGAAGTTCTTCGCTGAGGAAAAGCCCGAATACGTCTTCTTGGCGGCAGCGAAAGTCGGTGGCATCATCGCCAACCAGAACGCCCTGGCCGACTTCATGTACGACAACATGATCCTCGAGATGAACGTCATCCACGCCGCATGGCGCAACGGCTGCAAGAAGCTGGAGTTCCTCGGCTCGTCGTGCATCTATCCCCGCATGGCGCCACAGCCTATGACGGAGAGTTGCCTGCTCACAGGCGAGCTGGAGAAGACCAACGAAGCTTACGCCCTTGCCAAGATCAGCGGCCTGAAATACTGCGAGTTCCTCAACCGGCAGTATGGCACCGACTACATCAGTGTGATGCCCACCAACCTCTATGGTCCCAACGACAACTACCACCCCGAGCACAGCCATGTGCTGCCCGCCCTCATCCGTCGTTTCCACGAGGCCAAGGTCGACGGGCTGAAGGAGGTGACCTGCTGGGGTGACGGTAGTCCGCTGCGCGAGTTCCTCTATGTGGACGACCTCGCCAACCTCTGTGTCTTCCTGATGAATAACTACAGCGGCAACGAGACCGTCAACGCAGGCACGGGCAAGGAATTGACCATCAAGGCGTTGACGGAACTGGTCGCCGAGGTGGTGGGTTACACGGGCGAGATCAAATGGGACACCACCCGTCCCAACGGCACGCCGCGCAAGCTCCTCGACGTCAGCAAGGCGACGGCCCTCGGCTGGACCTACAAGACCGAGCTGGAGGACGGCATCCGGCTGACGTATGATGACTTTTTGCATAATCCAATGAGAGCTGAGAGGTAAAAGCCAGCCTCCCATGTCATTCCAACGCAGGCATGTGCGTGAGCGGGAATCTATGGGAGGCGGGACGATAGGTCGCAACCTTGAATGCCGGCTCCAGAAAGCATAGATCCCATGCCACCGCACCGTCCAGCGCAGGGATGACATGCTTTCTGAAGCCTGAAAACGCTAGCCTCCCATGTCATTCCAATTAGCTGCCCATGTCATTCCTGCAGAGGCAAGTGGGTTGGAGGAAATCTATGGGCAGCGGGATAAGAAGTAATAAATTGAAGTAATAATGTATGAAAACCTATTGGGTATATATGATGCAAAGTGCCAACGGGCGGGCTTTATACACTGGTGTTACAAATGACCTTGATAGGCGTGTTAGAGAGCATAAAGAAGGTAGTGGGTCTGTTTTCACGGCTAAGTATAAGTGTCATAAACTGGTGTACTTTGAAGAGTTTGGTTTGATAGACCAGGCGATAGTTAGGGAAAAAGAGATAAAAAGCTTATCGAGAGCGGAGAAAGATAGACTAATAGATACTATCAATCCTGATAGAAAAGATTTATTTGAGCAGTAAAAAGTATAGCCTCCTATGTCATTCCTGCATGGGAAAGTGTGTGGGCATGGAATCTATAGGAGGCGGGATAAGAAGAAAAACCTCATTTGACGGCAATTGAAGCCATAGATCCCAAGCCACCGCACATTCGGCGCAGGGATGACATGGCTTCAATTGCCTGCAACCGCCTCTGTAGAGATGACATATCTGTTGAGGCCTGAACAATCCAGCGCAGGGATGACATGCTTTCTGAAGCCTGTTTTAATCCTGGAGAAATCCAGCTGTCCATGTCATGCCAACGCGGGCTTGTGCGTTAGCGGGCATCTGTGGGCAGCGGTTAAAGAAGTAAAACCCTTTATGGAACGGCTTTTGAAGTCATAGATTCCATGCCACCGCACCGTCCAGCGCAGGGATGACATGACTTCAAGAGCCTGCTACTGCCTATTGTAGTGATGACATGGCTGCTAAACGGACAAAAAAAGATAAAACCATAAGCCATTATTCCAGATACTTTCCTACCTTTGCAGTCAACAAAAACATCAATCAATATAATAACAATATCATCATGGACATCACCAACATCCTCGGCGCTCTGACCGGCAACGATGCCGTCGGCGCCATCGCTGACAACCTCAAAATCGACTCCAAACAAGTGTCTTCCGTCATCACCAGCGCCCTGCCCACACTGCTCGGCGCGATGCAGAAGAACGCCTCCACCCCTGGCGGCGCCGAAGCCTTGGCCAAGGCCCTCGGCGACCATGCCGGTAACGCTGGCAACATCGTCAACAACCTGAAAGTCACCGACCTGACCGATGGTGGCAAGATCCTGGGCCACATCTTCGGCGGTAACCTCGGCAAGGTGTTGGGTGGCATCTCGAAGCAGACGGGCGTGTCGACCAATTCGGTGGGCAACATCCTCGCCGCCATCGCCCCCAGCCTGCTCGCTCTTCTCGGCAAACAGAACGGCAACGCGGGTGCAGCGGGTCTGGGTGGCTTGCTGGGTGCCCTCCTCGGCGGTGGCCAGGCCGGCAACACCAAGCCGGGTGGCCTCGGAAGCATCCTGGGTGGTCTGGGAAAGATCTTTGGTCACTGATGAACAACAGCTTCACCATAGGTGGTCAGATCGTCGACCTGGTCAACACAAGGATCTTCTCCGGCGTGGTCGTCGTGAAGGACGGCAAAATCAGCAAGATCGTGGAACAATCCGTTGACAACACCCGTTACATCATGCCGGGTTTTGTCGACGCCCACGTCCATATCGAGAGCTCCATGCTGGTGCCGTCGGAGTTTGCCCGTCTGGCGACCTGTCACGGCACGGTGGCCACAGTCAGCGACCCGCACGAAATCGCCAACGTGCTTGGAAAAGAAGGGGTCAGGTATATGATCGAAAACGGTAAGAAGGTGCCGTTCAAGTTCTTCTTCGGCGCGCCGAGCTGTGTGCCTTCCACCTCCTTCGAGACCTCGGGCTGTGTGCTCGACGCCCGCGACGTGGAGGAGCTGATGGCGTCCGACGACATCTATTACCTCTCCGAGGTGATGAACTACCCCGGCGTCATCAACGACGACCCCGAGCTGATGCGTAAGATCGAAGCCGCCAAGAGGTATGGCAAACCCATCGACGGGCATGCGCCCGCGGTGACGGGATCCCTGTTGCGTAAGTATGCGGGGGCAGGCATCACCACCGACCACGAGTGCTTCCAGTTGGCTGGGGCCTTGGAGAAGATACAACTTGGCATGAAGATCCTCATCCGCGAAGGCAGTGCGGCCAAGAACTTCGACGCCCTCATCCCGCTGATGGCCTCGCGTCCCGACAAGTTGATGTTCTGTTCCGACGACAAGCACCCCGACGAGTTGGACGACGGCCATATCGACGTGCTGGTGCGGCGCGCCATCGCTTTGGGTTACGACGTGATGGACGTGCTGAAAGCCGCCTCCTTCAACGCCGTGAAGCATTATAACCTCCCTGTGGGCCTGCTGCAACCCGGCGACGATGCCGATTTCATCGTGGTGGACGATATCCACAACCCCGTCGCCAGACAGACCTACGTCAAAGGCGTGTTGGTGGCCGAAAACGGCGTGTCGAATATCCATTATAAGGAGACCTACACCCCGAATAAGTTCCATGCTGAGTTCATTCATGCCGACCAGCTCTTCGTCCCCGACACAGGCCAGCGCATCAAGGTGATACGATGCCTCGACGGACAGTTGATCACCAAGAGCTTCGTCGCCCGTCCCAAGGTAGAGAACGGTGGCCTCGTCGGCGACGTGGAGGAGGACATCCTCAAGTTGGTGGTCGTCAACCGTTACCAGCCCACCCAGCCGGCCGTGGCCTTCATCAAGGGCTTTGGACTAAAGCGCGGCGCCTTGGCGTCGAGTGTGGCGCACGACAGCCACAACATCGTGGCGGTGGGCGTCACCGACAAGGACATCCTCCATGCCGTCAACCTGCTCATCGAGCATCGAGGTGGCGTGACGGCTTACTGCAGCACGGAGATGGTGGCGGTGCCGCTGCCTGTGGCGGGACTGATGAGCAACGAAGACGGCTACGAGGTGGCGCAGGCCTACCAAAACGCCGACGCACTCGCCAAACGTCTGGGGTCGACGCTGTATGCGCCGTTTATGACCTTGGCGTTCATGGCGTTGCTGGTCATCCCCGAACTGAAGATCAGCGACCAGGGACTGTTTGACGTCAAGAAGTTTGAGGTTACTTCTGTGTATGAATGATTTTTTGCCGTTAATAACCATAGATACACTCGAAGTTTGTCTGCATGTCATACCGACCGACGAAGGAGGGAGTGTATCTATGCAGACAAACTCCTCGGTATGACATGGTTATTAACGGCAAAAATCAAAGAACATTCAGCCTGTTGGCATCCTGCTTCACGAAGATCGCCAGCATCATGGTGAACGCCAGCATACTCGACCCGCCGTAGCTCAGGAAGGGCAGGGGGATGCCGATGACAGGTACCAAGCCTATCGTCATGCCGATATTGATGGCCACGTGGACAAACAAGATGCCCGCGATGGCGTAGCCATACACACGGCTGAATGTGGATCGTTGTCGCTCGGCGAGGATGATGATTCGTATCAAGAGCGCCACATACAGCAGCACCACGACGCTGGTGCCCAAGAAGCCGCCTTCTTCGCCTATGGTGCAGAAGATGAAGTCAGTATGCTGCTCGGGGACGAAGTCGTACTTGGTCTGTGTGCCTTCGAGGAAGCCCTTGCCGGCGAAGCCGCCCGAGCCGATGGCAATCTTCGACTGGTGGACGTTGTAGCCCACGCCTTTGGGGTCGTCGAGCTGGCCGAGCAGCACCAGGATACGGTTCTTCTGGTGTTCTTGCAGCACGTTGTTGAAGGCGTAGTCGACGGAGAACACGAACATGAAGGCGATGGCGAACACACCCAGCATCTTGACGATGCCTTTCTTACGGGTGATGAGGTAATAGGTCAGCGTGAGGACGAGCAGGACGCCCAAGATGATATACATCACCTTCTGTGACCAGACGAGGGTGAAGACGAACAGGAGGATGGCCGTCACGCCTGCCACCATCACCCAACCGGCACCCGGGAAGCCCTCGCGGTAGAGCACGAAGATGAACGACACGAAGACAATGGCCGATCCAGTGTCGTTTTGCAGCAACACCAAGGCCATGGGGATGAGGATGAGGGCCGCGGTGACGATTTGGTCCTTACGTTTTTGCAGGTCGACGTCTAGGCGGTCGAGATAACCCGCCACCGCCAAGGCCGTGGCCATCTTGGCGAACTCCGAAGGCTGCAACTTGACGCCGCCGCCGAGGTCGATCCACGCCGTGGCGCCTTTGGTGGCGGTGCCGTAGACGAGCACGGCGAAGAGGCAGAACAGGAAGAAGATGTAGATCCAAAGCGAGAAGACGTTGAAGAACTTGGCGTCGATGAGCAGGATGACGAAGCCCACCAGCAAGGCACCACCGATCCAGAGCAGCTGTTTGCCATACACCTGCGTCAGGTCGAAGATGCTGGGGTGCGCTTCGTTGTAACGGGCCGAGAAGATGCTGAACCATCCTATCATGACCAAGGCCAGATAGATGAGCACCGTCACCCAGTCGATTTTTCCTATGATGCTGTTTCTTTCGTTCATCGTTCGTTCTTATATGAGATTCTGCCTTCCATCATGCGTTTCTCTAGGTCCTCGCGTTTGGTGTAGCCACGGATGTATTTCTCTATCATCAGGCTGGCGATAGGGGCGGCCCAGGTGGCGCCATAGCCGCCGTTCTCGATGATGACGGCGAGGGCGATGGTGGGCTTGTCGGCGGGGGCGAAGGCGATAAAGTTGGAGTGGTAGTTGCCGTGCGGGTTCTGTGCCGTGCCAGTCTTGCCACACTGCGGGATGTCGCTCATCTCGTAGCGTCGTGCCGTGCCTGCCGGACCGCTGAACACGGTGCGCAGCCCTTGTTTCATGACCCTGACGTGTCGTGGGTCGATGCCTGGGTCCACCTTGGTGGTCATCACCTCGGGGATGGGCGTGCCGTCGCCGAAGCACTTGATGAGGTGCGGGGGGTAGTAGAAGCCCTCGTTAGCGATGAAGGCGGCGATGTTGGCTAGTTGCAGGGGCGTCACCAGCACCTCGCCCTGGCCGATGCCCAAGGAGCGGATGGTCACCGAGTTCCATTGTCCGTTGTACATGCGGTCGTAGTACTCGCGCGAGGGGATGTTGCCCGGGCGTTCGTAGGGGATGTCGGTGTTGAACTTATGTCCGAGGCCTAGTTTGTAGGTCATGTCTTTCCAATACTGGTAGCCGTTCTTGATGTTGCCGAACTTCGGGTTGTTGAGGGTGGCCTTGAACGATTCGTAGAAGTAGGGGTTGCACGAGTTCATAATGGCGTTGGCGAAGTCGGGGCTGGGACCGTGGTGGTGGGTGCATTTGATGGGCAGCGAGCCGGGGCCGCTGCAGTGGAAGCAGGTGGCGGGAGTGATGCTGCCGCTCTGCATGGCGATGAGGCCCACGACGGTCTTGAAGGTGGAGCCTGGGGGGTAGGTGCCGCTGATGGCGCGGTTGATGAGCGGCTTCATGGGGTCGTCCTGCAGCTCTTGGTAGTGCTTGCCACGCTCGCGGCCCACGAGGAGGTTGGGGTCGTAGGTGGGGCTGGTGACGAAGGCCAGGATCTGTCCCGTGGCGGGCTCCACGGCCACGATGGAGCCTATCTTGCCCACCATGAGCTGCTCGCCGTAGGCTTGCAGGTCGGCGTCGAGGCCGAGGTAGAGGTCCTTGCCGGCCACCGGCTCCTGGTCGAGTTCGCCTTCGCGGAAGCTGCCCATGACGCGGTTGTGCACGTCCACCATCATCACCTTCAGGCCTTTCTCGCCGCGCAGCTCCTTCTCGTACGACTTCTCGATGCCCGACTTGCCGATGTAGTCGCCTTGCTTGTAGTAGTTCTCCTCTTTGTCTTTTTCCAATTCGGCCGGGCTGATCTCGCCGATGTCGCCCAGGGTGTGGGCGGCGATGGCATTGGGGTAGTGGCGCACCGTACGCGTCTGGAAGTAGAAACCTGGGTAGCGGTACAGCACCTCGGCGATGTGGGCGTAGTTCTCCTTTGACACCTGCGTCATGAAGGGCGAGGGTTTGAGGTACGACTCTTTCTTGGCTTTATTCATCCGCTCGATGAACGAGGTCTTGTCGATGTCGAGTAGACTGCAGAAACCAAGTGTGTCAAAGGGATAAGAAGGGTCGAGCGTGTCCTTGATGATGGTTTGCTTGGGGATGACCATGAGGTCGTAGACGGCTTCGTTGAACACCAGCAGCTGGCCGTTACGGTCGAACACCTTGCCTCGGGCGGGGTATTGCGTGACGAAGCGGAGGGCGTTGTTGTCGGCCATGGTCTTGTACTTGTCGTCGATGACTTGGAGGAAAAACAACTTCAGGACATAGACAATCCCCACGGCGATGAAGATGCCCATGATCAGTAACTTTCTGGAAGACAAGTTGTTGTTTTTTGTTCTCATGGTAGAATCGTGAATAGCAAAATTATAAGTTTTTCTTGATTTCCATGGTGCTTTTTGGAGAATTTTTTTCTGCCAATGTCATACCGAGGCGAAGCCGAGTGTATCTATGCCTTCAATAGCCTCCCATTTAAGCTTTTGCTCCTTTGAACCGCCTCCCATAGATACGCTCCCTCCTTCGTCGGTCGGTATGACATGGGAGGCTGTTGTTGCTGGTTTTTATGGTATGTCACTGCCTCCTTGGTCGTCATCGCGGCCTCATCGCGTGCGCAGACCCCCTCATCGCGGGCTTGACCCGCGATCTCCTAAACGACAGTGACACCCTTCTGCATAGGAGATGGCGGATCCTTGTCCGCCATGACAGGAAAAACGTTAGTCTGTATTACTCGGTTTATCGTGTTTAACTAATTTTCTCATCTACTTAATATACTAGTAATACGAAAATTAGTATCTTTGCACGATTTTTAAGGTTAACCGATGAGAAAGATTGTTTTGATGGCATGCTGTATCCTGTGTCTTTTCGGCTGCACACGGCAGGAAAAGAACACCGCCTTGTTGCATCGCGAATTCTACGAGACGCTTTGGGAACGCTTTGATTATGTGAAGGATAACATAGAAGTGAAGGAAGAGACGAGCTACGACCTGAGCTTGAAAATCGCTTTCACCGACGCCTATCCTTACAACGACATCTCTATGGTGTTCACGGTGTTCAGCAGCGACGGCAACCCCTATCGCGCCAGGGCTTACAAGTTCAACCTGAAGGACGAGGAGGGAAAGTGGAACGTGGAAAGCGTCGACGGATGCCACACCTACGTGCTGCCCATCAACAAGGACTTGCGCATCGTGGATCCGGGCACCTACACCTTCCAAATCGAGAACCGCATGCCTATCACGCCCTTGGTGGGGGTGAAGGAGCTGACGTTGTTGCGTAACTAAAAAAACGACAAAAATGATGAAAACCATGAATAAAATCACAAAACTGGGACTGGCCGCAGTGCTGCTGGCAGTGCTTTTCGCTTCTTGTGTACCCCAAAAGAAAATGTTGTATCTAAAGGAGGCGCAGATGCTGAGCGAGACCCAATCCGTCAACTATGTCAACGAACGCTCTATCGACTACAAGTTGCAGCCGGGCGACAATTTGTACATTCGTTTTGTCAATATCGTTGACGAACGCAGTGCCGCCTCGTTGACAGGTGATTATGCTTCGCGAACCGCTTCCTCCGATGCCTCCATCTATCTCCAGTCTTATACATTGGATGAAGAAGGCTTCATTGAGTTGCCTTTGGTCGGTAAAATTGAACTCAAGAACATGACGGTTGATGAAGCGAAAGCGATTTTACAGACGGAACTTGACAAATATGTCAACCAAACCACCATCATTGTGAAGTTGTCGAACTTCAACCTGACTATTTTGGGCGAGGTAAACAAACCGGGCATGTTCAAGGTGTACCAGTCGCAAATCAACTTGTTTGAGGCTGTGGCCCTGGCGGGCAACATGACCAACTTTGCCAAGAACAGTGCGGTGAAAATTATCCGTCAAACCGACAATGGCTCTGAAATCGTCACCGTCGACATGGGTTCGGCCGATATTCTTTCGTCGCCCTACTATTATCTGAAACCCAATGACATCGTTTATGTAGAGCCTATGAAGATCAAGCAATGGGGCTTCACCGCTTTCCCATACGCCACGGTGTTCTCCATCATCTCGTTGGTCGTCACGGTATATGCTTTGTTTAGAAAAAATGGTAGTAGTAACTAATGGTAACAACATATTTTAGAAATCATCATGCAGAACGAAACATCATACAAACCTCGGCAAAACAATAATGAGGAACAAACCGTCGACATCAAGCAGTTGATTTTCATCTTCCTGAACCATTGGTACCTGTTTTTGATTGGCGCGGTGGTGGCCTTAGCCATTGGCTTTGTCATCAATCGCTACAGTTCCAATGTGTATCAGACGACAGGTACGGTTTTGATCAAGGATGCCCAATCGGGTTATGATGCCACAGACATTATGACCAATGGAAGCTTTAGGGGGTATCAGAATGTGGATAACGAAATGTCTATCTTGAAGTCGTATGCACTTAAAGACCGTGCGGTCAGGAAGATGAACATCGAAGTCACTTATATGGAAAAGGGGCGTGTTATGACTATTGAATTATACAAAAATGCTCCTTTTACTGTTGACTTTGACCGTAGCGTTCCTCAGGCCGTGGGCTTGGTTTACGAAGTGGTCAAAATTGGAGAAGACAAAATAATACTGCATGGAACGGCTGAACGTTTTAGTAAATATGACTACATATTAAGTCAAGTGGTGTCGGGTGGTGGTGGCGTTGATGTTACAACGGAATGTGCGTATGGCGAGATGGTGGACAATGGTTACAACCGTTTCCGTATCGTGTTGAACGACAACTATAATCCCGAGGTTGACAACAACAGGAAACTCTCTTTCTGGTTCAATAGTTATGCCAACTTGGTAAGGCAGAATAGTTCATACTCGGTGTCTCCTACCACCAAGCAATCCTCGGTGCTTTCGGTGACCTCGAGTGGTTACAATACCCAAAAGATTATTGACTTCACCAATACCTTGATGAATGAATATGTGGCTCGGGGATTGGAGAAGAAAAATGTGGTTTCGGAAAACACCATCGAATTCATCGATAATGAACTGGAAGGTATTCAGGAGTCGTTAAGTAGTGCCGAAAGCGACCTGAAGGATTTCCGCGAACAAAACGATGTGATGAACCTGGATGTGCAAGCCAATCAAGTGTATAACAACCTGCGTGCCTTGGAAAAGGAAAGGGCTGAAATGAATGTTAACGTAAAAATTTACAAGCGCTTGCAGGATTATATCAAAATTCAAATCAACGACCCCGAGAATTTGGCTGCGCCCAGCACCATGGGTATCAACGACCCCTTGCTGAACCAACTTGCTCGCGATCTTGTTACCTTGGCGCAAACCAAGGCCACTAAGTTGCTCACTCAAACTGAGCAACACCCTGAGATTATCAAACTCAACGAACAGATAGTGACCACCAAGAGGGCTTTGTTGGAAAACGTCAATAATCTTGTCGACAATGCCCAGATGACCCTTAACGAAATCGACCGTCGTATCGCCGTGCTTGAAGGTGAGTCGCGTCAATTGCCCGACAAGCAGCAACAACTCATCAACTACCAGCGTAACTTCAAGTTCAACGAAGACACCTATAAGTACCTGATGCAGCGTCGCGCCGAGGCCCAGATCCTGAAGGCCTCCAACACGCCCGACAATGAGATCCTTGATATTGCTCGTATAGAAACAACACGTAAGATTTCGCCGCGTACCTCGATGAATTATCTCATTGCTTTAATCATCGGCTTGATGGTGCCGGCGTTGTTCCTCTTCCTCAAGAACTACTTCAACGTGTCCATCAGCGACCGCAAGGATGTGGAGAAGCTGACGCGCTTCCCCATCGTGGGACAGGTGGCCCAGACCAGCGACACCAACCCCTTGGTGGTCATCAACTCACCCAAGTCGCCTATCGCCGAGTCGTTCCGCTCCATCCGTACCAACATCGAGTTCCTCACGCAGGGCAAGTCGAAGAGCACCATCCTCGTCACGGGCGACATGCAGAGTATCGGTAAGACCTTCAACAGCATCAACATCGCCTCCATCTATGCCTTCTACGGCAAGAAAACGGTGCTGCTGGGCTTCGATATGCGTAAACCCAAGCTCTTCCAGGAGTTCGGCTTGAACAACAACGTGGGCATCAGTTCCTTCCTCTCCAATAGGGAGCCCTTCGAAAACATCATCCAAACAGCGTCCCAGGTGCCTAACCTCGACATCATCACCAGCGGTCCCATCCCGCCCAACCCCGCCGAGTTGATTGCCTCGGAGAAGTGTAATGAGTTCTTCGACCTGCTGAAGGAGAAATATGACTACATCATCATCGACACGCCGCCTTTGGGCCTCGTCACCGACGCCTTCCTGCTGATGCGCTTCGCCGATGTCAAGTTGTTCATCGTCCGCCAAGGCGTGACCAACAAGAATATCTTCGGCAGCATCATCAAGGACTTGGAAGACCGTGGCATCGACGCCTCCATCGTCATCAACGGCATCCAGACCAACAAGGGCTACTACGGCAAGCGTTATGGCAGCTATAGATATGGTTACGGCTATGCCTATGGTTACGGCTATGGCAGATACGGCAGCCAACACTCGGGCTACTACGGCAACGACTATTACGGCGAGGACCACTCCTCTTCCGATAAGAAAAAGCACAGAAGCAAGAAATCATAAAGGATGAACCCACTCGAACTTCGTGAACGACATTGGCATGCCTTGTATGTCAGGTCAAGGTCGGAGAAAAAGGTGTTGTCGCAACTCGAGGAGATGGGCATAGAGGCCTACCTGCCCCTGGTGACCAAGGTGAAACAGTGGAGCGACCGCCGCAAGAAGATAGAGGAGCCTCTGTTCAAGTCGTATGTCTTCGTGCGTTCCAACGCCAAGGAATACCTGCCCATTCTTAACGTCTATGGCGTGATGCGCTTTGTGACCTTCGAACACGAAGCCGTGGTGGTGCCCGACAACCAGATTGTGGCCATCAAAAGATTCGTGGACGACTATGAGCACGGCGAAGAGTTCAAGATGCAGAACAACGAGGAGCTGAAGGAAGGACAGATGGTCAGGATCATCAACGGCCCGATGAAAGGACTGCAAGGAAGGCTCGAAACGATATACAACAAACGGCATCTCATCGTCTACATCGAAGTGGTGGGGCAATACATCCCTGTCCATCTTTCAAGGGCGAAGGTGGAGCCCGTCATCGAAAGTTAAGCCTATTGCGCCCACATTCAATGTTTTTTCGTATTTTTGCAAAATAAAAACCCTAACGATATGGATTCAGAGAATAAGAAAAAATCGAAACAACCGTATTGGCTCTATGCCATCCTCGGTGTTTTGGCGATAGCCTTGATCGTGCTGTTGGTGCGCAACAGCTCAATGAAAAGCGACCTGAAGACGCTTGAGGCAGAAAAGGAAATGCAACGTGCCGACTTCCAAGCCGAAGTGGACAGCCTGTTGAAGGTGCACAACGACTTGAAAGAGAGTTATGGCGAGTTGAGCCTCGAGCTGGCCGAGAAAGACAGCATCATCCAAGCCGACGCCGTCGAGATCAAGAAACTCCTTGACTCGCAGTGGGATTACTACCGCATCAAGAAGAAAGTGGAGTCGCTGCAGCTTATCTCGCAGAAGTATGTGCGTCAGATGGACTCGTTGTACACCGTCAACCGTGAGTTGGTGGCCGAGAACGAACGCATCCGTGAGGAGTACCTCGCCGAACGTCGCGAGAACACCAACCTCAACCGCCAGAAGGAAGAGCTGACCAGCATGGTCAACCAGGCAGCTACGATGAAGCTGTTCAACTACACGGCCCAAGCCGTGCGTTTCAGAGGTGGCAGCAAGGAAAGCATCACCGACCGCGCCGACCGTGCCGAGCGCATCAGGATTGACTTCATCGTGGCCGCGAACGACTTGATACAGTCGGGCTCGAAGGTGTTCTATGTGCGTATTGCCGACCCAACGAAGGCCATCATCTGCAAAGGCACAGGCGACGAATACGCCTTCCAGTCGAATGGCGAGACCTTGCAGTTCACCGAGAAGATCAGGGTCAACTACGAAGGCAAGGAGACGCCGGTCAGGGCGTATTATGCCAAGCCCTCCGACCGTGAGTTCAGGCCCGGCACCTACTTCATCGACATCTACGAACAAGGAGGCAAGCTCATCGGACAGACCTCTGTTGACTTGAGGTAGGATCTTCTACGTCATTGCGAGGAACGAAGTGACGAAGCAATCTAGAGAAGAGACTTTCCCCTAGATTGCTTCGCTGCGCTCGCAATGACGATAGGGTTATTCCAACACCGCCTTCAGCACCTCGTGTGAGTGGAAGTCCTTCATCACCGGTGCATGAAGCCTCATGAAAACCATCAAGCCGTCGAGCAACTCGCGCCGCTGACTCAAGCGGAGCGGCCGACGGCTTGCTTCGTCAATGCCCACATTGAGCAAGTCCGACAGCGCAGTGGCCGTCTCGGCATCGAAATAATAAGGATGCAACGGATAATCGTGGGCAAAGGCCCCTTCCATCATGTCGAAGCACCAGCCCGGCTGATGGTTTGCTTTTGGGTAAAAGCCGAGGTGTCGGGTGAGTTCCAAAGTGAAAAACAAAGGGAAGATGGCATAGTCCTGTTCCACCAGGTCGAGCCACTGCAAGGAGCTGACGATGAAGTCGTACAGGGCTTCGTTCTGTTCCTGCTCGGTGATGGTCTTCGACAGCAGCTCGCTGACGTACATCATGATGGCGCTCTTGTTCATCACCATGGGCAGGCTGTGATACACCATGGCCAGTTGTGCGTCTTTGAGGTAGCCGAGGGTATGGCTTTTCGGGTTGCCCACCTCGACATATTGGATGACGTTGAGGTTTTGGAACAAGGCGGCACGGTTCTTGGCGCCTCGGTTGAAGGCCCCTTTCAGCATATAGGACTTCAAGCCTTGCGTTCGGGTGAACACCTTCACGATGAGGCTGGTGTCGCCGTAGCGCACCGACTGCAGGACGATGCCTTCGGTTTTGTCGTCCATCAATTTTGGATGAGGATCTTGGTGGCAAACTTGTTTTTGCCGTCTTTGGTGCTGACGAAGATGAGGTACACGCCTGGTGTCACCTTCTCGCCGTTGATGGTGGTGCAGTCCCACACGGCCTGTCCGCCTTCCGACATCAGCTGGGTGACGAAGGCACCGTCGACGGTGGTGATTCTGACCAAGGAATTGGCCACCAAGCCTTTGATGCCGACAAATCCATTGAAGCCGGGTCTGACGGGGTTGGGATAAGCCACCACGTCGCTGACTTCAGGCTCGGGCGTCGCCGACTCACCACGATAGGAGATGACGCCATTGCTGGTGCCGAAAAACACCTCGCCGCTCTTGTCGATGGCCATGGTGGTGACGGCGTTGTCTAATATTGGGCTGTTGTCGGTATTGAAGTAATGGAGCTCCTTGGGAGTGCTTTCGAACGACATCAGGTAAACACCCGATTCAAGGCCAAACCACATCTGGTTGGCACCGGTGGTGGCCATGGAGAGCACATTGGAGTTGGCAAACAGGTAGTCGTATTGTTGTGTGCCGTCGTTACGGGGCACGCGGATCTGCACGGCGTCGTAGTTGCCGCCGTTGAAGATGGCTCTGGTGTTTTCGAACTTGCAGGGGCCGTTGTTGGTGCCTGCCCAAACGGCGCCTTCGTGGTCGACCACCAAGCAGTTGACGGAACCGGCCAGGTTACCGTAGTATTGGGCGGAGGTGAGGTTGACGGCACGGTCGTCGGCGGTGATGTCGAGCGTCCCGTTGTCGTTGAAGACGATGACTTCGCCGCCACGACGGATAATCCACTTGTAGTCGTTGGCGTCGATAATCATGGTGCCGATGTCGATGCCGCTGAGGCTGCCGCCGAGGTTATAGGAATGCCATGTGCCGTTGCGTTCCATCACGGAGAGGAGCTTGGTGGCACCCGTGTTGGCCACCCATAGGTTGCCCTTGCTGTCGAAGGCCAAGCCGCTGATGTTGGTGAGGCTTGGGTCTTGTAACCAAGGCTCTAGTGTGCTGTTGTCGGCGTTGTACACCTCCACGAGTTCGTTGCCGTTGAACTTGAGGATACCCTTGCCCCAGGTGCCGACATAGGTGACCGAGGGGTTGTTGGGGTCGGTGACAGTGCAGACGAAGTCGGAGTATTCGTCGAAGTTGGCCAGCGTAGTGTTGTTGAGGATGGTCCAGAAGCCGTCGAAGCGGGCCACGCCTTCTCTCATGTAGCGTTTGCCCCAGTTGGCGGCATGGCCTCCTGTGGCAATCCATACTTGGTCGCCGCAGGCTTGAAGCTCAAATACGTTCTTTGAAAAAGGTCCATTGGGTTTCACGTCGCTTTTATCCCAGCCGTTGGAGGTCTTGATGAGGCCACGGAACGTGTCGCCAATCCAATAGTGACCACTGTTGTCGCGAGCAGTAGAATGCGGTTGGATGCCACCACCGGGGTTGTATATGTTGAGTACCTCGTTCAGACTCTGGTCGAAGACCTTCACATTGTAAAGATTGGTGATGATCAGCTGGTCGTCGTAGGCGCGCAGCTCTTGTTTTTGCTCGACATCTTGCTTGTTGAAATAGCCCCAGCTGCTGCCGTTGTTGACGAAAAGGGTGTCTTTTTGATAACCCCCATCGTAGTTCAGAAATAACTTGCCGTTGAAGACCTCCATCTCGGTGTAGGGCAGATGGGGATAAATCAAGCTGGTGTCGAAGTGCCACGCCGAATAGTTGGCCAAGTTGGGTGAACTTTGTGTGGCATAATATACGCCGTCGTCGGTGCAGGCATAGATGCGGCCATGGTAGATGGCGACGTCGGTGACGTTCACCGCATCGCCTTGGTTGCCTATATAATAGGTGTCTTTCACCTCTTCCTTCTTCAGGTCGAAGACCACGATGCCAAAGCCGCAGGCCACGTAAGCCAGGTCGCCATCGAAATACACATGGTTGATGCTCTTGTTGCCCACGATGTTCTTGTCCTTGATGTCGCTCATGTTGGTGACATTGCCTTCGGCATCGATGAGGTCGACGTTGGCGTTGGTGTAGGCCACAAACAGCTTGCGTTGGCTCTCGTTGTAGCGCATGGTGCTGATGCCGATGTCCGACAAACCGTTGATTTTGTTGAGGATGTTGATGGAGTTATCCTGAGTGTCGTAGTAGAACAACTCAAACTCCGTGGCGGCATATATCTTGCTTCCTATAGGCTCCACGGCGATCACCTTCTGGTAGGGGAGATGGGTGCGCCATTGGCCGATGGAGACGCCGCCTTGTGCCATGGCCAACGACGTGACGAGCCAAGCGGCTATGAGGAGGGTAAAGCATTTCAGTCTGTTCATGACGATAGGTTTTGTCGGTAAAATCGAGTTTGTGGGATGATAACGAACACAAGGTGGGGTTTATTTTATGCTCTTCAACCATTTCCACTGGAAGAGGAGCATATAAAACACGCCAATGGTGATGGCGGCATCGGCTAAGTTGAAGATGGGCCGGAAGAAGATGAAGTGGTCGTCGGGGCCGAAGAAGAAGTTGGGTAGCCAGGAGGCGTTTTCGCGGGCCACGTCGATGATGGGGAAGTAGAGCATGTCGACCACGCGCCCATGCAGCCATCCGGCATAGCCGCCGCCGTCGGGGAAGAGGGTGGCGACTTGTGTGTAGGTGCTCTCGCTGAAGATGCGGCCGTAGAACACGCTGTCGATGATGTTGCCCATGGCGCCTGCGGTGATGAGGGCGATGCCGAACAGCACGCCGAATTTGGTGTCTTTCTTCGAGAGGCGTACCAACACCCAGAAAAGGGCAACGATGGCCACGATCCTAAAGAGACTCAACGCCAGCTTCAGGATGCCGCCACTGCCCAGCCATCCGAAGGCCATGCCGTTGTTCTCGATGAACAACAGCTTGAACCAGTTCCCGATGACGGGGATTTCTTTGCCAAAGGGCATGTTGGTCTTGACCCAAATCTTGAGGATTTGGTCAAGCACCAAGACGACGAAAATCACCAAAAACGACCACCACAGGCCGTGGTTGCCCTGCTTTTTCACTTTTTCTTCAGTTTGGCGTCAAGGCAGCGGGTGGTGATAGGCACGCAGCGCAGTCTCTCCTTGGGGATGAGACGACCGGTCTCGCAGCAGATGCCGTAGGTCTTGTTCTCGATGCGCATCAGGGCGAGCTCCAGGTTGTGGATGTACTTCTCCTGACGGGCCACGAGTTTGGCGTTTTCTTCTTTCTGCGCCACGGCATAGCCGTCTTCCAGCACCTTGAAGGTGGGGGCGGTGTCGTCGGTGCTATGTTCGCCACCTGAGAGGTTGGCTTGCAAGGTCTCCAGGTTGGTCTTTGCCTGTTCGAGCTTCTCCAGGATCAAGGCCTTGAATTCCTCGAGGTCTTCATCTGAATAGCGTACTTGGGGTTCTTTCTTTTCCATAGGTAATTTATTTAATATGCTGGTAGAGACGCGATTAATCGCGTCTCTACAAACATTATTTCTTTTGAATCTTCAGTTTCACATTAACGCCTTCCACCAATTCCTCGGCTTCCACGCCGTCCAGGGCGTCGACCTCGGTGATGGTGGCCAGGGTCTCGTTGCAGATGTAGTCGCCGTATTGCTTCACGGCAGCGTCGGTCTTGTCGTTCTTCTCGATGAGCAGCTCGATGCGGTCGGTGACTTCGAAGCCTCCCGTCTTACGGAGGTTCTGCACGCGGTTGACGATCTCGCGGGCGAGGCCTTCCTGCATCAGCTCATCGGTGATGGTCATATCCAAAGCCACGGTGAGGTCGTCTTGTGAGGTGACGGCCCAGCCGGGGATGTCTTGCGTTGAGATCAAGGCGTCTTCGAGGGTCAGCTCGACGTCGACGCCGTCCACGCTGAGGTGGGTGCCGTTGTTCTTCTCGAAGGCATGGATCTCATCTTGGCTCATGTTGGTGAAGTAGGCCTGGATTTGCTTCATCTGCTTGCCGTATTTCTTGCCCAAGGTCTTAAAGTTGGGCTTCACGTTCTTCACCAGGATGTTGTTGTCGGGCGAGAGGAACTCGATCTCCTTGATGTTGACCTCGCTCTTGATGAGGTGCGACACCTTCTCGAGCTGCGTCTTCATGTTCTCGTCCTTGACGGGGATCATGATCTTCGACAGGGGCTGACGCACGCGGATGTTGGCTTTCTTACGCAGCGAGAGCACCAGCGAGGAGACCAGCTGTGCCATCTCCATGCGTTCCTCCAGGGCCTTGTCGATATAGGCCTTGTTGGCCTCGGGGAAGTCGGTCAGATGCACCGACTCGGCCTTGTTGCGGCCCGTGACGTTGTTGAGGTCGCGGTAAAGCTGTTCGCAGAAGAACGGCGCGATGGGCGAGCCGAGGCGTGCCACGGTCTCGAGGCAGGTGTAGAGGGTCTGATAGGCCGACAGCTTGTCTTGGTTGTCCTCGCTCTTCCAGAAACGGCGGCGCGAGAGGCGCACGTACCAGTTGCTGAGGTGAGCGTCGACGAACTCGCTGATGGCACGACCCGCACGAGTAGGCTCATAGCTGCTGTAGGCGTTGTCGACTTCGAGGATGAGGGAGTTCAACTCCGAAAGAATCCAACGGTCGATCTCAGGGCGGTCTTTGATGTCGATGTCGGCTTCCTTATAGTTGAACTTGTCGATGTTGGCGTACAAGGCGAAGAAGGCGTATGTGTTGTACAAGGTTCCGAAGAACTTGCGGCGCACCTCGTCCACGCCAGCCTCGTCAAACTTCAGGTTGTCCCAAGGCTGCGAGTTGGTGATCATATACCAACGCACGGCATCGGCGCCGTATTTCTCGAGGGCACCGAACGGGTCGACGGCATTGCCGAGACGTTTCGACATCTTGTTGCCGTTCTTGTCGAGCACCAAGCCGTTGGAGATGACGTTCTTATAGGCCACACTGTCGAAGCACATCGTGGCGATGGCATGCAGAGTGAAAAACCAGCCACGGGTCTGGTCGACGCCCTCGGCGATGAAGTCGGCCGGGAATACATCCTTGCCAAGCTGGCCTTCCTTCCCCATGTAGTGATATTGAGCGTAGGGCATGGCGCCGCTGTCGAACCATACGTCAATCAAATCAGGTTCACGGAACATCTTCTTGCCGCTTGGCGACACCAAAACCACTCCGTCAATGTAAGGACGGTGCAGGTCGAACTTGGTGTAGTCGTCGCTGGCGTATGGGTTCTCTTTCATGAAGCCCGCCTTGATGCTCTTCTCGATTTCGTTGCGAAGCTCTTCGACGCTGCCGATGCAGATCTCTTCCTTGCCGTCCTCGGTGCGCCAGATGGGCAGCGGCGTGCCCCAGTAGCGCGAACGCGACAGGTTCCAGTCGACGAGGTTCTCCAGCCAGTTGCCGAAACGGCCGCTACCGGTGGCCTCGGGCTTCCAGTTGATGGTCTTGTTGAGTTCGATCATGCGGTCTTTGAGGGCCGTGGTCTTGATGAACCAGCTGTCGAGGGGATAGTAGAGC